>JAYURC010000174.1:0-35762 GCA_043756405.1 Polaromonas sp.
GATGTTCTGGGTGGCAGGGTCAGCCCAGGCCTGTTTGGCCGCAGACCACCGGAAGCTGATTTTGGGCAACATGCCCAACTTGAGCAGCGCCGGGATTTGTACCGCCAACTGCAAAGCACCACCCAGCATCACGCCAGCGGCCAGCGCATAAATCGGCTCAATGCCCTGCGTTTTAAACCACGGCGCGCCAAACCAGGCCGCCGCAATCATGGCCAGGTTCAGCAGTATTGGCGTGGCCGCTGGCACAGCAAAGCGCCGCCAGGTATTGAGCACGCCACTGGACAGCGCCACTAACGACATAAAACCTATGTACGGAAACATCCAGCGCGTCATGAACACCGCCGCCTCAAAACCGCGCGGGTCCTGCTTTAATCCGCTAGCCATGGCGTAAACCAAAAACGGCGCGGCAGCCACGCCTAAGGCGCAGGTCAGCAGCAACGCCCAACTTAAAAGCGTGGCAACCCGGTCAATCACCAGCTTGGTGTGTTCGTCGCCGTTTTGCGTTTTACTTGCCGCCAGCACAGGTACAAAAGCCTGGCTGAAAGCGCCTTCGGCAAACAGCCGCCGAAAGAGATTGGGAATACGAAACGCCACGTTAAACGCATCAGTCATGGCGCTGGCACCAAAGGTGGCGGCTATCAACAGCTCGCGTACCAAACCCGTGATGCGGGAAACCAGCGTAAAAGCAGAGACGGTGGAGGCGGATTTGAAAAGTGACACGGCTGGAGTTTACGGCAGGGCAACAAACTGGATCCTTCACAAAATCACAGCTTGCATAGCGGAGACCGCTGGGCGGTTGCACTGGATATTCTTTTGAAAGGCGCGCGCTGCCCGCTTTTCGCGCATCACCGCCCCCATCGCGCGTGATTTCAAAAAATATACAGGGCAATTGCCCGACGGTAGGCCGCGGGTCTAGCAAGCGCAGGCTATTAAACGCTGCCGCGCTATAATGTGAGGCTTCGCTTTTATCATCCGCAGACCATTTTCAGACTTGTCTGAACCCCAAAGGAAATAAATTATGGCAACCGCCAAACCCAAGAAAAAGAACCCGCGCCTGGCATCAGGCCGCAAACGCGTCCGCCAGGACGTCAAACTCAACGCCGCAAACACCTCGCTGCGCTCCAAATACCGCACCGCTGTGAAAAACGTTGAAAAAGCCGTTGCAGCGGGCGACAAAGAAAAAGCCAAAGATGCTTTTGCTAAAGCGCAGAGTATTGTCGACACCGTTGCCGACAAAGGTATCTTTCATAAAAACAAGGCAGCGCGTGACAAGTCCCGCCTGTCATCCAAGGTGAAAGCCTTGGCCCTCGCTGCCTAACCAGCAGCAAAAAGCCCGGAAGACTCTTTAAAAAGTTTTCTGCCGTTTTGCAGGGTGCGCTACCAAGTGAAGTAAAAAAGCCGTCGAAAGACGGCTTTTTTTATGCGCGCTGGCGACACAACAGCCCGTGCGCGCCAACCATAATGCCGTGATACCGACAAACACCAAGCCAGTGACAACCACCTCGCCCCAACCCCTCGTCATCTTCTCGCATGGCAACAGCTTTCCGGCCAGCACCTATGGCGTCATGACTGGCAGTCTTCAACAGCGCGGTTACAGCGTCGCAGCCCTTGAAAAACTCGGCCATGACCCGGCTTACCCGGTCACCAGCAACTGGCCGAATCTGGTGCAACAGTTGGCCGACTTCAGTGCTGACGAGGTCACAAAAACGGGCCAGGCGGCGTATTTGGTAGGCCATTCACTCGGTGGTTTTTTAAGCCTGATGTGCGCCATGCAACACCCTGAGCTGGGCGGTAAAGCCGTGCGCGGCGTAGTGTTGCTTGACGCGCCCGTCATTGGCGGCTGGCGAGCAACGAGTTTGGGGCTTGCCAAACGCACAAAGCTGGTTCATTCTGTTTCGCCCGGTGCTGTCAGCCGCAAACGCAAACACCAATGGCCGACGCAAGGTGACGCGTTAGCCCATTTCACTGGCAAAAAGCTATTCGCGTCATGGCATCCCCAAAGCCTGCAAGATTACGTAGAGCACGGTACGCACGACATTGATGGTCAACGAGCTTTAAGTTTTGACCGCGCCATAGAAACCGCCATCTACAACACCCTGCCCGACAATCTGGAAACCCTGCTCAAACGCCACCCGCTTCAATGCCCGGTAACTTTCATTGGCGGCAGGCAGTCGCAAGAAATTCGGCGGGTAGGCATGACTTTGACTCAAAAAGTCACGCAGGGACGCGTCATGATGCTGGACGGTACCCACCTTTTCCCGATGGAAAACCCACTGGCTTGCGCTGCTGCGGTTGAGGCAGCGCTGCTGAACATGACGTCAAGATGATCGTTAAGGTAAGCGTCAAGCCGCCCAGGTGATCCACCCCAACTTCGCCGACACCAGTACCAAAATGCCAAAGCCGATGCGGTACCAGGCAAAAGGCACAAAGCTGTGGCTTGAGATGTAGCGCAACAGCCAGCGAATGCACAGCCAGGCACTTAAAAATGCAAAGACCAGGCCCACTGCAAACATAGGTATATCACCCACCGACAGCAGCGCACGTTCTTTGTACAGGCTGTAAGCGCCCGCACCTATCAGCGTGGGCATCGCCAAAAAGAAAGAAAAGTCAGTCGCCGCCTTGCGCGACAAGCCCAGCAGCATGCCGCCAATAATGGTGGCCCCGCTGCGGCTGGTACCCGGAATCATGGCCAGGCACTGCACCAGCCCAACCTTGACGGCGTCGCCAGTGGTCATGTCGTCCACGTCGTGCACGCGGGTAGCGCCAGGATTATTTTTGTGCCGTGCTTCAGCCCACAAAATAATAAAACCGCCAATAATAAAAGTTGTGGCCACGACAGTAGGCGTGAACAAATTCGCCTTGATGGCTTTGCCAAACAGCAGCCCCAAAACAACCGCCGGGATAAAAGCAATCAACACATTCAGCGCAAACTGCTGCGCTTGCCTGTCAGTCGGCAGCGCCACCAGCGTCGAGCGAATCTTTTGCCAATAAACCAGAATCACCGCAAATATCGCCCCGGTTTGGATGGCAATGTCAAACACCTTGGCCTTTTCGTCGTCAAACCCCAGCAGCGCGCCAGCCAAAATTAAATGCCCGGTTGACGAGATCGGCAAAAACTCAGTCAGTCCCTCGACGATGCCCATGATGGCGGCTTTGACTAGCAAGATGATGTCCACGTAAAACTCCGTTGTTGTGGCGCGATTATCGCTGGCGAGCACTGCGCTTTATGCTGCTAAAAAGGCCTAATAAAACTTAGCTAATACAGCCGCAGCAATCATTAGAAAGCAGATTTTTAGCGCGCTGTCCGAGTGCTAACAGCAATTGTGCAGGTCGTGGACGGCACGGCATGAGACATCTGTCCTACGCTGTTTTACCTGATTACGCCGTCTACTATGACTGTTACATCACAACACAAGAGGACATATGAAATCAACCCACAACACAGCGCGTGCTAACGGCAAAAGCGCAATTGGCACACTTTGCCTGGTTACAAGCACCGCCTTTCTCATGGCTGCTTGCTCAACAGCCAAACCGCCCGCCAAAGAGTACAGCCAGGACAAGCTGGTTGAATCAATTCGCGTACCAGCAGGCAACGTGGTGGCGCTTGAAACCACAGGCGTGGGCGTTTTAAATTACGAATGCCGTAACAACGTCGCTGCAACGGGTCAACCCGGCTGGACTTTGGTCACACCAAAAGCTGATCTGATTGACCGAACCGGTAAAACAGTCGGAACCTACAGCGGCCCCCCCGCTACGTGGACGCACATGGACGGCTCAACGGTTGTTGGCACCCAAATAGCCATATCGCCTGTTTTGGGTAGTACCAACATTGCGACTCAGTTGTCTAAAGGTGTGCCTGGCATGGCAGCGGGTGCTATGCAAAATGTCACGTACATTCAGCGCATCAACACCAAAGGTGGCCAGGACTTGAGCAAAGCTTGTGGCCCAGCCGACATTGGCGACAAGCTCACTCTGCCGTACCAAGCTGATTACATTTTCTGGAAAGCCATGTAATCAGTTGGCGCTTGCCAAACTAAAAAAACCTGCTCATGCAGGTTTTTTTTCGATTCAACGCTAGTGATCACCCAAGGCGTAGCACAGCTTTAAAATCAGGCAATGAACTTGCCCGCACCTACGACCACAGCCACGACCCCAAACGCCAAACCTAGCAACTTTTTACGCCAGATCATTGAAAAAGACCTGGCAACAGGTACTTACCAAGGCCGCCACTGGGGCGGTAGCCCGGGCGACGCCGCACACCACGCGGCAGGGCCCATCGACACGCAAAAAGTGCGCATGCGCTTTCCGCCAGAGCCCAACGGCTATCTGCACATTGGCCACGCCAAAAGCATCTGCCTGAACTTTGGCCTGGCGCGCGACTACGGCGGCGTGTGCCACTTGCGCTTTGACGACACCAACCCTGAAAAAGAAGACGTTGAATACGTCAACAGCATCATTGATGCGGTGAAGTGGCTGGGCTTTGACTGGACACAAGATGGTGACAGCAAACCGTACCAAGCCAGCGATTACTTTGACTTCATGTACCGCGCGGCTGAGTATTTAATTGAAGCTGGCTTGGCCTATGTTGACGAGCAAACAGCAGACGAAATGCGCACCAACCGGGGCGACTTTGGCAAGCCGGGCATTGATAGCCCTTACCGCAACCGCTCGTCCGCAGAAAACTTAGACCGTTTTAGGCAGATGGCCCAAGCAAAACATGCGGATGGCGCTATGGTTTTAAGAGCAAAAATCGACATGGCCAGCCCCAACATCAACCTGCGCGACCCGGCCATCTACCGCATTCGCCGCGCACACCACCACAACACCGGCGACAAGTGGTGCATCTACCCCATGTACGCTTTTGCCCACCCGATTGAAGACGCACTGGAGCAGATCACCCACAGCATTTGCACACTCGAGTTTGAAGACCAGCGCCCTTGGTACGACTGGTTGCTTGAGCGCCTGATTGAAGGTGGCCTGCTAGCCAGCCCCGCACCCCGCCAATACGAGTTCGCCCGGCTCAACCTGACGTATGTGCTCACCAGCAAACGCAAGCTGGCGCAATTGGTCAACGAAGGCAAAGTCAGCGGCTGGGACGACCCCCGCATGCCAACAATAGTCGGCCTGCGCCGCCGCGGCTACACGCCCGAAGCACTGCAACTGTTTGCCGAACGCATAGGCGTGACCAAAAGCGACAGCTGGATTGACTACTCAACACTCGAAGGCTGCCTGCGCGAAACGCTAGACGGCACAGCCCCCCGCGCCATGGCCGTGCTGGACCCGATCAAACTGGTGTTGACGAATTGGGATGAGCTGCATGGAGTGGGTGTGTTGGACGAATGCACCGCCCCTGTACATCCGCACCACCCCGACCTGGGCAAGCGCCATTTCAAAATCGGTAAAGAGGTCTGGATAGAACGCACAGACTTTGAAGAAACACCGCCCAAAGGTTTTTTCAGATTATTCCCCGGCAACAAGGTCAGATTGAAATACGGCCACGTCATCGAATGCACAGGCTGCACAAAAGACGCGTCGGGCAAAGTCACTGAAGTACAAGCCCTGCTGATACCCGACACCAAAAGCGGCACCCCCGGCTCAGATGCCGTCAAAGTAAAAGGCGTCATCACCTGGGTAGCCGTAGCCGACGCCCTGCAAGCTGAAGTGCGCCTGTACGACAGACTGTTTAAAGAGGCCCACCCCGAAGCAGGCGGCGCTGACTTTTTGCAAAACCTGAATGCCAACAGCCTGACGGTGATGCAAGCAGTGGTCGAGCCGTCACTGGCAACCGCAAATGCCGACGACAAGTTTCAGTTTGAGCGGCACGGCTACTTTGCGGCTGATCGGGTGGATCATGCGACGGGGAGGCTGGTGTTTAATTTAGCTGTGGGGTTGAAGGATGGGTGGGGGAAGTGATATGACCAAATTGACCCGGTTGCAGTCATTTTTAGTAGACATTAAAAAAAGTGATATGTCATGTGAACGCATAGCCCAAAAACATATTCTTGCGGCGCGAAGTGAGCATCTTAGTGACGACCAGGAGCGCGATTTGCGCATTGCAGTGGCTGATAGCTTTAAAGTGCCAGTTACATCTGTGTGCGTAGTTGGATCGGCAAAACTAGGCTTTCGTCTTTTTAGGAAACCGGCTAATCAAAAGCGGAACACACCAGATCGTCCGCAGTTCTCTACTTTTGATGATTTTTCTGATGTTGATGTTGCAGTGATCTCACAAGCCACATTTTTGTCCCATTGGAGAAAAGTGTATGAGTTTTACAGTGATGGCGGTTACACGACTCGTGGGAATTGGATAGGAAACCAGGAATCTAATAGCTTTAGTTATTTTTTAACTCATGGCTGGGTAAGACCAGACCACTTACCTGGCACTGGCGAGTACGACCAGAGAGTTACATGGGATGCAAAGGTAAATGAAATTAACCAGCGAAAAATAGTACCGGTAGCTGTCAAAGTTGGACTTTACTTTGATGACAAATTTTTAACTGGCTATCACGCTAACGGAATTAGAAAAATTAAGGAACAAAATGACAGAGCCCAAACTTAATACATCGGCTTCTACTCGCCGGATTATGGAGTTGCTTGAAAAGCTTGACTCTGGCGCGTTGATGCCACGCCCTGATTTTCAAAGGCGGTTGGTTTGGGATCAAAAAGACAAAAATGAATTCCTACGTACGGTTTTAAAATCGTATCCCTTCCCAGAAATTTATTTAGCCGTAATCGAAGCTGATTTGGAGACCGCTAAAAGCGTCGAAGCTTTAGTAGATGGGCAACAACGAATTACAACAATTCACCAGTACTTCAAAGGGTCGAAAGCTTTGAAACTGGAGAAAGATATTCAGCCTTACCAAGATCTTTCAAACGAGCAAAAAACAGAATTTCTAAACTACCAAGTTGCAGTTCGGAACCTGGGCATTTCAGATATTGAAATCGTCCGTGACGTGTTCAAACGCATAAATAGAACGTCATACGGCGTGAACAAAATGGAGCGTCAAAACGCCGAGTTCCAAGGGCAATTGAAACGACTTGGTGAACGAGTTGCCGGCTCCTACTTTTTTGAACGGTACAACGTGTTTAGCGACCGTGAAGTTCGTCGAATGAGTGACATTGTTTTTTCGCTATCGTTACTTATTACGATGATGAGCACGTATTTTCATCGGGAGTCGGAAGTCCAGCCGTTTCTCGAAAAATACAACGATGAACTACCTGAAGCTGACAACCTATTGAAACGATTTACCAAAGTAGTTTCAATGCTGAGACTCATTCGCTTGCCAGTGAATCTTCGCGTTTGGAAAAAAGCTGATCTGTTTGTACTTCTCGTTGAATTAGACAGGATCATTAATCTTGAAAAACTAACCTTGAATTTGGGGGTACTACGTACGGAACTGCTTAACTTTTACGCTGCGGTTGACACAGAAATGAAGATGTCGTCGGGTGATCAAAATTTACAGAAATATTTCAAAACTACTGTTCAGGCTACCGCCGACAGATCAAACCGAATTAGTCGCGCAGAAGTTTTGCGGACTATTCTGCTGAAAGCGACCTAAGTGGTTCGAACCACCAGTATTCTTCCCACAATTGATTTTTTCTCCGGTGCGGGTGGAATGTCTTTTGGTTTTCATACCCATCCAGGCTTCAAGCTCGTTGCCGCGGTTGATGCAGAACTTACAAAGCCATCAGCAAAGAATCAAGCAAGTGACTGCAACAAAACATACTTTGCCAACTGCGGAGTCGTACCCAAAAATACGGTTCTAAATCGAGAGAATATTCTTCAAATTGCCACCGAGCTTTTGCGTGGCGAAATTTTTGAAGGCGTTCTGCTGGCTTGCCCACCGTGCACTGATTTCACGCGTGCAAAGCCTGAAAATCATTTTGTTGATGGCGATCGAAATGAACTAACCAGCGCAATTGCCCATCTCATCTTCGAAATTCGTCCTAAGTATTTTGTTTACGAAAATGCACGTGAGGCACTTCAGGGCAACCATGCCCAACATCTCGAAACAATACTGCACGTACTCGAAAACATCGGTTACTCATATAAAGTAGAAATTTTTAACCTGAATGATTTTGGACTGCCGCAACAAAGAGAGCGAGTTATTCTTATCGCGAGCAGGGACCGCGAGGTTCGAGGCTTAAAAGATCTTTGGCAGGGCTTTTCGATAAAGTCTACTGCAACAGTTGGAAGTGCATTGAGTAGACTTTCGGCCTTGGATCGTCAAATCCCTCAAACTTTGGACAAAAGATTTCCCCATCTAACTGACGAGGTGCTGAAACGAGCCATCGCAATTCCCAAAGATGGAGGGTCGTGGACTGATATTGCGACAACTCACCAAGAGCTGCTGATACCTTCAATGAAGAAAAAAATAGCAGCTGGAAATACGGGGTCATATAAAGATGTATACGGGCGTATGGCTTTGAACCAGCCCGCGCCAACAATAAAGCGCGAATGCAGCCATGTGGGTAACGGTAGATATACGCACCCGACGGAGGATCGCCTTTTATCTATTGGAGAAATGGCTTTCCTTCAAGGCTTTCCAATTCAGTTTGCGTTTAAAGGCAGGCAACTATCTAATTGTTATAGGCAGATCGGTGATGCGGTTCCTCCTTTGATCTCACATCAAGTTGCATGGGTAATTTCTTGGATTGAAAATGGCGCTAGACCTAACCCGAAGGATTTTTGCCTAGCGAACTCAGCGTTGAGCGCTGAGCAACTTAGCGGGTGAAACAAGTGAGGTCAGGCTCCAACTAATCTCCCGACGCTATCAATACAGGAGCTAATTGCGCCCGTATTCATTGGTTTTTGGCTACTTTTGATGGTCTAAACTGCCAGTTTTTGACGTAAAAAGACCGACTTAGGGCAGGTTCAGGCCTGAAAAAGCCCTGAAATGCAGTTTTTCGCCTGTTTTTACCTATTTTTTAGGCCTCCAGGCCAATGGATATGTGCACAAGCAGCTATGAAAACAGGAGCGGATGAATTGGAAGCTGCCCCGGACTCAGGCAGGGCAATCCGGCAAGCCCCGCATTCCAATGCACCAGTCACAAGCTAGCCTGTATGAGCAAATCCCTGCACAGCGCTCATTGCCAAACCACCAACCGCGTGCGTGCGGACCAGCTCGCCAGCGCGCCCAACTGCGGGCAGTGCCACCAGATGGCGCGTTAACAAGTTGGTTTTGGACTAAATCCGAATGATGGGCAGGTAGCTGCCTTTCACCACACCCAACAGACTCAAACACGCCAGCACTGCAAGCAGTACAAACAAGATGCGAATGATCAACCCGAATGGGGCTGGAAGTGGCAGCATATTCACCAGCCAGTAAATCAGGCCTAAAACGATGAGATAGACGATTAGGGAAACAATGATCGACATGGTGTGCTTTCAGTTGAGGTAAAAATGTTCAAGGGTGATCTTAAGCGGTTACCTTGGTCTTGCATTCCAGCGCACCCACCTCAAACTGAGACGTATGAGTGAATCCTTGCACATCGTCTGCCCCCATTGCCAAACCACCAACCGCGTGCGTGCAGACCAGCTTGCCAGCGCACCTGACTGCGGGCAGTGCAAGCAGCCGCTGTTTACTGGCAAGCCGGACGACCTGACTGAGGCCGCGTTTGACAAGCACCTACAGCGCAACCAGATCCCGCTGCTTGTGGACTTTTGGGCGCCGTGGTGCGGCCCATGCCGCCAGATGGCCCCTGGCTACGTGCAGGCCGCCGCCCAGCTGGAACCTAGAGTGCGCGTGGCCAAGGTGGACACCGAGGCGCAGCGGGCGCTGGGGGCCCGTTACCAGATCCGCAGCATTCCGACGCTGGCGTTGTTCGTCAATGGCCGTGAAGTGGCCCGCCAGGCCGGTGCCATGAGCGCCAGCGACATCGTGCGGTGGACACGGCAAAAAATACCTGGCTGACGGTTTGCTGCAGTTTTTGCAGCACCGTCTTTTCGGCAACAATACGAAGGTATGAGTGCTTCTCACATCCCAGTCAAGACGCTAACCGCCACTCGCGCATTCGCAGAGCGCGTAGCGCACGCCTACCCAACCCAAAAGGCAATCTTGTTCGGCAGCCGTGCACGCGGCACCGAGCATGATGAGAGCGACGCAGACGTGGCCATCATCCTTAAAGGGGCAGTTGGGCCATTCATCAAAACCAAGATGGCGATGAACGACATTGCCTACGACATTCTGCTGGATACGGGCATCCGCATTCAGCCGCTGCCCGTTTGGGAAACCGAATGGGCACACCCAGAAAAATACAGCAACCCACACTTGCTTTTTAACATTGCGCGTGACGGAATCACTTTATGAACGCACATGATTTGATGACCAAAGCGCGGCGCGCACTGGCAAGTGCCGACAAGCTTTTGCTAGATGGTGACAACGATGGTGCATGCAACCGGGCTTACTACGCCATGTTTGATGCAGCCAGGGCTGCACTGATTGCGTCAAAAGCGTCTGTACCGCCTGAGATTGCCAAGACGCACAGTGGTTTGATCGCAGCTTTTTCGCTGCATTTGGTCAAGCCGGGTTTATTTCCTGTGGAGCTTGGCCGAGCGTTTAATCGTACTGAAGATCTTCGGCTGGTAGCTGACTACAAAGGCGACCCGATCACTGAAGAAGAAGCGCTTTGGGCCTTGCAACACGCGCAGATTTTTTTGGGCGAGGTTGAAAAGCGATTTCCTGTTGCCTAATTTCGCTGCACAGGGCGTTTGATTCGGAACAAATTGACAACAGGCTCAAATGAACTCTGGACTGATCTCAATACAAACAGCGCAATACCAGCCTGACTACAAACTGCACATTCACTTCAACGATGGCGCAGACAAGACGGTCGACTTCAAGCGATTTTTAAGCCAATCTCAGCACCCTGGGATTCGGGCTTTTTTGCAGCCTGAAAAGTTTCAAAGCTTTCGCCTAGAGCATGGTGATTTGGTGTGGGGTGACTACGATTTGTGCTTTCCGGTGGCTGATTTGTACCGAGGTCAAATTTAAATCAGGTGATGTATGGCGAATATTCGTAAAACCTATAAATCCGGCGCTTTTGAGGCCATTCATTTCTCGGCAAGCGCATTACACAAAATCGGCGCGATAAATCAAGCTGTTTTGCAGAAGTTTGATGCAGCTGCGTTGAAGAATATGTCGCAACAAAACTTTCTAACGCCATCGCCCAAAGAGCTACAAAAAGCGTTGGCGCAATCCGCAAAACAAGCCGAAGCACTGGCAGCAGCCTATGGCGTCAAAGTGCCATATGCGCGGGCCAAAGCAGCAAAGATGGCAAGCCGCACATAAACCCCAATTTGGGTACAAAGCAACCCAAATTTGGGTTTAGTTAGCCGCAAAGACGTTGCTCAGGCAAATTCCGCTACTTTTATTTGCTACGTATTCAGGAGCTACTTGCGCCTGTATTAATTGGTCTACAGCCATTTTTAGCACCAGAAAAGGCCTGAAAACAGTGTTTACAAAGCCGCTGCCGGGTCTAACACCTTCAGCCCGGTAAAGCGCGCAAAGCCTTTGTCGCAAGTGACCAAGGTTGCGTTGAGCTCCAGTGCGGTGGCGGCCATGTGGCTGTCGGTGATGTCATTGCCTTTGGTGCCAATCACGCCTTTGGCGATGCGCCAGAACGTGGCGTGGTTTGCGCCAGGCAAAGCTTCTTTTGCACCGTGTTGTGCAAGCGTGTCCAGAAAGGAATGTAGCAGCCCAAAGGGTTCCGGCTGCTGGGTGATGACGCCGCTGCCCAGCAGCTTGACGAAGCCAAGCTTGGTGGCGGTGGGCAGCCATACGGTCATGCTGGTGTTCTGCAGGGTTGCCTGCAGCTAGGTTTTGCAAAGCAGCTGTGCGGGCGTTTGGGCGATGTAGGCATTGACCAGCACGTTGACATCAATCACCCAGTCCAGTGCCTGGTTGCTTGTATTGATCGCCATGCTTTAAGCTCTGCTGACTTTATGGTTGAACTGTTGGTTGAATTGTTGGGTAAAGCGCGCAGCTTCTTGCGCATCTAGCAGCATTTCTGCTGCATTGAGATCATCGACGGTCGTGTCACTGCGTTTTAACGCCACAGTGCAAATCGGCAGTGAAAGGGGTTTGGTTGCATTGGCATGCCTTGGCGCCATACCGCTGGCACCGTAGACCAGTTGCAGCCGAATTGCCTGATCAAGATATTTGGTGATGGTCAGGCCTTGGCTTGCCGCGCTGACCTTGGCTTGGCGGTACAGATCGTCATCGATTCGCAAGCTGGTACGCATGTTTATCTTTCAATAATCACAACAATGGAAATCCAGTTTTACAAGATATCTTGTATTTCTATTAAATCTCTGTTTTGCAGCTGTCGGCGTAAGCTGATCAAAAGCCGCCGTTACTGAATTTGCTTCAGCAATTTGCCAAAAATACTGTTGACTAGATCTGCCAATGGATCGTTTTGCGGTAGCGGCTGCTGGCCTTCTGGCAACGGCTGAGGCGGCGACGGTATTCTGCGCGGGATGTCGAACTGGGCATTGGCGTCAAGCCAGCGGCTCTTAAACGCGCCCTGAAACACATCCCCGACGATGGGCAGCGCACTGCGGGCGCCCTGCCCCCAGGAGCCCATGGTGTCGCTGTTGTCGTTAAAACCCACGCGCGCGCCGGCCACCAGCTGGGGATTCATCATGATGAACCAGCCATCGGTGTAGTCCTGAGTGGTACCGGTTTTTCCGGCCACATCGGCCTGTATGCCGTAGCGCTGGCGAATCGCGCTGCCCGTTCCTTGGTCAATCACGCCGCGCATCGCGTCCACCAGCACCAAAGAAGTGGCACGCGGCATGGCCAGTGCTGACTCACGCACTGGCGCAAATGCTTCAAGCAAATTGCCGTTGCGGTCTTCGACGCTGGCCACCAGAAAAGGCGTTTGGTAAGCACCGCCGTTGGCAATGGTGCCGTAGGCGGTCACCATTTCCAGCAGTGTCACCGGGCTGGTGCCCAGCGCCAGCGACGGCACCAGGTCAAGCTTGCTTTGCCTGACCCCAAGAGCCTGGGCCAAATTCCCTACACTTTCAGGTCCGATTTTTTGAACCAGCTGGGCGGTAATGGTGTTTTTGGAATAGGCCAGGCCATCGCGCAGACTGGTGGGTTGATAGGTAGGCGGCGTGTCATCGCTGGGTGACCACACATCGCTGCCGCCAGAAGTAATCGCCACCGGCTGGTCGATAAAGGTGTAGTTGGGGCTCAGGCCCTGCATGAACGCCGCGCCGTAAACGAAAGGTTTGAAGGTTGAGCCTGGCTGTCGGCGCGCCTGGATGACATGGTCAAACTGTTCTTGCGCAAAATCACGGCTGCCCACCCAGGCGCGAATCCCGCCACTGCGCGGGTCCATGGCCAAAAAACCGGCTTGCAGCATCGGCGGGTCACCTTTTGCCTTGCGCTGCCGGTCGGCCAACTTTTGCAATTGCGCCAGTTGCCGGGTCACCGCCTGGTTGGCCAGCTTTTGAATGTTGGCGTCCAGCGTGGTGCGCACCCGCAGACCATCGGCATGAATGTTGTAGCCCTTGCTGTCCGCCCAGCCAACCAACCATTTGCGCAAATACTGCGCCACATGCGGCGCCGGGCCAATCGGCTCGACCTGACGCTCGAAGTCAAGCTTGAGCGGCCGCTTGTTCAACGCCTCCAGGCGAGCCGGGTCCAGCTTGCCATGCTTGGCCATTTGCGCCAGCACCAGGTTACGTCTTTTGAGCGACCGCTCCGGGTTTTGCACCGGGTTGTAATAACTGGTGCCTTTGAGCATGCCAATCAGAGTGGCGCTTTCCAGCACATCGAGCTTGTCGGCAGACTTGTCGAAATAAGTCCGGGCGGCCATTTCAATGCCGAAGGCGTTGTACAAAAAAGGCACGGTGTTGAGGTAGGTTTCAAGAATCTCGGCCTTGGAATAAACCGCCTCGATTTTCAGCGCGGTAATCGCTTCCTTGACCTTGCGGGTGATGGTGGCGGCGCGGCCAATTTCTTCGGGGTACAGGTTGCGCGCCAGCTGCTGGGTGATGGTTGAGCCGCCCTGCAATTCGCCCGACAAGGTGCTGACCAGCGCCCCCAGAGTCCGGCGGATGTCAATCCCGTGGTGGCTGTAAAAGCGGTGGTCTTCAGTCGCAATCAGCGCATTGACGACATTGGGCGAAATTTTGTCCAGCGCCACCCAGCGCCGATTGATGCGCCGGTATTCGGCCAACACAGTGCCGTCAGACGCTAACAGCACCGACGGCTGTTCAGACTTGGCTTTGCGCAGGTCGCCGACACCCGGCGTGAATGGAATCAGTACCAGCACATAGAGCACCACCAGCGCCGGCAGCGCCAGGGCCGCCCGAACGGGATAGCGTTTGACAAGGCTGACGAGGCGGTGAAACTGAAGGGCGGCAAACCCGGTAATACGCTGGATGATGGGGGGCATACACACAGTTTAAAGCGGCTCCGTGTACGGCAGGCGCGATTGAGCGGTAGGACACTAGCGACAAGACGGGTAGCATTGGCAAACTTAGATACAAATGCAAATTCAACCCGACTACAGCGCTGCCGCTGACCGAAACAAGCAGGTCATTCTGGATGTGCTGATGCGCGTGTTGCCAGCGCACGGCAACGCGCTTGAAATTGCCTCAGGCACCGGCCAGCATGTGGCGTGGTTTGCATCCGGCCTGCCGGGGTGGGCTTGGCAGCCCAGCGATGTACAGCCGGACGGATTTGCGTCGATCAACGCCTCACCTATGGCCCCTACCTTGAAGATGGCGTACCCACATCACCGGGCAACCTGGCGTTTGACCAAAGCCTGCGCGAACGCAACCCGACCTGGGACATTCGCCGCATTGAAGATGCGGCCTTAGAAGCAGCCAAAGCCGGGTTGAAACTGATGGCAAGACATGCCATGCCCGCCAATAACTTGCTGCTGGTCTGGGCGCGCCAGCCACCCGTCGAATGAACCCGGATGGTGACTGACCACGATTCGAGCTTTTCGGTGGGGGACTTGTACAGGAGGCAAGTCTGAAACAGGTAACGTAATCCTGAAAGTAGATGCTGTTCAGACTATCCTCACGCCCGCCAGCGCTCGTTATAAACATAAATCACATCAGACTCAAGTCGTCTCACTTTCTGGGTTTTTTCGCACCATGACTCGCATCTGTTGAATAAACTTAGTGAGCTCGTCCGCTTCGCCTAGTGCCTCAGCGCCCACACCAGCAGCGTCCGTTGCTTGCGACTCTGCCAGTCGGCGCAATATGGCTTCTTTTTCCTGCAATGCACGCAGTGCTGCCCACATGGCGTACTCGGTAGCTTCATCTTGCAGGGCCGCCACGCTCAACAAGCTAAATGCGTGCCCCGTGTGGCAAAGGTAGCGCAGCGGCTTTCCTTCTTTAATTTCAAATAAACAACCGCCGCAGTCTGGGCAGGTAAATCGCGACGGTACGCCCACACGGCTCAGTTGCGCCATGCCTGCCCCCAGGGTTACCGCGTGCTCAATTCTCAGCCATACAGGGGCCGCATCTTGCGGAACAGCGTCTAACGGCTGTGCCAGGGTGTTAATCATGTTGGCCATCGCGTTTATCCCCAAAATATGGTCGACTGCAACTCCGGCTATCGCATTCAGGGGCATGCTGGGCTCCTGCGCTTCTTTCGGGTCTTGAACAATGGTGGTACCGCCACACGCCTTGATGGCATACAGCCCGGCAGCGCCGTCGTCCAGCATGCCTGTCAGCACCACCCCAATCACTCGGGCGCCTTTATCCAGAGCCACTGACCTGAACAATGGGTTGATGGCGGGGCGGGCATGATGCTCCTTGGGGCCTCGGGTCAAAACCAGTTGATCATCTTGCAGCAAAACATGCTGGTCAGGCGGGGCGACATAAATAAAGCCAGGGCGGGGGACCATGCCTGTCTGTGCAAACACAGCCTGGTTAGGCCCTTTACTCGTCAACAACTGCGGCAATACGCTGGGGTGTGGGCCGATGTGCAAAACGACTACAACCGGGGCCGCCAGGTGCGGCGACAAATGGGGTGCCATATTTAGTAGTGCCCCAACACCCCCCGCTGATGCGCCAATGACGATGATTCGTTCATGCTTCATGCTGTCCTTTATGGTATTGCTCGACGCAACCCGGGGCTACCATTTTTTTGTTAGTTTAGGGTTTGGCTGACGCAAACAAATCGCTAAAACTCACTCGTTTGTGTGAGCAAAAAGCGACGGAGCCGCTTGCCATAAGCGCATGTGAACTTCAATAGTCGCAAATCAAAAACACAACATAAATGTTTATAGTTTCAGTCCATAAACTCGACCTCGATAACGGTACTGTTCTGGTAACTTTTGCAGACGTTCCCGAGGCCGTCACCTTTGGCGCAGATGAGCAAGAAGCGCTGATGCACGCCATCGACGCGCTTGAAACAGGCCTGTCGTTTTACGTTGACGCACGCCAACCGCTGCCTATGCCGAGCAAGGCCAAACGCGGCCAGAAAACGGTTGGCCCCAGTGCGCTGGAATGTGCCAAGCTTGGCGTGTACAGAGCTATGACTGACCAAGGCATGCGCAAGGCCGAGCTGGCACGCCGCCTGGGCTGGCACATGCCGCAGGTTGACCGGCTTTTTGATTTGCGCCATGCGTCAAAGTTTGAACAAATTGAGGCGGCGGCGGTGTTGGGCAAGCGACTGGTGTTGAGTGTTGAGTAAGGAGTCGGTAATGACTCTGGTAGTTTGGCGATCGCACACCTAGCGGTGTTTCGCTGGTTTTTTTGAAGGTAATGGGGCAGAGCCAGAGGGTGTGCCTCTGGAGCTTGGCAGAGTGAGGATTAATTCGGTATTGACCCCTATTAGTCTGGACTCCTATCAGCCTGCGGGCTAAATTTGTTACTCAGGGGCGCGCCGCTTGCGGCGCGTCCCGCTGGAGCGAAGTGTTAGAGGCAGGCTGTTCATAACCAGTTATCGCCTGGGTCAGAGCGCCACCACGCCCAGAACGTAGGAAAGGTCGCAAAGAGAAATCCGTAGACGACAAGGTGGCTAAAGTTAATCAGCGCATTAAGCATCAAGATGATAGACAACAGGGCGCTAACACGCCCAGTAGAAGGTCGTGTACTGAATTCAGAAAACCACTTGCTGAAATAAAGCAGACTCAACCCGAGTGAAGTGATCGCGGCGAAGACCAGCGGAAATATGGGCTCGTTATCAAACATGGGCGTCATATATATTTCCCAGAGCCTTTATAGCCTTTCCTCTCCCTCCGAAAAAAAAGGGAGTGCCAACAATATTGCCAGCCCTGCGTAAAAAACGAAAGCTAGGGACTGCGGCCCGTTCCCGTATGAGTACCTCATGCCGCTAACGTTGGCCGTGAATGGGCCGCGACGGCGCACTTAGCATTGAAGAATGGCGACCACGCTGGCCGCCGTCGTGGGTTCATTCGACGAACCAGTTAAGGCATGACAACATTGCTTGCTCCAATTGAGAACGCGGTTCCAACGATAACAGCGCTGCCACAAAGAAGTACCAATGCCAACGGTACTCTAGCGACCGCCGCAAAAGAAACCACCGCTGACGCCAACGCAATGCCTCCTGCCGCGAAATAGTTGCCGGAACCAGCAAAGTGCATGCCCCAGCTAAACGCAACGAAGGCAAGGCAACCCACGCCAACAAGCACGGAAAGGAATAGCGAGATCCCTTCCCAAGAACTTACTGCGTTGGCGATGCGCCTGATCATGTTGCGCTTTAACGTTGGAGGCGCCAGGCGCGGCCGTAGGCCGTCGCCTCTGGGCCGACCAGTTAAACCGCAGACGGCGAGTGCTGGGGTTGGACAGATACGTTTTCATGATGAGAAGATTTTGGCCAGTGCTGCCAAGGCAAGCAACCACCAGCTGACTTGAGCCGCGGTGCTAGCGGATTCAGGGGAAATGGGAAAGAGCTCTGCTTGTCGCCAAGCCCAAATGTTGTAGCCGACCACTACTGCGACCCCTGCTGCGCCTACCAAATAGGATCCAGCGATGAGCGCCGCGATGACCGCGCAGCAGCCGAGCACCAGACCCACCGAGAAAATGCCGCTAGATGTACTGGCGAGAACATGCGACAGCTTTTTGCAGTTGGAACACGTCGCTGGCCAGGAGCGACTAGACCAGCGTACGGCCGAGTTGGAAACTGCGTTAGCGCTACACCAAGGACATTTGTGCATGCGGTTTAACGTTGGCGCTGCCCGGCGGGCAACATTTGCCGCGAAGCGGCCTTCTGCAATTGTCCGTCCGTGCCGAGCAACCAGTTAAAGCGGTTCATGCAAAAAATCCTACGACGGAGCCAACGGCACACGCTAGCGCAAGAATGGTCCAGAGCCAAACTGTTTGACTTAGATCTCCTAGGCCATAGCGGGAATTCCAATTCTTTCGCCTTTCTTGCTCTTGCAAGGGTATGCCGTCGACACTTTGTCCCAAACCTTTTGCCGTGACTGAATAGGGCACGTCTGATGCAGGGACTGCGATTTTCCACGCGTCGTAGGCAAGCCATGCGAAGACTATGGCGGCAGAAAGGAGGAGCCAATTCATATGGGCTTTAACGTCGGAGGTGACCGGCACGCAGCGGCATTGCGCGGCGGGGCGTACGCTCACCAGCACGCTTCGCGGCGCAATGCCGCTGCGTGTCCGCGTCGAACGACGTGTTAGTTTGACCTCGCCGCATTCCAAACGCCTTCGTAGATCTTGGCCTTCTCCGTTGCGATGTCGGGGGCAAGGGGAGCCAAGTAGGTAGGCTTCTTCAAGGCGGCATCCTTGATCGAAGCGCCCAGTACCCAACATTGTGATCCGTCGACGAAGACGACTCTGTCGTGAATGTCCTCGCTCTTTCGGACTTCCACGATCCCGTCATGTTGCGCAGAGAATTTAGCCGCGGCAATTCGGACATCTTCGGCATATCTAGAAAATAGGAGCCGCACACTTCGACCCGACGGAAGCGCACTGAGATAGCCATCAAACGTTTCAGCATCCATGAAGGGATCAACGACGAAAAGGCTTTTATCCGCTGCGACTACCAATGCTCGTAATGCGCGGAAGAAGTCGTATGCCGCACCTGGACCAAAGGCTTGGCCCACGGGCTGGGGCAAAGCATCCTCAATGACAGCGACCGCCTTATGAATTGTCGTGAAGATTGCCCCGACGTTCATCTCGCGATTCAGATTACCCGCCAGGCTTGTGGTGGCCACACCGAACGAGATGCTCTCGCTTCGGTTCCAAGCCGATATGAGAGCAGAGGCCCGACCAAGCCATGCAAACTGTTCTTGTCCGTAGGCGCCGCGCCCTGCCAGTGGCGGAGCGGTTGCGAGCAGGACTCGAAGCTTTTCAAGCAAGACAATTGGTTCCATGGGCAATCTAACTTTGATATATCCGGCAAAACTGCCGATTAACGCGGATGGTAGTCGGATAACACCGGGTGAAAACACCTAAATAATTGTTTGAAATCATCATCTTGCCTCAACATACTGTATGAATGCACAGTTATAACAAACCTGCGAAAGTCGCCGCGCCCGCTTTGCAGTCGATTCGCCTGCTGGATCAGGTTCGCGAGCGAGTTAGATATCTCCACTATAGCCTTCAAACCGAAAAGGTTTACCTGTACTGGGCGCGGTTTTTCATCCGCTGGCACGGCAGAGCTGGCCAGATGCGCCATCCACGCGACACGGGCAAAGCCGAGGTTGAGTCCTTCCTGACCATGCTGGCCAACGAGCGCCAGGTTGCCCCCGCTACGCACTGGCAGGCGCTGCTTTTTCTGTATCGGCAGGTGCTTGATCAAGACCTGCCCTGGCTGCAGTCCATGGGTCGCCCGCCTGAGCGCAAGCGCGTTCCCGTGGTGCTGACCGTGGTTGAAGTGCAATCTGTTTTGGCGCTGGTCGATGGTTTTGAGGGCGTTTTGGCTCGCCTGCTGTATGGAACAAGCATGCGTCTGGCAGAGGGACTGAGTCTGCGCGTGAAAGATGTGGACTTTGAGCGGCAAGTAATTGTGGTGCGCAGTGGTAAGAGAGACAAGGACCGCGTGGTAATGCTGCCGCGCGTTCTGGCGTTGCCGCTTCGTGAACAGCTGGCGCGGTCGCGGGCACTGTGGGCGGCTATTAGGGTCTTTTGAAAATTGCGGTTTTTAGCTATAAGCCCCTGAAAACCAATCATTACGTGTGCAAGCAGCTCATAAATAAATAGCGTTTAGAAACCTAAATCCCCCGCTGATTCACCCGCTTGCTCAGCGCCTCAGCACTCTCTTTGCGCTCGCTGTACCGGTCCGTCAACCAACTTGAGCAGCCCCGCGACAGCAGCGTGAACTTGACCAGCTCTTCCATCACATCAACGATTCGGTCGTAATAGGCTGATGGTTTCATGCGCCCCGCTTCGTCAAACTCCAAAAACGCTTTGGCTACTGATGACTGGTTGGGGATGGTAAGCATGCGCATCCAGCGGCCGAGGATGCGCATTTGATTCACCGCGTTGAACGATTGGCTGCCGCCGCTGACCTGCATCAGTGCCAATGTTTTGCCTTGCGTAGGCCGCACTGCCCCCAGTGCCAACGGTATCCAGTCGATTTGCGACTTCATGATGCCGGTCATGGCGCCGTGGCGCTCAGGTGATGTCCAGACCATGCCTTCAGACCATTCGGCCAGCTCGCGCAACTCGGCCACTTTGGGGTGGGTGTCGGGCGCGTCGTCGGGTAACGGCAGGCCGCTGGGGTTAAAGACTTTGGTTTCGCAACCCATGGCTTGCAGCAAACGGGCGGCTTCTTCACTGGCCAGTCGGCTGTATGAGCGGTCGCGGACCGAGCCATAAAGCAGCAGAATACGCGGCTGGTGGCTTGGTGGGCTGGTGTTGGGTAGTTCGGGAATGCTGAAAAGCGTCTGGTCCAGGTTTGGCAAGCTTGAAGTTGTCATTAAAGTTTCACACCAGGTTGTTTTAATTCAATACTTCAATTATATTTGAACCATGGAAACGATTGAACAAACTACTACATTGATTGACGAAGCCACCGCCGTCAAGGCCCTTAGCGCGCTAGCCCAGGGGCAGCGACTTCGGGCTTTCAGGGCGCTGGTGGCAGCCGGGCCTGATGGCCTGACACCGGGTGTCATGGCCGAACAACTGGCCGTGGCACCGAGTGCGCTGTCGTTTCACCTGAAAGAACTCTCGCATTCAGGCCTTGTCAGCGCCGAAGCGCGTGGCCGCAACCTGATTTACCGCGCCAACTTTGACCACATGACCGCCCTGCTTGGCTACCTGACGGCCTATTGCTGCCAGGGGCAGCCCTGTGAGGCTAGCAGTCTGGCTCAATGTCTGGATTGTTAATTTTCGTGCCATTCAATAGATATTTAGACCATTTCCCCAATAAGTTCGTGCGCAAGCAGCTCTTGAATTAATAGCAACTACACATCAATCAAAGGAAACATCCATGTCAACCCAACCCATCAACGTGCTGTTTTTATGCACCCATAACTCGGCCCGCAGCATTCTGGCAGAGGCGCTGCTGAACCACATCGGCAAAGGAAGATTCAAAGCCTATTCAGCCGGCAGCAGCCCGCGTGAGAACCAGCAGCCTAACCCGATAGGCATGGAGGTTTTGAAAGCTGCGGGCATATCGACTGAAGGCCTGCACAGTAAAAGCTGGGATGACTTTGGCAAGCCTGATGCCCCCATCATGAATTTGGTCATTACGGTCTGCGACAACGCCGCAGGCGAGGTGTGCCCTTATTGGCCCGGCCAGCCTGCCACTGCGCATTGGGGGTATGAAGACCCGTCCGCAGATAAAGACGGCGTGGTGGGCGACGACGCGCAAAAACGTGAAGCCTTCAAGCAAACCCTGCACGCGCTGCGCCGCAGACTGGAGCTGCTGGTAAACCTGCCTGATGCCAGCGTTGGCCGCCTGATGCTGGAGACCACCGCGCGCAACCTTGCCAAGTCCTGAAACATGCACGTAACAAATCTCAAAAATCAACTATTCGCAGAATTCATCGGCACTGCCACGCTGCTGTGTGCGGTAATTGGCTCGGGCATCATGGCCGTAAACCTGTCTGGTGGCAATGATGGCGTTGCGCTGCTGGCCAACACGCTGGCCACCGTGTTTGTACTGTATGTATTGATTGAGCTGCTGGGGCCCGCCAGTGGCGCGCATTTCAACCCGCTGGTTACATTGCTGGTGCTGTTTAATGGCTCAAAATTGGCTATAGCCCAACAAAACAGGGCGCAAATAGCTTCTCTTTTTATAGCGTTTCAACTTGCAGGCGCGGTTGCTGGCGCATGGCTGGCCAATGCGATGTTTGACCTCAGCGTGCTGCAGTTCAGCAGCAAGCTGCGCGGCGGCTGGGGCCAGTGGCTGGGCGAAGTGGTGGCCACCGCCGGGCTGATTCTGGTCGTGCTGCGCGCACCGGCAGGCAAAGCAGCTGGCCTGGTGGCCTGCTACATCGGCGCGGCTTACTGGTTCACGTCAAGCACGTCGTTTGCCAACCCAGCGGCGGTCATGGGGCGAATGTGGAGCGACAGCTTTGCAGGCATTGCACCTGGCAGTGCGCTGGCATTTGTCGCCGCGCAGTGTGTGGGCGCAATCGCAGGCGTTGCGCTGGACCGCCTGCTAGGCGCTACAAGCCCGCCCCCGCAAAGTTGAACACACCAGGGTCCCGAATCGGATCCACATCGACCGGGATAATGCTCTTGGGTGGGAACTTGCCCTCCAGCAGCAACTTGCTCAGCGGGTTTTCAATCCGCTGCTGAATGGCACGTTTTAGCGGCCGGGCACCAAACACTGGGTCAAAACCAACTTTGGCCAGTTCGGCAATGGCCGCCTCTGATACCTGCATCGTGAGCTCCATCTTCTCCAGCCGCGCCATCAACACTTTGAGCTGGATGCGGGCAATCGACTCGATGTTTTTTGCATCAAGCGCGTGGAACACCACGGTCTCATCAATGCGGTTTAAAAACTCCGGTCTGAAGTAGTTTTTGAGCTCATCCGTCACCGCGTCTTTGATCTCGTCGTACGGCTGGCCAACTTTGGCCTGAATGATGGGTGAGCCGATATTGCTGGTCATCACAATCACTGTATTTTTGAAGTCCACTGTGCGGCCCTGGCCGTCCGTCAGGCGGCCATCGTCCAGCACCTGCAGCAGCACGTTAAATACATCGGGGTGCGCTTTTTCAACCTCGTCCAGCAGCAACACACTGTACGGTTTGCGGCGTACAGCTTCGGTCAAATAGCCGCCCTCCTCGTAACCGACATAGCCCGGTGGCGCGCCAATCAGGCGGGCGACGCTGTGCTTTTCCATAAACTCGCTCATGTCAACGCGAATCAGGTGGTCTTCGCTGTCAAACAAGAAGCCTGCGAGGGCTTTGCAGAGTTCAGTTTTACCCACACCCGTGGGGCCGAGAAAAAGGAACGACCCCGTGGGCCGATTCGGGTCGCTCAAGCCCGAGCGTGAGCGGCGAATCGCATTGGCCACCGCGCCAATGGCTTCGTTCTGGCCCACGACCCGGTCATGCAGTTTGCCTTCCATCAGCAGCAACTTGTCGCGCTCCCCCTGCATCAGTTTGCTGACCGGAATGCCAGTTGAACGCGCCACCACTTCAGCGATTTCTTCAGCGCCAACTTGCGTACGCAGCAGCTTGGGTGCAGCGTTGGCGTTGGGTGCGGCTTCGCTTTCTTGCGCGGTTTTCAGGCGCTTTTCCAGGTCCGGCAGCTTGCCGTATTGCAGCTCCGCAACCTTATTGAAGTCGCCTTTTCTGGTTTGCTCTTCAATCTGAAACTTCACCAGCTCGATTTCTTCCATCACGTCTTTGGAACCCATGGCCTGCGCTTTTTCCGCCTGCCAGATTTCATCAAGGTCATAGATCTCTTTTTGCAGCTTGGTAATTTCTTCAGCAATAAGTCCAAAGCGTTTGACTGACGCTTCGTCTTTTTCACGCCGCATAGCTTCGCGTTCAATTTGCAGCTGGATAAGGCGGCGGTCCAGTTTGTCCATCACCTCGGGCTTGCTGTCCAGTTCTATGCTGATCTTGCTGGCGGCTTCGTCAATCAGGTCAATCGCCTTGTCGGGCAAAAAGCGGTCGGTAATATACCGATGGCTCAATTCCGCGGCGGCAACAATGGCAGGGTCCGTGATGATGACGCCGTGGTGAGAAGCGTACTTTTCCTTTAGGCCGCGCAAGATGGCAATCGTGGCTTCCACCGTCGGTTCACCCACCAGAATTTTCTGAAAGCGACGCTCCAGTGCAGCGTCTTTCTCAATGTATTTGCGGTATTCGTCCAGCGTGGTTGCGCCCACACAATGCAGCTCGCCACGTGCCAGCGCAGGTTTAAGCATGTTGCCCGCATCCATCGCGCCCTCAGCCTTGCCAGCGCCGACCATGGTGTGCAGCTCGTCAATAAACACAATGGTTTGGCCTTCATCTTGCGCCAGCTCTTTCAGCACGGTCTTCAGGCGTTCTTCAAACTCGCCCCTAAATTTGGCGCCCGCCAACAGTGCGGCCATGTCCAGGCTTAACACCCGCTTGTTTTTTAGTGAATCAGGCACCTCGCCCGCCACGATACGCTGGGCCAGCCCTTCAACAATCGCGGTTTTACCCACGCCGGGTTCGCCAATCAGTACCGGGTTGTTTTTAGTACGGCGCTGCAGCACCTGAATGGCGCGGCGGATTTCATCGTCGCGGCCAATGACCGGGTCCAGCTTGCCCATGCGGGCGCGCTCAGTCAGGTCCAGGCAGTATTTTTTCAGGGCCTCGCGGTTACCCTCGCCTTCAGCGCTGTCCATTTTTTCGCCGCCGCGCACAGCGTTGATAGCCGCTTCAAGCGATTTGCGACTCAAGCCGTTTTCTTTGGCAATTTTGCCTATGTCTGATTTGCTGTCAGCCACTGCCAGCAAATACAACTCGCCTGCAACAAACTGGTCATTGCGTTTGATGGCTTCTTTTTCTGTCGCCTGCAGCAGCTTGCCCAAGTCTGACGAAACCGAAATTTGTTCCTGCCCCTGCACCTGCGCTAGCTTTTTAATAGCTGCTTGCGCTGATAATTCAAGGCCTACAACATTAACGCCTGCCTTTTCAAGCATGGCACGCGGGCCGTCGTCCTGCTTGAGCATGGCTAGCAGCAAGTGCACCGGCTCGATGTAGCCGTTGTCATTGGCCAAAGCCAATGACTGCGCGTCGCTGAGGGCTTCCTGAAATTTGGTGGTGAGCTTGTCTTGGCGCATGAAATGTCCTCACGTAAAGTTGTCGAGTTAAGTCCGAATAGGTAACTAGTTCGGGGGTTTACGGGTATTTTCAAGTCTTAGAAATACGCCAGCTTTGCGCCACGTCAAACGAAGCTTCAACAAACCGCGCTGTGGGGCCGTCGTACAGCAGCGCGCGAAAAGTCTGAAACCTTGGGGTCAGAGCCGGCCTGACGGCTAACTGTTGCGCGCCGCGTTGCCCCACTTGGCCAACGCTTCGTCGTCCGTTACCCGCGCATCAACCCAACGCGCGCCGTGGGGAGTTTGCTCTTTCTTCCAAAATGGTGCCTGCGTTTTCAGGTAGTCCATTAAAAATTCGCAGGCCTTAAAGCTTGTCCCGCGATGGGCTGACGTGACGGCAACCATTACCACCTGGTCCAGCGGCTGCAATAACCCGACCCGGTGCACAACGCGGGCACCGAATATGCCAAAGCGCGTCAAAGCCTCGTCTATCATGGCTTCAATGGCTTTTTCAGTCATGCCCGGGTAATGCTCCAGCTCCATACTGCTGACATTCAAACCATCATTGCGGTCGCGCACCGTGCCAACAAAACTGCACACCGCGCCGACTCGTTTGTCGTTTTTTCTGAGCGCATCAACTTCAACCGACAAGTTGAAATCTTGCGTCTGGACAGACACCCGTTCCATGTCAGCCGCCCGTAACGGGTGGGAAAAACGCGACTTCACAACCCTCAGTAAGCCGCGCGGCTTCCTCGCTCATGACCTGATTTAACGCAACACGCACCGCCTTGCCCCGGCCCAGGCACGCATAAATGTCTGCAGTACCAAGCAGTTCGTCACGCAGGCCTGCCAGCGTATTGGCGGCAGTTTCGCGCTGCTCGCTCGCCTGGCCAATTGACTCACGTATGGACGCAAAATATTTGATCGTGACCTGCATATTGAATCTATTGAGACGTGAGGAACGAGAACGGAATAAACCGAACCGTATCACCATAAGCAATGGCGCTACCCGCCGGGTTGTCAACCAGACCGTCCGCCCAAACGGCAGAGGTCAAGACGCCGGAACTTTGATTGTCAAACAGGTCTAAACCACCGGCCAAATTGCGTTTGACGCGTAAAAATTCACGGCGTTTATCGGCTTTAAGCCAATTAAAATGGGCGCAAGCAGCTATTGAATCAGGAGCAACCCGGGTTGCGACCTGCAGCGTGCGAATGAACGGTCTGACCAACAGCAGGAAGGTCACAAAACTGGACACCGGATTACCAGGCAAGCCGATAAAGTGCGCATTGCCAATTTTTCCGTAGGCAAAAGGCTTGCCGGGCTTGATGGCAATTTGCCACAAATCAAGTTGACCAAGAGCCTGCACGGCAGGTTTGATGTGGTCTTCTTCACCCACCGACACGCCGCCGCTAGTCAGCACCAGGTCATGCGCAGTGCTGGCTGTTTTTAAGGCGGCAAGGGTCGCATCGAGTTTGTCGGGCACGATGCCCATGTCAGTCACGATGCAGCCCAAGCGCATGAGCAGAGCCCGCAAAAAGAAACGGTTTGAGTTGTAAATAGCGCCCGGCTTCATGTCTTGCGGGGCCACCTCGCCGGGCATGACCAGTTCATCGCCCGTTGAAAACAGCGCTACCCGTACAGGCGCCGATACCAGCAACTTGTCAAAGCCAATACTGGCCGCCAAGCCAATGGATGCAGGGTTTAGCAGCTCACCTTTATGTAGCACGGTACAACCTGCCGCAACGTCCTCACCACGCCGCCTGATCCACTGGCCCGCAATCGGCTGCGCCGACATACACACGCCGCCATCCGCCAGCAGCGTGCAGTCCTCTTGCATCACTACCGCATCTGCACCGTCAGGGATCGGCGCGCCGGTAAATATGCGCGCTGCAGACACATCGGCCAACACCGTGCCTGTGCTGCCCGCTGCAATTCGCTGGTTAACTTGCAAAACAGTTTGCGGATTCAACCAGTCAGCACTGCGCACGGCGTACCCGTCCATAGAGCTGTTGTCATGTGCAGGTACATCCAGGCTGGCGACCAAGTTTTGGGCCAATACGCGGCCATCAGCATCGAAAGTTGAAACCGCTTCTGTATTGCCTGACGGCGCAGCATAGGCCAGCAACTCTGCCAGCGCATCGTCGAGTGGCTTTAAAGGCTGGCGCGGCGAATTAGCTGACATCAATCAAAGTTGTAAGCGAACCGCGCTTGCGCGCCGACCAGATAGTCGGCCACAGACTCTGCGTCATTCAGGTCGAGCACCGGGCGCTGGGTGGCATACGGCAATTGTTCTGGTGCATCAGTGGCAATGGCCACAACGAAATCATCATCCATGTAGCGCGGTGGCTTGCCTGCGTAGTCAGCGTTGGGGCCGCGCCAGACTTCGATTTTGAGCAAGTCGCTGTCTTTAAAACCCTCTACCAGCACCCAGTCCACGCCGTCATACAGTTCGGCAATCATCTGGTGCACGGTCATGCCCGCTGGCTGCTCAAACTCGCGCATCAAAGCAAAGCGGTGGCTGGACGACACCACCACCTCAAACGCCCCAGCTTGACGGTGGCGAAAGGTGTCTTTTCCCGGTCGGTCAATGTCAAAGCTGTGGTGCGCGTGTTTAACGACCGACACCCGCAGACCACGTTTTTTAAGCACAGGAATCAATTGCTCTACCAGCGTGGTTTTACCCGAGCCAGAGTAGCCGGCGAATCCGACCACGTTCATATTGCGGCTTTCAATGACGTTCCATTACTATCAATTAAGTAGCGGTTAACGCCCGAATTTACAGGGCTACAATCCTTTTTAATGCACATTTTGAACAATATAAGACTTGATGTCAGCCGCGTTGGCGGGCATGTATTTAACGCGTTTGGGCAGCGCTTCAATGCCTTCAAACTGCGGCGGTCTTGGCGGTAGCCGGCCCAGCGCTTGTTCAATCGTCTCGGCAAATTTGATGGGTAGCGCAGTCTCCAGCACTACCATCGGCACACCGGCTTGCATATGCTCACGCGCCACCTTCACGCCATCAGCGGTATGGGTGTCAATGATGTCGTTGAAATTTGCGTACACACTTTGAATAGTGGCCAAGCGATTGACATGGGTGCTTTTGCCACTGCTAAAGCCATAGTTTGTCGCAGCTGATCCAAATGCGTGATGGAGACTCAGATCGAAGCTCCCGTGTTTACTGAGTTCGTCATGGAACAACGCTTTCACTTGCTCGCCGTCCCGGCCGATCAGGTCAAACACAAAGCGCTCAAAGTTTGAAGCTTTGGAAATGTCCATTGACGGGCTGGAGGTTTCGTGCGTGTCTTGGCTGGTCCTGACGCGATAAACACCGGTACGAAAAAACTCGTCGAGGACATCGTTCTCGTTGGTGGCCACCACCAGTTTATGAATCGGCAAGCCCATCATGCGGGCGACGTGGCCGGCGCAGACATTGCCAAAATTGCCCGAGGGGACAGTGAAAGAAACCTGTTCTGCACTTGTTCGGGTTGCCTGAAAATAGCCAGCAAAGTAGTACACCACCTGCGCCATCAGCCGCGCCCAGTTGATCGAATTGACCGTTCCAATCTTGTACCGCCGTTTGAAGTCCAGGTCATTCGATACGGCTTTCACCATGTCCTGGCAATCGTCAAACACACCATCTACTGCAATGTTGTGAATGTTTGCGTCCTGCAGGCTGAACATCTGCGCTTGCTGAAACGGGCTCATCCGCCCTTGCGGCGATGTCATGAACACGCGCACGCCGCGCTTGCCGCGCATGGCGTACTCAGCCGCACTGCCAGTGTCACCGCTGGTTGCGCCCAAAATGTTCAGCTCTTCACCGCGCCGGGCCAATTCGTATTCAAACAAATTGCCCAGCAACTGCATTGCCATGTCTTTGAAAGCCAGCGTTGGCCCGTTAGACAACGCCTGCAAAAACAAACCCTCTTCAAGTGGACGCAACGGAACAATAGCGACCGTACCAAACACGTCCTGCGTGTAAGTTTTGCGGCAAATGGCTTTTAAATCAGCAGCGGGAATGTCATCAATGTACAGCGACAATACTTCAAACGCCAGGTCGGCGTAGGGCAAGTTGCGCCACGCATCCAGCATGGCAGGCGTGACTTGCGGGTAATGTTCAGGCAGGTACAAACCGCCATCCAGGGCCAGGCCTTCCAGCAGGATGTCGCAGAATTTGCGTGGTAAGTGTGGCGCGTTCGGGTCGCTGCGGGTGGAGAGATAGTTCATTGGGCTCGTAGAGAATTTGTATCGGGCGCGATCAACCGCGCGGCTGGGAAATAAGTTCGAAAGCGAGATGGATCGCGAGTCAAAACAGCCCACCTCATCACCTCAGCTTGCGCGCCAATATAAAAATCCGGCAAGATCATTTTTTGTGCGCCTTTGTTCTGTCGGTATTGTTCATAGGCTTGCGCGGCACGCCATGCCGCCGCTGAATTGATAACGCTGTAAATGAGGTTTAGCTCAGCAAGTGTGCTGTCAAATTGCACAGTGCTTTTGAATGAAGGTGCCACTTCTGCATAAATCACGGCGTTGACTCTCAGGCCTTCATCTTTGCAATCATTCAGCGCCGCTAGCGACCAGTCTTTCCAAACTGAGGACGACTCGAACACATCAATCAACACACAACTGTCCACCAAAATCATCGCATGGAATCCTCGCCACGGGTCTCACGCATGATCTCTTCAGTGGGGCGTCTGCGAATGCCAATACCTACAAATTTCAGAAACGGATTTTCCTCAAGAGGTTTATTTGCTGCTGTCATTCGAACGCTGCCATCGGGCAATGCTTCGTAATCGATAGCTTGGCCGGGCGAGACACGCAAGTGCTGGCGAATCGCCTTGGGTACAGTGACCTGGCTTTTAACGGTGAGTGCGTAGCTCATGCTAGTTCCAATCGAAAATAAGTATTACCTACATAAGTATTACTGATTGTATTGCAAGTGCCGATATTTCAGATCACATCCTCAAGCCAGCTCTTCCTTGCGAATCCGCACTATCGGTGCCAGCACGGTGCTCAAAGTCTGCATCTGCGCCAGCGCTTCGTTCATCTTCGCTTCCACGCAGTCGTGGGTCAGAATAATCAGATCGGTTTGCGTAGCACCCTCGCCGCCTACTTCATCGGCTTCGCGTTGCAGCACGGCATCAATGCTGATGTTTGCCTTGGCCAAGATGCTGGTGACGCTGGCCAGTACGCCGGCTTCGTCGGCCACGTTCAGGCGCAAGTAATAGCTGGTGACAACTTCGCCCATGGCCAGCACGGGCGTATCGCTCATCGCGTCGGGCTGAAAAGCCAGGTGGGGTACACGTTGGGCAGCATCGGCCGTGTGCAGGCGAGTCACGTCAACCAGATCAGCTATGACAGCTGAGGCTGTTTGCTCGGAGCCTGCGCCTGCGCCGTAATACATGGTGATACCCGCTGCATCGCTTTTCACCATGATGCCGTTCATCGAGCCTTCAACGTTAGCCAGTAGTCTCTTGACCGGGATCAATGTCGGGTGCACGCGCAGCTCTATGCCTTGCGCTGTTCGCTTCGTGATGCCCAGCAATTTGATTCGGTACCCAAGCTGAAAGGCATAGTTAATGTCCGTGGCTGCCAAATTGACAATCCCTTCAACATACGCCTTGTCGAACTGAACCGGCGTGCCGAAGGCAATAGCAGACAGAATCGTTGCCTTGTGAGCTGCATCAATGCCCTCAATGTCAAATGTCGGATCTGCCTCGGCAAAGCCCAAGTTTTGGGCCTGCTTCAGGACAGCAGCAAAGTCCAGGCCCTTGTCGCGCATCTCGCTCAAAATAAAGTTCGTGGTGCCGTTGATGATGCCAGCCACCCACTCAATCCGGTTGGCAGATAAACCTTCGCGCAGCGCCTTGATGATGGGAATACTGACTGCCACAGCGCCCTCAAATGCCACCATGACGCCTTGCGCCTGGGCGGCCGCAAAAATCTCGTTGCCGTGCATGGCCAACAAGGCTTTGTTGGCAGTCACCACATGCTTTCCGTTAGCGATGGCTTTTAAAACCAGGTCTCGCGCCAATGTGGTGCCGCCCATAACTTCCACCACAATGTCGACGTCAGGGCTGTTGACGACCTCGAATGGATCCGTAACGACGTGCATGTCCGGGCCCACCACAGAGCGAATACGCTCCAGGCTGCGCGCGGCTACCATGCAGATTTCAATACCCCTGCCCGCACGGCGACGTATCTCCTGCTGGTTTCGTGACAGCACTTTGAAAGTGCCGCTGCCTACCGTACCAACACCCAACAGGCCAACTTGAATCGGTTTCATATGTTTTTTATGTGTAAATAATGGCTCTAGGCCTATAAAATCAGGTGCGAGCAGCTACTAATTTAATAGCAGCCGGCTTGCCAGGTTTGCCAGCACGGTTGCGGTAAGACTCCAAAAACCTGGCGATACGGCCAATCGCTTCACGCAAGTCATCTTCATGCGGTAAAAATACGATGCGGAAATGGTCTGGGTCAGGCCAGTTAAAGCCCGTGCCCTGCACCAGCATCACGCGTGTCTGCCTCAAAAGCTCCAGAAAAAACTGGCGGTCGTCCTTGATGGGGTAAATCATCGGGTCGAGCTTGGGGAACATATACAGTGCGGCTACTGGCTTGACGCAACTCACGCCAGGGATGGCGGTAATCAGCTCATACGCCAAATCGCGCTGGCGGCGCAACCTGCCGCCTTCGCAGGTCAGGTCATTGATGCTCTGGTAGCCACCAAGCGCCGTTTGAATCGCCCACTGGCCCGGTACGTTGGAGCACAGCTTCATGTTGCTGAGCATGTTCAGGCCTTCGATATAGTCACTGGCAGCACGCTTGTCGCCGGACACCACCAGCCAGCCCGCACGGTAGCCGCAACTGCGATAGCTTTTGCTCAGTGAATTGAAAGTCAGCGTCAGCACATCGGTTGAAAGAGAAGCAATCGCGGTATGTTTGACATCGTCATACAACACCTTGTCGTACACCTCGTCAGCCAATATTACCAGGCCGTGCTCGCGTGCGATGCACACGATGCCTTTGAGCAAGTCATCCGAATACAAAACGCCCGTCGGGTTGTTGGGGTTGATGACAACAATCGCTTTGGTGCGCGGCGTGATTTTGGCGCGAATATCCGCCAGATTCGGCATCCAGCCGTCGGCCTCGTCGCACAGGTAATGAACTGGCGTACCGCCAGATAAAGACGTGGCAGCGGTCCACAACGGGTAATCAGGCATGGGCAGCAGCAACTCGTCGCCGTTGTCAAGCAGCGCATTGGTGGCCATAGTGATCAATTCACTGGCACCATTGCCTAGGTAAATATCGTCGAGCGTGACGCCTTTAATGCCCTGCTTTTGCGTCTCGTGCATGACTGCTTTGCGCGCCGCAAAAATGCCTTTGCTGTCTGAGTAACCAGCCGAATTGGGCAGGTTACGAATCATGTCCTGCTGGATCTCCTCGGGTGCATCAAAACCAAATACCGCCAGGTTGCCCAAATTGAGCTTGATGATCTTCTGGCCTTCGTCTTCCATCTGCCGCGCAGCGTCCATGATGGGGCCACGGATGTCGTAAAGCACGTTGGCCAATTTGGCAGACTTGGTGATGGGTTTCATAACAGGTTCCTCAGACGATCTCAGTGAGCGGAACCTATAATTTGACCACAAAAGAGTGCATTTAACGGCATTCGTTGCAGCGAGTAGGCTGTGGGCACTTCTAGAAATTCAGCTTTTCGGGAAGAAGTGCAAGGCGCCCGGAGCGCAGGACACCGACATGTACTGCAGTACATGAAGATTCCGAGCACCGCCGAATGCCACGCGCTCGCTAATGCTCAGTGTCGCAATTCGCCCCAAAAATGAATTTACAGAAGTGCCCAAATGAAACTCCAGCCTGACCGTCTTGATGTCCAATCCATACTGGGTTACGGGCCTGGCTGGATTGGGCTGGGCAGCAACGGCGTTGCTGAAAAAGTCGAGCGCAGCATTGTGATTGGTTCTACCGGGGAAAAGTTTGACTGGAACTGCGCGCGCTTTGAAGACCTGACCGAAGAACACTTCACGCAACTGGCCGCCAGCCAGCCCGAACTGGTGATTTTTGGCAGCGGCGCACGCCTGCGTTTTGCGCCGCCTGCACTCACGCTCGGCCTGATGCAAAAACGCATCGGTATTGAAACAATGGACACGCTGGCGGCCTGCCGCACCTACAACATACTGGCAGGTGAAGGCAGGCGGGTCATAGCCGCGCTGTTGATCGAAATGCAAACTTAAGCAAGATCTTTCAGGGTAAAATCTAGGGTTGCTTAAGTTGGGACGCCCCAACTGCAGAGCGGTAATCACAATCACTTCTCCCAGGGTTCCAATAGTATGGCAGTCGTCGTCAACAAACTCCTCCCCGAATTTGAAGCAAACGCCACAAGTGGCGTAAAGGTGTCAAACCTGTCGCATATGGGTAAAGTAGTGGTTCTGTACTTTTATCCCAAGGACAACACGCCAGGCTGTACCACTGAGGCCATGCAGTTTAGAGACCGCTTTAAGGACTTTGTAAAAGCAGGTGCCACCGTATTTGGCGTTTCGCGCGACAACATGAAGTCGCATGACGAGTTCAAAAGCAAGCTTGAGCTGCCGTTTGAGTTGATTGCCGACACTGAAGAAAAGATGTGCCATATGTTCGGTGTTGTCAAAAACAAAATCATGTACGGCAAAAAAGTCAAAGGTATAGAGCGCAGTACTTTCTTGATAGCAGCTGATGGAACGCTGGCTGAAGAGTGGCGCGGCCTAAAAGTTGTTGGGCACGTAGACGACGTTTTGAAAGCCGTTAAAGTTTTGAAAAAGGCAGCTTAAACCGGGATTTTGCAGCGTCACGAGAGTTGTGCATAATGAAAGCATCCTGCTGCGACTGACTCACAGACTTCTTTTAAAAAGCCGCCCCGGTCTTGAGGCGGCTTTTTCGTTTTTGAGTTTCTATTTCAGTTCCAATTCTTTAGAAACCACTGAGAAAGCGTTTTAAGCACCATGCCCTTGCCTCCAGCCCCGACCAAGCGTGCCGCCCTGTTGTCCAGTGACACAATAGAAGCAACAGCCAAGCCGCCCTCTAGATCACCCCAACGAGCGACCAGTAACCCACGCAGTTCAAAACCGCCTGCCGCTGACTTGTCAAATAAACGCAGCACAAATTCTGACAACAGCGACCACCCTACTGCATTTAGAGGTAAAGATGCCTCTGACGTAGCTAATTTGGGCGCGAGCAGCTATAAAAATAATAGCGATACGCAGGCTCAAATCGCCGTGCCATCTAAACCCGTGAAAAAACCAAAACACGTGGGGCCAACCAAGCTGTTTGTTTTAGATACGAATGTGCTGATGCACGACCCGATGTGCCTGTTCAGGTTTGAAGAACACGACATCTTTTTGCCAATGATCGTGCTTGAAGAACTGGACGGCCACAAAAAAGGCATGACCGAGGTGGCGCGCAATGCCCGTCAGACAAGCCGGTCGCTAGACGCGCTGGCGGGCGCAAAAGATGCAGACATCACCAAAGGCTTGAAGCTCGACACCACCGGCCACCGCGAGGCCAAAGGCTGCCTGCTGTTTCAAACTAAGCAGTTGGACTACACGTTGCCCACCAGCCTGCCGCAAGGCAAAGCCGACAACCAAATTCTGGGCGTGGTCGAAGCGCTACGCAAAGAGTACGCACCTCGGGAGGTAGTTTTGGTGTCCAAAGACATCAATATGCGCGTCAAGGCGCGAGCATTGGGGCTGGCTACAGACGACTACCAAAACGATAAAACGCTGGAAGACGGTGACTTGCTCTATTCAGGCGTGCTGGCGCTGCCCAATGATTTCTGGACGCGGCAAAGCAAAACGATTGAAAGCTGGCAGCAAGGCAGCTACAACTTTTACCGCATTACCGGGCCAATCGTCGGCAGCTTGCTGATTAACCAGTTTGTGTTTTTTGAAGCGCCGGGCGAGCCGCCACTGTACGCGCGCGTGACAGAAATCCGTGCCAAAACCGCCGTCCTTAAAACACTGAAAGACTTTAATCACCTCAAAAATGCGGTGTGGGGCGTGACCACTCGCAACCGCGAACAAAACTTTGCCATGAACCTGCTGATGGACCCGGAAGTTGACTTTGTCACGCTGGCAGGCACCGCAGGCAGCGGCAAAACGCTGATGGCGCTGGCCAGCGGGCTGACGCAGGTGCTGGACGACCGCCGCTACACCGAAATCATCATGACCCGGGCGACCGTTTCTGTGGGCGAAGACATTGGATTTTTACCCGGTACTGAAGAAGAAAAAATGGGCCCATGGATGGGCGCACTGGACGACAACCTGGAGGTGCTGGGCAAGACTGAAAATGGCTCAGGCGAATGGGGCCGTGCTGCAACCAATGAGTTGATCCGCTCACGCATCAAAGTCAAAAGCATGAACTTCATGCGCGGCCGGACGTTTTTAAACAAGTACGTCATCATTGACGAGGCGCAAAACCTGACGCCCAAGCAGATGAAAACGTTGATCACTCGCGCCGGGCCAGGCACCAAAATCATTTGCATGGGCAATTTGGCGCAGATTGACACACCGTATCTCACCGAAGGCTCATCCGGCATGACTTACGCAGTTGACAGGTTCAAGGGCTGGCC
>JAYURC010000175.1:0-5338 GCA_043756405.1 Polaromonas sp.
GGCCTTGTGAACTATGAACCGTTCGCCCTGAGCTTGTCGAAGGGTTTCGACAAGCTCAACCCGAACGGAAATTGAGGCATCAGCGGGCCGAATCAATAAAGATCGCTTGCTTGATCAAGGCATCATGATGGTTAAAAAACCGTTGTGCGCAGCGCGGCATGCATATTTGCCAAACTCAGCACGGTAATGCCAGAGACTTTGTTTGCCCGTATCGCCAATTGACTTATTCCATTTCCAGATCATTCGTGCACGCGAAGGTGAAGCGACGACAGTACAAACGTACGGCTAGCGAAGCCGACAAAGTGCACGAATGATCTGGAAATGGAATTACAAGCTCAATGGCGACCTGACGGGCCTACCGTTTAAAGACGGTGTTAACGACGGCGATACTGCAGATGCCAAAGTGCAGGGCGAGATTATGACGTTGCATGCCACGCGGGGCAGGCGAGCTTGATTTTGTCTGGAGCACTTTGGCTTTGCGGATGACACATGGCATCACAGGTCTATAACGTCGGTCGCTATATTGACGAGCTCATAAAAAAAGGCGATTCCTGGAAATTCAGGAATCGCCTTTGCGTGTACGACAGTGAGTTGATTTTCAATTCACTGATTTACCCCGTCTGATTTGATCAATCGAGGCAAGCAGTACGGGCAACTGAAAAATTATTTTTTCTTGCCGACTTCGTTGCCGATCAGTGCGCCAGCAGCAGCGCCGCCAACAGTGCCCAAGGTGCTGCCGAACACAGCGTTGCCGACTACACCACCAGCTACAGCGCCAACGCCTGTGCCGATTTGTGCGTTGGTTGGGTTTGTGGCGCAGCCTGTCAAGGCGATCAATGATGCAGTCGCAACGGCTAACAAAATTTTGGTGGTCATGGTGAAGTCCTTTGTGAAAATTGGAGGCTTGAATTGATAACGCTATGTGCCAGTATTCGTAACGTATCTCTAAGACTGAATGTACGCATACCGTTGGTCAATGTGTGTAGGACAAGTTCAGGTGGCGATGTCAGTGAGTGATCAATTGCGACAAGTTGTAACTCTACAGGGAGGCTAGATAAATTACAAAGGGCGATTTCTTGCTAACGGCGGATTGCGCGCAAAGTACCGGCTAATGCCGCGCATTAACGCATCAGCCAGCTGCACTTGATACGTTTCGCTGCGCAGCTTGGCTTCTTCGTCCGGGTTGCTGATAAATGCTGTTTCAACCAGCACGCTTGGAATGTCGGGCGCTTTAAGCACGGCAAAACCAGCTTGCTCAACACGCGGCTTGTGCAGTTTGCCAACAGCACCTATCTCGCCCAGCACGGCGCTGCCGAGTTTTAAGCTGTCATTGATTTGCGCCGTGGTGCTCATGTCAAGTAGCGCCCTTTGAACCTGCGAGTCTTTGGCTTTGACGTTCACGCCGCCGACCAGGTCAGCTGAGTTTTCTTTGTCAGCCATCCAGCGGGCGCTGCTGCTGGTAGCGCCTTTATCGCTTAGTACAAACACGCTGGCACCTTGCGGTCGTTCGGTAAAAAAAGCATCGGCATGGATGCTGATAAACAAATCGGCCTGCACTTTGCGCGCTTTTTGTACGCGAATATGCAGCGGGACAAAGAAGTCTGCATCCCGCGTCAAATAAGCCCGCATGTTGGGCTGCTGGTTAATTCGGTCACGCAGGCGCAAGGCGATCTGCAGCACGACATCTTTCTCGCGCGTACCGCCTGGACCAATGGCGCCGGGGTCTTCACCGCCGTGGCCGGGGTCGAGTGCCACGATGACCAGCCGGTCAGTTTTACCGGCTGGCGGCGGCGCGACTTCTGACTGTTTGGCGGCTGCATTTTTGCTGGGCGCTGTTTGTGGCGTCGGCGCATTGCTGGCAGGCCGGTTTGATTGCCTGGCCATCAGTTCGCCCAAGGTGTCAGGTGCAGGTGTTGCAGCCGTTTGCACATCAGGCTTTGGTTTATCCCTCAGCCGTTCAGCAATCAAGGCTTCCAGCGGGTCAGCAACCACCGTCGGGTACAGGTCAAGCACCAGGCGGTATTGATAGGCCGCTACGGGCTGCAGCGTAAAAACTTGCGGCGCGATGGGCTGCTTCAGGTCAATCACCAGGCGCACCACACCCGGCGTGTTCTGGCCAACGCGAATGCCGGAAATGTTGGGGTCATCAGGCTTGACCTTCGCCACCAGTTCACGCAATGCGGGTATCAGGTCAATGCCTTCAATGTCGACTGCCAGGCGCGGCGGCTCAGCTATAAAAAACTGCCGCGTTTTGATTTCACCGTCAGATTCAATGGTCAGACGTGTGTAGTCTTTGGCTGGCCATACCCGCACCGCCACAATGCTTGCGCCGCTTGCAATGTGCTGCGTGCCAAGCAGAAGCACCAGCGTGCCAAGCTTTAAAACTTCACGTCGTTGCGTCATGTCATCAGCGCCTTGCCAGTTTCGGTTTGCGCCGTTAGCGTCACTTGCCTAGCGTCGCCGTCTGACAGATCAATGGCCAGCACCAGGTCGGCTTTCGGCAAATACTTGCCCGCCTTGTCCGGCCACTCGACGAGTTTGAGCCCAGGGCTGGCAAAAATGTCGCGAAAACCTGCTTCTTCCCATTCACGCGGGTCATTAAAGCGGTAAAAGTCAAAGTGCCAGATGTTTAAACCAGCGTCCAGAGAGTACGCCTCCACCACGGCATAAGTCGGGCTTTTAACCCGGCCGCTTACGCCCAGAGCCGCCAGCAAATGGCGCACAAACGTCGTCTTGCCTGCGCCCAAATCGCCATGCAATTCAATCAGCGCATCCACAATTGCAGGCTGCCCGGCCAGCGCCTGTGCATAGGCCTGGGTTGCAGGCTCATCGGGCCAGGCAATCTTTTTTACAATCGGGGCGTGATTCAAAGCAAACATTCAGTCGGTGAGTTCTCAAGAAAAAATCTGGTCCAGAGTATTCAAACTTGGGCGCGAGAGTTTGGATTCTCGCAAATTGGCATTGCGGGTGTAGATTTGTCGTCGGCAGAGCCCGGATTATCCGCGTGGCTGGCGGCAGGCTTTCATGGCGACATGCATTACATGGCAGCGCACGGGCTTAAAAGGGCGCGGCCTGCAGAGTTGATACCGGGAACGGCCAGCGTGATCACTGCGCGCATGGACTACCTGCCCGCCACAACGGCTGGTGATTGGCAAGCGATTGAATTTGGCCGCCTTGGCAGGCCGTCCGAAGCCATCATCTCCAGCTATGCGCGGGGCCGTGACTATCACAAAGTCATGCGCAGCCGGTTGCAAAAGCTGGGTGAAAAAATTGCCGCGCATGTTGAACAACTTGGACATCGCGCTTTTACCGACTCAGCCCCCGTGCTGGAAGCCGAGCTGGCTGCAAGAAGCGGGCAGGGCTGGCGTGGCAAGCACACCCTGATATTGAATCGCGACGCCGGGTCGATGTTTTTTTTAGGCGAAATTTATGTCGATATGGCCTTGCCACCGAGCGAGCCTGTCAGCGCCCACTGTGGCAGTTGCAACGCCTGCATTGACGTGTGCCCCACCCAAGCCATCATTGCACCGCACAAGCTCGACGCCAGGCGCTGTATTTCTTACCTGACGATCGAACACGCCGGGCCGATTCCTTTAGAGCTGCGGCCACTCATGGGCAACCGCATCTACGGCTGCGACGACTGTCAGCTCATTTGCCCCTGGAACAAATTCGCCCAGCGCAGCGCCCTGCCAGATTTTGACGAACGCAGTGGATTAACGGGCCAGCAACTGGTCACACTGTTTGCGTGGACTGAAGCGCAGTTTTTAACCTTCACTGAAGGCAGCGCGATCAGGCGCATAGGCCACGAGCGCTGGCTGCGCAATATTGCGGTGGCGATGGGCAATGCGCTACGTGCGGGGTGTGACGATGGGATTCGGGCTGCGTTGCAGGGGCGACTTGGGGGCGAGAGCGCACTGGTGCAAGAGCACGTTGATTGGGCTCTTGCGCTTTGAATACTTATTGTTATACTTTATATAACAATACTTTTTTCATCACCCACGAAGTCACTATGCACACCGCAATACTCAGATCGCTGGGCGGTTCGATCGCCGTCACAATCCCGGGCCCGCTCGTCAAGGCGCTTGGCCTGGATGCAGGTGCGCAGGTCAGTTTTACTGCGGAAGGCAATGGCTTGAAGCTCGTACCCGTCGTCAGGCGCAAGTATTCACTGAGTGACGTTCTGGCCATGCAGGGCAGCAAGCCACTGCTCAAGGACCAGGCGTGGGATGCGATGCCAGCCGTGGGTCAAGAGGTCAGCTTGTGAGTGGGCGAGTGTGGCAACGCGGTGATATTGTCTCAATGAGCTTTGACCCAACCCTTGGCCATGAACAGCAAGGCCGGAGACCTGCGATGGTGATGACGCAAGCCGCGTTCAACAAGCTGGGCATGATTGGCGTTTGCCCCATCACCCAGGGTGGGCAATACATGTGTGACGCAGGTATGGCTGTGTCACTGACCGGGGCCGGTCTGCAAACAGCGGGCGTGGTGCTAGTGCATCAATTCAGGATGATTGACCCCAAACCGCGTGACCTCAAACTAATCGAATCTGCGCCGGATTATTTGACTGAAGAGGCAAGGGCAAGGGTTGCAGCACTGCTGGATTGAATATGTGCTGTTTGAACTGAAAACGCAATTTCGTTTCAGTTGCAGTTCGAGATTAGGCGTGAAGTCGCTGGCAGTGCTCCAGCACGACAAGACGGAGCAATCTGCAATGTGCAATGTGCAATCTGCAATCTGCAATCTGCAATCTGCAATCTGCAATCTGCAATCTGCATTGCGCGTAGTCGTACAAGCGTTATGAGGAGGAGTCTTGCAAGTAGGAAATTTTGGGCCGTACCATGCCTTAAAACACATTAACTATTAGCGTCGAATCTAGCGTTTCTTGCGTGTCGCCGATTTTCCCGATGAGTTCGAGCGGTGTAGGTGTGAGGAAATAGATAGAAGATATTTGCTACGGGCTTCTTGCCACCTTGCCATAGCTTTAGCTTCGCGTGGGGCACTCACATACTTACTCCACAGGGCGAATCCAAAAGCTCCTATTCCCAGATGCAATCGCCTTAGTACTTAATTACCATCCGGTTTATTCGAAATTTGTAAAGGCCTACGTTGTTAATTTTGTCACTTCCGCTGAAATTCGCAATCAGAGGTAGCTGGTGTAGGGGCTGATGTACTCAAAGGGTTAGTGCCACATAAGTCCGGTTCTGACCGGATATGACCATCTCAGCCCGATTTTTAGCAATAAGGTGACGAGCCTTGACCCCGGCACTGACTCCACAGTTAGGGCTGCTTGGTTCCCCACCTGACCCGGTTGGCCGCTTTACCATGCGGGAAGGCTCGT
>JAYURC010000176.1:0-5332 GCA_043756405.1 Polaromonas sp.
CTTGGGGTAGGGCAGGGGCTCACGACTTAACTGCAGCGCCACCTGATCGGCGTGGTTGCTATAAATGTGGCAGTCGCCACCCGTCCAGATAAAGTCGCCAACGTCCAGGTCGCATTGCTGGGCCACCATGTGTGTCAGCAATGCATAACTGGCAATATTGAAAGGCACACCCAGGAAAATATCAGCACTGCGCTGGTAAAGCTGGCAGCTCAACTGCCCCTTGCCGCCGGGAGCTGTTGCCGGGGCCACATAAAACTGAAAGAACGCGTGGCACGGCATCAGCGCCATCTTGTTCAGATCAGCCACGTTCCAGGCACTAACGATGATGCGGCGCGAATCGGGGTTTGTCTTGAGCGTATTGATGACATCACTGATCTGGTCAATATGCCCGCCGTCAGGCGCTGGCCAACTGCGCCACTGCACGCCGTACACCGGGCCTAAATCACCATCTTCACGCGCCCATTCATCCCAAATGGTTACGCCGCGCTCTTTGAGCCAGTTGTTGTCGCTGGACCCCTGCAAAAACCATAGCAACTCGTGCACGATGGATTTAAGGTGCACTTTCTTTGTTGTGACCAGCGGAAAGCCTTGCCGCAAATCAAACCGCATCTGGTAGCCAAATACGCTTTTGGTTCCAGTGCCCGTGCGGTCAGCCTTGAACACGCCCTGCGTGTCGACGTGGCGCATGAAGTCTTCGTATTGGGATGGAGGGGAGATTGTCAATTCAGTCATCGGTCATCGGTCATCGGTTATCGGTCATTCAATCAGTAGCTGCCAAACAATGTATCGATGGCATCTTGAATTTGCATTTGTTGTGCTGAAAGGTTGGCGACTGGGCGCTTCAGAAAAGATTTAGGTACAGCGCCGAGTGAGGGGGCATCCATGACAAGCTGTTGCCCAAAAAGCTCAAATTCCGGGTTCAGATTTTCAAACTTGTTTGCAAAAAATTTTGCATCCCACAATGGCACCACCATTCGTGTCTCAATCCCCTTGATGTGGTCGCTTTGGACATCTACAAAAAAAGGAATTTGCTTGCTTTCTTGCTTGTCTGGATTGGCGTAAACGTCAAATCGGGACATACATCACAGCTCTTGCTTGCCGTCGCCCAGGCTCTGGGCGAACGTGCGGTACTTTGCTAGCGGCAAGCCGTACTTTGCAATACGGGCGTTGTATCCCGCGACAGCATCTTTGTTCCGCTGGTTCCACTGTTCCCAATATCGGCGCTTGACTTCGTCGGCCAACAAAGCATCAACTGTTTGTGACAGGTTCATGCCCAACTCGCGTGCAGTTTCCAGCACCTTTGAATTGAGAGACAAGTTGGTTGCTTTTTTGGGTGCGTGTTCAAATCGAAGCATGATTTAACTCCATAAAGTATGCGCATATATTATGCACAAATCTTAAAACATCAAACCCGCACAACCCGCCCTGGATTCATCACGCCCTGTGGGTCTAACGCTAACTTAATGGCGCGCATCATGCCGAGGGCTACAGGAGATTTATGCTGTTCCAGCTTGTCGAGTTTTAAGTTGCCGACACCATGTTCGGCTGAGATTGAACCCTCAAAACGTGCCACCGAGTCGTACACAATCGTATTGACATCGGCTTCTCGGTCGCGCAGAAATGCCTTGCTGTCACCCTCAAGGGGCGCCTGTACGTTGTAGTGCAAATTGCCATCGCCCAGGTGACCAAAATTAACCAGCCGCACGCCCGGTATTGCCGCCTCTAGCTGCGCGTCTGTGGTGGCTACAAATTCTGGAATGCGTGACACGGCAATGGAAATGTCGTGCTTGATGTTCAAGCCCTCTTCTGCCTGCGCTAGCGGAATGCTCTCACGGATATGCCAGAGCTGCTTGGCCTGGCCCAGGTTTTCGGCCACCACCGCGTCAAGTACGCAGCCGTCTTCAAACGCGGTTTCCAGCAATTTTTCAAACCGCTCACGGGCGTGGGTTTCGCTTTCGTGGTCAGAGTTTTCAAGCAGTACACAGTAAGGCGCATCTTGCCAAAGCGGCACACGCTGCTGCGGGTAATGTTTGGCCACCAGGCTCAGTGCAAACTGACCCATCACTTCAAAGCCTGTCAACCCCGCGCCCAAATGTTGATGTGCCAAGCCCAGCAGCGTCACAGCATGCTGCATCGACGGCACGGCAGCCCATGCGGTCAGGCTGGCGGCGGGCATGGGGTAGAGCTTTAAAGTTGCTGCGGTGATGATGCCCAGCGTGCCTTCACTGCCAACCATCAGGTTCCGCAAGTCGTAGCCTGTATTGTCTTTGCGCAGGCCGCTCAGGCCGTGCCAGATGTCGCCTTGCGCCGTCACCACCTCCAGGCCCAGGCACAGGTCACGCGCATTACCGTATCGCACCACTTGCGTGCCGCCTGCATTGGTGGCCAGGTTGCCGCCAATGGTGCAACTGCCTTCGGCTGCCAGGCTCAAAGGAAACAAAAAACCTTCTTTTTCAGCGGTTTCTTGCACGGTTTGCAAAATACATCCTGCATCAACGGTCATCGTCAGGTTGGCGGCATCCATAGCCCGCACTGCGTTCATGCGCTGCAAACTCAGCACCACTTGCTGGCCTGAGTCGTCAGGTATGGAGCCGCCCACCAAGCCCGTGTTGCCGCCCTGGGTCACGATGCTGACACTGCAGGCCGCGCAGGCTTTAACAATGGCTGCCACCTCATGTGTATTGGCAGGCCGCACCACAGCCAGTGCCTTGCCGCGCGAGCGTTTGCGCCAGTCGAGCTCGTAGGCTGACAAGTCACCGTCAACCAATACATGCGCCTTACCAACAATTTCAGTCAATTGACCAATCAGGTGGTTATCCATGGCTAGTAGCTCCCCTTGGGCAGCTTGGCAATGCCCTTGAACCGAATCTTGACATGCAGCGAACATGCCGTGAACAAGATGAGACACAGCACCACTTCAATCATTGCCAGGTAGTTGCTTGGCGGCTTGTCGCTCCAGGCGCGCACGGCGCCTTCAGTAAAGTACAGCCATACCAGCAAGCTCAGCCAGCGGTAGGTGTACATGCGGTTTTTCAACACGCCAGCCAGCGGCAGTATCAGCGGCAAAACTTTCAGTGCCAACAGCGACCCACCAGGCCGTATGGGTGCCAGCACCATTTCCCACAACACGCCGAGCACGATCAGCCCCATCAAGCTAGCAGCTGCTGTCCAGCGGATGGTTTCTATTTGATTTTCTTTGTTCATAACTGGAAAAGAGATGGATGGTCAGATGCTTGAGGCATGATACCGGGGATGAATTTTCAACAACGATTACAAGTCTTTTGGACAGACCTGTCGCATTTTCCGTGGCAGGGCACGCTTTTGATGTTGAAGGGCCGCTTTCGTGAAGACCACATGGGCCTGACGGCCAGCAGCCTGACTTTTACGACAACGATTGCACTGGTGCCGTTTTTCACCGTGGCATTGGCTGTGTTCACAGCGTTCCCGATGTTTTCAACATTGCAGGGTGCGTTGCAAGGCTGGCTGGTTGACAGCCTGATCCCAGACAACATTGCCCGCCAGGTGCTGGGCTACTTGACCCAATTCAGCAAACAGGCCAACAAGCTGGGTGTGGCGGGCCTGGGTATTTTGCTCGTCACAGCCATTGCATTGATATTGACGATTGACCGCACCCTCAATGGTATTTGGCGTGTCAAAAAAACGCGTCCTTTTACCCAGCGTGTTTTGATTTACTGGTCAGCCATTACCCTGGGCCCCGTGATGCTGGGTGCCAGCCTGGCGTTGACTGCATCGGTCATCACTGCTACCAGCGGGTTGGTTGGAACACTGCCATTCAGCTTGCGGTTTTTGTTGGGAACGTTTCAGTTGTTCTTGATTGCAGCCGGGCTTGCTGCGCTTTACCGCTATGTACCCAACACATACGTAAAGTGGACGCACGCCTGGGTTGGCGGTATCGTCGCGGCGGCAGGCATAGAGTTGGCTAAAAAAGCCCTCGGTTTGTACCTGAGCAACGTCCCCACCTATTCAATGATTTACGGTGCTTTTGCGACGCTGCCCATCTTGCTGATCTGGATTTATGTAGCTTGGGTAATTGTGCTGATGGGTGCAGTCATTGCAGCGTATTTACCCAGTCTGCTTGCAGGTGTGGCCCGGCGCGGTGGTGGCCATGGGTGGCAGTTTCAATTGGCCATCGAAGTGTTGCAACGTCTGAACAACGTCAAGGCGACAACGAATCGGGGTTGTAGTGCGTCAAGTCTGGCAGTGGCCTTGCAGGTCGATGCGTTGCAGCTTGAACCTGTACTGGGCGTTCTGACGGAACTCGACTGGGTAGGCCAATTGGTACCCAACGCTGAAGCAGGCACTGATGAAGAGGCAAACTACATCTTGCTGGCCAACCCAGACCAGACGCTGCTGGAGCCATTGATCCAGAGGCTGCTTCTGAGTAAAACAAATTCAACCTCGCCGCTGTGGGTTGTAGGGGGATGGACGGATATGAAGCTGCGGCAGGCGTTGTGAAGCTGGGTTTCTAATTGCTATAGTTTTAGTAGCTGCTTGCGCCCGAATTTGTTCTGCTACAGGCCGATTACGTGCTTCAAAATGGCTGGATTTTTTGCTTTTATGTGTTTTCTGTTGGTTTTTTAGTAGAAGTTGGTTAGGTCGGGGTTTGCCGGGGTTGCCCGGCGGCAAGTCACTTTTCTTTGCTTCGCCAAAGAAAAGTAACCAAAAGAAAGGCGACCCGCAGTCTGAGTCCCTGCGCTTCGCTACGGGCACGCTGCGGTGCTCGTTCAAAGTGGGGTCAATCGCAAACTCGCTGCGCTCAAACAAGCGCTTGCCCTGATCCACTTTGCCCTGCGCTCCTCGCCTCAGCCAGGACGGGGTGGGAGAAAAATGCGGGAGCGGATTCGGATTTCCCCGAATCTGAATTTATTCCCACACCCCGTCCTGGCTGGGCTTGAAAAAGTTGGAGGAGACGGATTAAAAAATCTAGATGTCCGACGACAGCGAAGCTGGCTAGTTTCTAGATTTTCCGGCTCCTTCAGCTTTTTCAAGGAACCGCGAAGCGGCCCAGACTGCGGGTCGCCTTTCTTTTCCTTAGATTTCTTTGGCGAAGCAAAGAAAAGTAAGTCGCCCGCCGGGGCGAGTCCCGGCAGCTACGTGAAAGCATAATGCTATAAATTTAAGAGCTTCTTGCTCCCGTATTCATTAGCCAAAAGCTCAACTCACTCCCCCAGATAAGCCGCCCTCACCCTAGGATCATTCAACAACTCTTTGGCATCCCCATTCATCGTCACAATCCCAGACTCCATCACATAGCCACGATGCGCAATGCCCAAAGCTCGGCTGGCGTTTTGCTCGACCAGCAGAATCGTCA
>JAYURC010000177.1:0-2310 GCA_043756405.1 Polaromonas sp.
AAATGTTTGGGCTACAAAACCCCTCATGAGGTGTTCTATGGTTTACCCATAAAACCGATTAAACTTCCTAGTGACGCACTTCGTACTTGAATCTGCGGACATTTAAGCCTATAGCCGGCGTATTCATTGCCTAAGGTGCTATTTAATTTATAGCAAATTAATAACTAATAGATAAAATGAGACTTACCCAATGAACACCACACAACTCTTAGCCCTCAGCGCCTGGCAAGCCGCCGCCCTGTTAAACCGACGCGAACTCACCGCCGAAGCCCTGCTGCGCGCCTGCCTGGAGCGCATCGACGAGCGCGAGGGCAGCATCCACGCCTTCACGCACCTAGCCCCCGACGCCGCGCTGGCGCAAGCCCGTGCGCTGGACGCGGACCCGGTGCGCGGCCTGCTGCACGGGCTGCCTATCGGTGTGAAGGATTTGTTCGACACGGTTGACCTGGTCACCAGCTACGGCTCGACCATTTATGACGGCTACCGGCCACCGGCCGATGCCGCCCCGGTCGCCCTGTGCCGCGAGGCTGGGGCGCTGGTGCTGGGCAAGACCGTGAGCACCGAGTTTGCCTACTTCACCCCCGGCCCCACCCGCAACCCGCACAACACCGCCCACACGCCGGGCGGCTCATCCAGCGGCTCGGCTGCGGCTGTGGCCGACCATATGATGCCGCTGGCGCTGGGCACGCAAACGGCGGGTTCCATCATCCGGCCAGCCGCCTATTGCGGCGTCATCGGCTACAAGCCCAGCCTGGGCCGGGTGGCCAGCGGCGGCGTGAAAAGCCTGTCGCCCACCATGGACACCGTCGGCGGCTTTGGCCGCAGCGTGCGCGATGTCGGCTTGCTGGGTGCCGTGTTGACCGGCGACGCGCGGTTGAGCGGCTGGAGCGAACCCAGTGCGACAGATGCGCCGCGCATCGGCTTCTTTCAGACCCCGTCCTGGCCGCAGGCCGATGCGGATGTGGGCCGCGCCTGGGAACAGGCGACCCGCGTCCTGTACTCGCAAGCGAATGACTGCCAAGACGTGGCCACGCCAGCCAATTTTGCCGACCTGATCCAGCTGCAAAAAAACGTGATGACCTTCGAGATGGCCCGCGCCCTGAGCCATGAGCGCATGCACCACCGCCAGCGCTTGAGCCCGCCCTTGAACAGCCTGCTGGATGACGGCATGGCCATCACCGGAGCCCGCCACGCCGCTGGTTTAAGCTCCGTGGCCGACTGGCGGCAGCGCATAGCCGCCCTGTTTGCGCGCCACGACGTGCTGCTCACCCCCAGCACCACCGGCATCGCGCCCGAGGGCACAGCCACCGGCGACCCGCTGTTTTGCCGCAGCTGGTCCATCCTGGGCCTGCCCAGCGTCCACCTGCCCTTCACCACCGGTCAAAAAGGCCTGCCGATAGGCCTGCAACTGGTAGGCCGCTTCGGCCAAGACCACCAGCTGCTGGCGGCGGCGCATTGGGTGCATGAGCGGTTGATTAATGATACAAATTGGATTTAGCCGACGTATTTATTGGCTGGAGTGCTATATTATAAATAGCAAAATGTCAAAGTCGACTTCGAGGGTTTCATGCTAGTCAAATTCAGCTCTAGCCGGCGTATTCATTTCCTGAGCTGCTATCATATTTGAGTTAAAACGGCTTACCCGTGTCAAAAAAACTCATAATCTTCTTTTAAATCAACTACTTAAAGCAATTCACACAACTCAGCCAAGCTTTTCACATGCCGCAGCGACTGGTGGTGCGGCTCGGGTTGCTCATGCGGCCAATCTTTGCCTTCGCGGTTGAGCCAGGCGGCGTGCATGCCGGATTGGAGGGCGCCTACGGCGTCTAGGGCGCTGTCGTCGCCTATGTGCAGGACGTTGGCGACATTCACCCCCACGGCTGCGGCGGCGGCTTTGAAAATGCGGGGGTCGGGTTTGGCGATGCCGAATTCTGCTGCGCTGATCGCGCCTTTGAAGTATTTGGCTAGGCCGACGCGCTGGATGTCTGCTGTGCCGTTGGAGATGGCGACGATGGGGTATTTGGCTGCCAGGTATTGCAGGGTGGGTAAGGCGTCGTCAAAGAGTTCGACGCTGTTGCGGGCTTCGTAAAAAACCTCGTAGGCGGTGCTGGCAAGTGCGGGGTCGTCGCCGCCCGAGATGAGCGAGCGGCGAATGGCTTCTTGCCGCATAAAGCTGAAATCATGCGCCAGGTGAGGGAACTCGGCGACCAAGGTGTCGCGCTTGGCGCGCATGCTTTCTGGCGTTTCCAGCTGGGCGGCGGTGTTGGGCGCATGGGCTTGCAGCCACGTGTGCAAGGCGGCTTCGGCCTT
>JAYURC010000178.1:0-5289 GCA_043756405.1 Polaromonas sp.
GCCATCAACACGGCTTTGGCTGCTGTTATTGGAATTGCCCAGCTGCCGCAGTTCAAGGCCCGCCGAAGAGTTTTGCGTAAAAGCACATCAACCTGATACCAGAAGATTCCGCGCGCACATAGTCGTTTTGCGGCGCGACACTTTGACACGCCTTATCTTAAATATCCTGCGCCAATTCTCGTGGCGCGAACTCACCCACCATCCGTGGCGCAACGCGGCGGCGGTGGCTGCTGTCATGCTGGGTGTGGCGTTGGCGTTTGCCACGCATTTAATCAATGCGTCAGCCTTGTCTGAATTTTCTACAGCGGTGCGCTCGGTCAATGGTCAGCCTGACCTTGAACTGCGTGCGGCACAAGGCAGCTTTGATGAAGCTGTGTTTGAACGGATTGCCAGTCACCCGCCAGTCGACGCGGCCAGCCCAGTGCTGGAGTTGGCCAGTTTTGCCACCACACCAGACGGTAAGCGCAGCGCGCTAAAAATCGTCGGAATCGATGCTTTGGTGGTGGCACAGTTGGCACCCGCCCTGATGCCAATACCCATAAAAGACGCCGACAGGTTTGCGCTCTTTACGCCCGGTTCGGTTTTTTTAAACGCGACCGCCAAGAAGACCTTCACCGGTACCTCCAGTACGTTCAAGCTTCAAAGCGGTTTGAAATTGCTGGATGTGAACATCGCAGGGAGTGTGAATGCTGGCGGTGCTGCGCTGGCCGTGATGGACATTGGCGCAGCGCAAGAGTTGTTTGACAAGCGCGGACGGCTGTCGCGCATTGACCTGCGGCTCAAACCCGGCACAGACCGCGCGGCGTTTATCCAGTCGCTGCAGCTACCGGCTGGCATCAAGGCTGCCGAGCCGGGTGATGCAGCGGAGCGCGTCAGCAATCTGTCACGTGCTTACCGCGTCAACTTGACAGTGCTGGCGCTTGTTGCTTTGTTTACCGGTGCATTTTTGGTGTTTTCGGTGCTGTCGCTCAGCGTGGCCAAACGAGCGCAGCAGTTTGCGCTACTGGGCGTGCTGGGTTTAACCGGGCGTGAGCGCTTGACTTTGGTGCTGATTGAATCAAGCGTGCTGGGCGTGCTGGGCAGTGCGCTCGGCTTGCTGCTGGGCACTGGCCTGGCAGCCTTGGCGCTGCGGGTGCTGGGTGGTGACTTGGGTGGTGGCTATTTTGCAGGCGTGGCACCCACCCTTCAGTTCAGTGCTCTAGCTGCGTTGGTATACGGCGCACTGGGCACGCTGGCAGCAGTCGTTGGCGGCTGGTGGCCCGCGCGCACGGCCCAAAAGTTGCCGCCTGCGCAAACCCTCAAGGGTCTGGGTGCTGCGACTGGGCAAGGTAGCAAGCATTGGATCAGTATTATTTTGATAGCTGCTGGTGCCCTTTTGGCGGCGGCTCCGCCTGTTTTTGGCATACCTCTCGCGGCTTATGTGTCGGTTGCGCTGCTACTGGTTGGCGGCATTACCGCCCTGCCCTGGCTGGTGGCAATTTTGTATGACCGTATTGCGCCTTTTGCACGTCATCGACTGCTGCCATTGCTGGCCGTTGAGCGCGCCCGCCGTGTACGCGCCAGCGCAGCGGTGGCTGTCAGCGGCGTGGTGGCATCACTGAGTCTGGCAGTGGCACTCACTGTCATGGTCGCCAGCTTCAGGGACTCAGTGACCCATTGGCTGGACGTGGTACTGCCCGCTGATTTGTACATGCGCACGGCCTTGCCTTCGGGCGCTGGTGCTTCGGCAGATACGGTTTACTTCACGCCGGGTTTTGTGGCCAACATTGCACAAGTTGAAGGCGTCGCACGCGTCAGCACGCTGCGCGCCACATCCATTTCACTGGATTCAAGCCAGCCCGCTGTGGCGCTGATTTCGCGCGTTGTAACGGATCCCAGCAGCGTGCTGCCGCTGGTGGGTAACCCACTGCCCGTGCCGCCCGGCCATATCGGCATTTATGTCAGCGAAGCGATGGTCGACCTGTACGGGGCACGCCCAGGAGCAGTGTTTGATACTTTTTCAGCATCATTTAGGCCTGTAGACCAAAAAATACGTGTGCAAACAGCTCCTAATTCAGGAGCAGATAAAGTGGCTGACAAGTTCTACGTCGCTGGCGTCTGGCGCGACTACGCTCGCCAGTTTGGCGCAGTGGTGATTGACAAAGCTGATTTTGAGCGCCTGACAGGTGACACCCGGGTCAACGACCTGGCGCTATGGCTGGCCCTAGGCGCAGACAGCAGCCAGGTAGAGCTTGCCGTTCGCGCGGCAGCTGATCAATTTGCAGGTGCAGGTGCGCTGCTGGAGTTTGCATCTACCCGGCAGATCCGCGCCATCTCGCTCAGTATTTTTGACCGCAGCTTTGCCGTGACTTACTGGCTGCAAGGCGTGGCCATTGCGATTGGCCTGTTTGGCGTGGCAGCCAGCTTTAGCGCGCAGGTTCTGGCGCGCCGCAAAGAGTTTGGCCTGCTCGCGCATTTGGGTCTGACCCGCCGGCAGATACTGACAGTGGTCGCCGGTGAAGGCGCGGCCTGGACGTTGATCGGCAGCGTCGCAGGCCTGGGGCTCGGATTGGTCGTGTCGCTGGTGCTGGTGCATGTGGTCAACCCGCAAAGTTTTCACTGGACGATGGATTTGGTGTTGCCATGGCTACGACTGTTGGCGCTGTGTGCAGCGGTGGTGCTGGCAGGCACAGTCACGGCCTGGCTGGCGGGCCGTGCTGCTGCGGGCAAAGATGCGGTGCTGGCCGTCAAGGAAGACTGGTAAAAGCTGTTGGTTGCCTCCTCCCGGCAAAATAGTTCGTCATCACATAAAACACACCGGAGACCGCCATGCCCGACTTCAATACCGTCAAGGTCATCCAAGATGCGCAGAACCCGCGCATTGCCCGCCTGCAACTGAACCGCCCTGACAAACTTGACGCCATGAGCAGCACCATGCCCAGTGCCATTCAGCGGGCCGTAAAGTTTCTGGAGGCCGACGACGGCGTTCACGTCAAAACTTGAAAAGCAACTTGCCGAAGCGAAGGCGAAAATTACGTCATGAACATTGAATTGAACCCACCCTGGCTGGGCGCGGCCATTGCCCGTATTGAAGCCGACTACCAACGCAGCGCCGATACGCATCTGATGGCGTTGCCACTACCCGGCTTTGCAGCGCGGGGCTACGTGCGGTTTCAAAAGTACCACGGCGCGCTTTGCCAGCTGGCAGTGGCTGACCCGGTGGGGTCGGTGTTCAGCGCGTACCACCGCACGGGTGACAAAACTCTGGTGGTTACAGGCTCGCGCCTTGAAGGCATCGGCAGGCCGAGCGTGGAGACCAGTTTTATTCGCAGCGTGATTGACCGCATGGTGGATGTTGAAAATACCGATTCATTGGTGGCGATGCAAACGCTGTCAAACCTGTTGGGCCGAAAGGTTGGCCCGTCAACGGGTACCAACTTTTATGCCATGTTGACATTGGCCCACCAGCTGCTGGCGCACAGCCAAACGGGTTCCATCCTGTCGCTGCTGTGTGATTCTGGAGAGCGCTACCTGCCCACTTATTACGACACAAAATGGGTGCAGGACAAGATGGGTTGCTGCATAACAGCCCAGCAAAAAATGACGCAACTGAGGCTTGCACAATGACTGGCAGTAAAGACCCAGATGGACTTTTTCAGCGCAGACGCGACCTGATGCTGGGCGGCCTGGGCGGCCTGGGCGGCTTGGCAGGCCTCAGCGCGATGAGCCTGGCAGCGCTGGGCAACGCAGCACACGCCCTGCCTGCAAAAACCCTGGTTTTCCCGCGCGACAGGGGCTCCCATCCGGACTTTAAAACCGAGTGGTGGTACATCACAGGGCATGCCATGTCGGCAAATCGCGAGTTTGGGTTTCAGCTTACGTTTTTCCGCTCGCGCATTGACAGCACGCAGGCTATGCAATCAAAGTTTGCCGCCAAGCAATTGATGTTTGCCCACGCAGCGATTACCGATGTGCAGGGTAAAAAACTCTGGCATGACCAACGCATCGCGCGCGACGGTTTTGGGGTGGCCAGCAGCAGTGAACGAGATATGGCTATCAAGCTCAGAGATTGGTCTTTGGTGGCGGATGGAAGGCGCTACACAGCCGAATTGCCCGCCAGCGACCTCGGTTTAAAGCTGCAGTTCATAGAAACCCAACCCGTTTTACTGCAAGGTAAAAATGGCCTGTCACGCAAAGGCCCAGACGACAAGCAAGCCAGCTACTACTACAGCCAGCCTCAGCTGGCCACCACCGGCAGCCTGCGTATCAAGGACAAAACTTTTGACATTATGGGTACGGCTTGGCTAGACCACGAGTGGAGCCAGGAAATCCTCGCGCCAGGCGTTGTTGGCTGGGACTGGATAGGCATGAATTTGCTGGACGGCAGCGCGTTGACGGCCTTCAGTTTGCGTGACAAAAACGGCGGCGCTGTATGGGATGGCGGCTCCTTCAGGCAGGCAAACCATGAAGCTCGTATCTTTAACAAGGGCGAAGTGGTGTTCAAGCCCATGCGCTTGTGGAAAAGCCCGTTAACCCAAACCAGTTACCCGGTCGAATGGCAAATCGTGACGCCACTTGACACTTACACAGTCAAAGCTGTGATCGACAATCAGGAACTTGACAGCCGCCAGTCGACCGGGGCAATTTATTGGGAAGGCTTGAGCGAGCTGATCAACAGTGCGGGCAAAAAAGTGGCCGTGGGTTACCTTGAAATGACAGGATACGGCCAAGCCTTGCGTATGTAAGAAAATGACTTGAAGGTATTTTGTAACGTCTTGGTGGCCGTGCAGAAAACATGGCACGTTTAAGATGTTGCCATGCACAAAAAACTCTTCATCGCCCTCGTCCTTGCCCTGCCTGTCATGGCGGTACAAGCCCAATCCACACCGGCCAAAAAAGCGCTGGTTGCCCGCATACTTAAAGTTCAGCAACCTGGCATTGAGGGCATGAGCCGCGCCATGGTTGAGCGGCCCGCCATCGCGTTGATGGATCGCGCAAGTGTCGTGCTGACTGAGCGGATAACAGCAGACAAGCGGGAAGCTGTTGGTAGAGAAATTCAGTCAGACGTTAAAAAATATCTCGATGAAGCCGTGCCGCTGGTCAGCAGCCGCGCCGTCAGGTTGGCGCCCACGACAGTCGGACCATTTCTTGAAGAAAAATTCACCGAAGAAGAGCTCAAGCAGGTCGCTGCATTTTTAGAGTCCCCTGCCATCAACAAATTCCAGCAGCTGAGTGGTGAGATGCAAAAAGTGCTGCTAGAAAAGGTCGTCACGGAAACCAAAAGTGTGATTGACCCCAAAGTGGTGGCGC
>JAYURC010000179.1:0-2307 GCA_043756405.1 Polaromonas sp.
CGTAGGCTATCCCGGCGCCCATCATGCCTGCGCCCAGCACGCCTACTTTTTGCGGCTTGAATTTCGGTGTGCCGGCAGGCCTGCTTTGGCCGCTTTTCACCGCGTTCATGTTGAAGAAAAACGTGTTGATCATGTTCTTGGCCACCTGGCCCGACATGACTTTGGCCAGGTAACGGCTTTCAATCCGCATCGCGGTGTCAAAGTCAACCTGCGCGCCTTCGACCATCGCGCACAAGGCGGCTTCTGGCGCAGGGTACAGGCCACGTGTTTTTTGTTTAAGCAGCGCAGGGGCAACGCTGAGTGCTGCGGCAATTTTGGGGTTGTTGGGCGTACCGCCCGGCATTTTGTAGTCTTTGTTGTCCCAGGGCTGAATTGATTGTGGGTGGGCTGCAATCCAGTCAACAGCACGTTGTTTAAGCTGGCCAGCGTCATCCACCAGTTCGTGAATCAGGCCGAGCGCCAGCCCTTCAGCAGGGGTAAAAAGCTTGCTTTCCAGCACATAAGGTTGCGCGCCCATCAGCCCCAGCAGGCGTGTCATTTTGGTGATGCCCGTCGCGCCGGGTATCAGCCCCAGCGTGATTTCAGGCAGGCCGAGTTGAATTTTCGGATTGTTAACGGCAACCCGGTGGTGACCAACCAGTGCCAGTTCCCAGCCGCCGCCCAGCGCCGCGCCATTGATGCAACTGACCACCGGCACGCCAAGAGCCTCCAGCGTACGAAAGTTCATTTTCAGCTGTTCTATCTCGGCGTAAGCACGCGCCGCATCTCCGGGACCGACGCGCATCGTCGCTTTCAGGTCAGCGCCCGCAAAAAACGTGGTCTTGTTTGACTCCAGGATGATGCCTTTGATGGCCGCCTTGTCTTTGAGCACTTGAGCAGTTACTTCGGTCATGTCTGCCTGCCACTGCGCGCACATGGTGTTAACGGGTGAGTTGGGTTCGTCAAACGTCAGCGTGGCAATGCCCGCGTCAAGCAGGTATTGAATGGTTTTCATGGCAGCGCCTCCACGATGGTGGCAATACCCATGCCGCCGCCGACACACAACGTGGCCAGGCCGTAGCGCAGTTTTCGGCGGTGCAGCTCGTCAACCAGCGTGCCCAAAATCATCGCGCCGGTAGCCCCCAGTGGATGGCCCATGGCAATCGCCCCGCCATTGACGTTGACCTTCTCGTGCGGCACATGCAGCTCTTTCATAAAGCGCATCGGCACAGCGGCAAAGGCTTCATTGACTTCAAACAAATCGATCTGGTCAACCGTCATCCCCGCTTTTGCTAACGCCTTGCGCGCCGCTGGCACAGGCCCTGTCAGCATGATGGTCGGGTCTGCGCCGCTGACGGCGACTGACACGATGCGTGCGCGTGGCGTTAACTTGTGCAGCTTGCCTGCTGCTTCAGAGCCCACCAGCACCGCCGCAGCACCGTCCACAATGCCAGAAGAATTGCCTGCATGGTGGACATGAGCAATGCGCTCAACTTCTGGGTAACGAGCCAGCGCGACTGCATCAAAGCCCATCGCGCCCAGTTGCTCAAACGATGCCTTGAGCGCCCCCAGGCCCGCCAGCGTGGTGTGCGGCTTGATGAACTCGTCCTTCTCCAAAATGGTCTGGCCTAAAAAATCTGTGACCGGCATGACAGATGCTTTGAAGTAACCACTGGCCTGTGCATGTGCCGCCCGCCGCTGTGATTCAAGCGCAAAGGCATCGACATCGGCTCTTGTGTAGCCGTCTATGGTTGCAATCAAATCAGCGCCTATGCCCTGCGGCACAAAGCCGGTGGCCAGGTTGGTCTCAGGGTCTTGTGCCCAGGCGCCGCCGTCAGCGCCTAGGGGCACGCGGCTCATGCTTTCAACACCGCCCGCGACCACCAGGTCTTCCCAACCGGAGCGTACTTTTTGTGCAGCCAAATTAACGGCCTCAAGGCCCGAGGCGCAAAAACGGTTCAACTGCACGCCTGAGCACTTGAAGTCCCAGCCGGCCTTGAGCGCAGCCACCTTGGCAATGACCGAGCCCTGCTCACCAATCGGTGACACCACGCCCATCACCACATCGTCTACCAGCGCTGTGTCTAACTGGTTGCGTTGCTGCAATTGCGATAGCAAATTGGCCAGCAAATTAACCGGCTTGACCTCATGCAGGCTGCCGTCTTTCTTGCCCTTGCCGCGTGGCGTGCGAATGGCGTCGTAGATGAAAGCTTCGTTCATGCGATGTCCTGTAAAAACTGGTTTTTCCCAGCAGTGCAGTATATTTACCCACCATGATTGAACGCACCTTATTTACCCTCGACCACGTTGCTTTTGGCGACAGCTTCA
>JAYURC010000180.1:0-5279 GCA_043756405.1 Polaromonas sp.
TGATAGAAGTCGTTGCCCTCGCGGGTACGCTCGCCGACACCGGCAAACACGGACAAGCCTGAGTGTGCCTTGGCGATGTTATTGATCAATTCCATCATGTTCACGGTCTTGCCTACGCCAGCGCCGCCGAACAGGCCAACCTTGCCGCCTTTGGCAAACGGGCACACGAGGTCAATCACCTTGATGCCGGTTTCCAGCAGCTCTTGCGATGGGCTCAGTTCGTCGTAGGCTGGGGCTTTACGGTGAATCGGTGCGGTCAAGGTCTGGTCAACCGGGCCGCGCTCGTCAATTGGCGCACCCAGCACGTCCATGATGCGACCCAGCGTTGCTTTGCCAACGGGCACGGTGATGTTCGCGCCCGTGTTGTAAACAATATTGCCGCGGCGCATGCCGTCTGATGTGCCAAGTGCGATGGTGCGCACTACGCCGTCGCCCAATTGCTGCTGAACTTCGAGCGTCAGCGCTGAGCCGTCCATCTTGAGGGCGTCATAAATACGCGGCATCTGGTCACGGGCAAATTCCACGTCAACCACTGCGCCAATACACTGAACAATTTTGCCTTGAGCCTGACCCTTAACTTCTGATATTGCGTTCGCCATGATTGTGTCCTGTTGGGTTCTTTAATCTTTAAATCTGTATTCGAATGTGTTGGAATGTGGCTTTAAACCGCAGCTGCACCGCTGACGATTTCCGAAAGTTCTTTCGTAATCGCTGCTTGACGCGTTTTGTTGTACACCAGCTTGAGCTCGCCAATCACGCTACCAGCGTTGTCCGTTGCAGCCTTCATGGCAACCATTCGGGCTGACTGCTCGGAAGCCATGTTTTCAGCCACCGCCTGAAACACCAAAGCCTCAACATAGCGCACGAGCAAGTCGTCGATCACCGTTTGAGCATCAGGCTCATAAATATAGTCCCAGCCATGCTGGTCGTTGTCAGCCTGCAATCGGTCAGCAGTCAATGGCAGCAACTGCTCCACCACTGATTCCTGACGCATGGTGTTGATGAACTTGGTGTAGCACAGGTAAACCGTTTTAACTTTGCCTTCGGCATAAGCGTCCAACAAAACCTTCACCGGTCCAATCAACTTGTCCAGGTGCGGCTTGTCGCCTAGCTGAGTGGCATGTGCCACCACTTTAACGCCCACACGATTCATGAAGCCCAGACCCTTGTTTCCAATGGCGACGGCCAGCGTGTCATGACCAGCAGCCTGCAGCTCTTTGAGTTTCGTCGTGACAGCGCGCAGTACGTTGGTATTGAGTCCGCCGCACAAGCCCTTGTCGGTTGTGACCACGATAAACCCGGTAGCCTTTGCGTCGTTTGACTGCATGAACGCATGGGTATATTCAGGGTTTGCCTTGGACAGGTTAGCCGTGATGTTGCGAATTTTGTCGCTGTAAGGACGGGCAGCGCGCATCCGTTCCTGCGCTTTGCGCATTTTGGAGGCGGCCACCATTTCCATGGCCTTGGTGATCTTTTTGGTGTTTTCTACCGATTTGATCTTGCCGCGTATCTCTTTACCTGCTGCCATAACAGTTTCCTGGTTTCGGGTAACGAATTAAGCGAAGGACTTCTTGAACTCAGCCAAGGCGACCTTTAATTCGGCTTCCGCATCCTGGCACGCTTTTTTAGTCGCCTTTTTCGCGTCGCTGTCGTCCGCCTTGGCGGGTTTCACGTCCCATTTAGCACCATTTTTTTCAATGGTCGCGAGCATCGGAGCGTGTCTGTCTTTCAGGTAGCTGTGCAAGCCCGACTCAAATGCCAGGACTTTCTTGACGTCCACGTCGTCCATGAAGCCCTGATTAACGGCAAACAGTGTTACACCCATAAGACTGATAGGCAACGGAGAATATTGCAACTGTTTAAGCAGTTCAGTCACGCGGGCACCACGGTCAAGCTGCTTGCGGGTGGCTTCGTCCAAATCAGATGCAAACTGCGCGAACGCTGCCAGCTCACGGTACTGTGCCAAGTCAGTACGGATACCGCCTGATTGACCCTTGATCCAGTTCGTCTGGGCTGCACCGCCGACGCGAGACACCGAAATACCGGCGTTAATCGCGGGACGGATACCGGCATTGAACAGGCTGGTTTCCAAAAAGATCTGGCCGTCAGTGATCGAGATCACGTTGGTTGGCACGAAAGCTGACACGTCGCCGGCTTGCGTTTCAATGATGGGCAGGGCCGTCAGTGAACCTGTTTTACCTTTAACGGCGCCTTTGGTGAAGTCTTCAACATACTTTTCATTGACGCGCGCTGCACGCTCAAGCAATCGGCTGTGCAGATAAAACACGTCGCCTGGATAAGCTTCACGACCTGGTGGACGACGTAGCAGCAATGACACTTGACGGTAAGCCACAGCCTGCTTTGACAAATCGTCATACACAATCAGCGCATCTTCGCCACGATCACGGAAGTATTCACCCATCGTGCAGCCAGAGTAGGCGATTACGTACTGCATGGCGGCTGACTCAGACGCAGACGCAGCGACCACGATGGTGTACTCCATCGCGCCAGCTTGCTCGAGCGAACGCACCACGTTTTTAATCGACGATGCTTTTTGGCCAATTGCCACGTAAACGCACTTCACGCCGTTGCCGCGCTGGTTGATGATGGCATCAATCGCGACAGCCGTCTTACCGGTCTGACGGTCACCAATGATCAGTTCGCGCTGACCACGGCCCACTGGCACCATAGAGTCAATCGACTTCAGGCCGGTTTGCAGAGGTTGATCGACCGACTTGCGGGCAATCACGCCCGGTGCAACTTTTTCAATCACGTCGGTCATTTTGGCGTTAACAGGGCCTTTGCCGTCAATCGGCTGACCCAGTGCATTGACCACACGGCCTAGCAGCTCGGGGCCAACAGGCACTTCAAGAATACGGCCTGTGCATTTGACAATATTGCCTTCAGCCAGGTGCTCGTACTCGCCCAAAATCACGGAGCCGACCGAGTCGCGCTCGAGGTTCAGCGCCAAGCCGTAGGTAGGTGTGCCATCAGCGGTAGCCGGAAATTCCAGCATCTCGCCTTGCATCACGTCCGAGAGGCCGTGGATACGCACGATACCGTCAGTCACTGACACGATGGTGCCCTGATTACGGATGTCGCTAACTGCTGTCAGGCCTTCAATACGGCTCTTGATCAGTTCAGAAATTTCTGCGGGATTGAGTTGCATGACTCTTTCCTTCTTTCTTTTGGTTTAAAGGCTGTTTTGTCCTGGCGGCGAATGCCGTTCAAGAAACCAGCGCTGCTTTCATTTGCTCTAAACGGGCTTTGACTGACGTGTCCAGCACCTCGTCACCCACCACGACACGAATGCCGCCTATCAATTCCGGCTGCAACTCAACAGCAATGTTGAGCTTTTTTTCAAAACGCCTTTCAAGCGTTACCTGCAAGTCCGCCAGCGCCGCAGCATCAAGTGCAAAAGCACTGAAGACCGTGGCATCTGACGAACCGCTCTTTGCGTTCTTCAGGGCCCGAAATTGGCTGGCGATTTCCGCCATCACGCCGATGCGTCCGTTGTCAATAACGGCCCGAAGGAAGTTTTTGGCAGACTCGTTTAAGGCGGTTTTGGCAACGCCTGTTATCACATCAAAAGTTTGTACAGATGTCACGCTGGGACTACCCGCGTACTGCTGCAACTGAACATTCGACGCGATTGCGGCCAGCTCATCAAGCCAGGCAGCGGTGGCGACCAGGTCGTCACCGGCAGTTTTAAACAACGCTTCGGCGTAAGGACGTGCAATGGTGGCTAATTCGGCCATATTTGTGCTCTGGTCTTTACCGTCAGAGTTCAGTTTTCAAGCGGCTCAGCAAGTCAGCATGCACTGATGCATTGACTTCCTTGCGCAAGATCTGCTCAGCGCCCTTGACAGCCAGCGCGGCGACCTGCTCGCGCAACGTCTCACGAGCCTTGGCGGTTTGTTGTTCAGCTTCGCCTTTGGCGGCGGCAATGATTTTGTTGCCTTCCTCCAGCGCTCTGCCTTTTGCGTCGTCGATCATGGCTTGTGCACGGCGCTCGGCGTCAGCCAGGCGCACAGCGGTTTCGCCTTTTGACTTGGCCAGCTCTTCTTCCACGCGCTTGTTGGCGTTTGAAAGTTCAGACTTGGCTTTATCAGCCGCGGCAAGACCGACAGCTATTTTTTCGGCCCGCTCGTCCAGCGCTTTTGTAATAGGCGGCCACACATATTTCATGGTGAACCAGACCAATATTGCAAAAACGATAGCCTGCAGGAACAGGGTTGCGTTGATGTTCACAGCTTATTACCTTTCAAGCGTGAAAGCGTTGTGAAGATCAAATGGCGAAAGGCTTGGCAAATGCAAACAGCAAAGCAATCGCAACGCCGATCAGGAAAGCAGCATCAATCAGGCCGGCCAAAATAAACATTTTGGTTTGCAATTCGTTCATGAGTTCAGGCTGACGCGCAGACGCTTCCAGAAATTTGCCGCCCATCAGCGCGATGCCAATAGATGCACCCAATGCGCCCAAGCCGACGATCAAACCACAAGCCAATGCCACCAGACCGAGAATATTTTCCATGATTGCTCCTAAAAGTGCGGGAAAGTAAAAAGAAAAAAAGAAAGCGAAAAAGATCAGTGTGAATCGTGGGCCTGTCCCACGTAAATAAGCGTCAACATCATAAAGATGAAAGCTTGCAGCGTGATCACCAGAATGTGGAAAATACTCCACGCTGTTCCGGCAATCACATGCCCAATGCCCAGCCAAAACCCGCCAGCTAACGGGTTAAATTGCCAGGCCCATGCGCCGCCCATGAGGGCGATCAGCATAAAAATCAATTCACCAGCAAACATGTTGCCGAAAAGCCGCATACCATGCGAAACGGTTTTGGCGGCGAATTCAATCAGTTGCATCAAGAAATTGATGGGGTAGAGAAACACACGATCACCAAACGGCGCAGCCACCAGCTCATGGGTCCAGCCGCCCAAGCCTTTGATCTTGACGCTGTAAAACAGGCAGACGAGCAGAACACTGAATGACAGACCCAAAGTTGTGGATAAATCGGCTGTGGGCACAACACGCATGTAATCTTTAAAACCAAGCACAGGCCCCAGCGTGTGCCACGCAGCAGGTAGCGCATCGACTGGCAGCATGTCCATGGCATTCATGGCAAAAATCCAGACAAACACCGTCAAGGCCAGAGGTGACACCAGCTTGCGGCTGGCGGCATTGCGGACAACGCCTTTTGCCTGGTTTTCAACCATCTCAGACAAAATTTCAACCGCAGCCTGAAACCGGCCCGGTACGCCTGAAGTTGCCTTGCGCG
>JAYURC010000181.1:0-35620 GCA_043756405.1 Polaromonas sp.
AACGCAGCCGCTGCACCCGCTACCAGCCAAATGCCCCCGCAGGCGATCAGTGCTAGCCTGACATCCATCCAGCTGGGCACACCGGGCACCGCCACAACCATGCCAATCAACGCGCAAAAAACAATCAGTTGTACGACGCGCGGTTTGGTCAGCACATAAAACTGCCTGAACTTTGACGGTACGCGCGCGGTTGAGGCTGCAGGTAATGCTGCGGGTGGGGGGTTGGGTGTGGTGCTCATGCAAACAATCTGGATGAGCTGAATTTTGAGCTGCTGACGGTTTGCGCATCACTGCGGCTGGCGCAAACAATACCTGTGAGAACAGTGACCAGCGCCGCAGCACCACCTGTGTGCATGACGGCCGCTGCCAGCGGCCAGCCCAGCAGCACGTTGCCCAAGCCGGTGGCAACCTGTAAAACAGCCAACCCTGCCAACCATTTTGCTGGGCCGCGCAGCGCCTGAATTTTGTACAACTTGACCGCTACCACCAACATGGCAGCAAACACAACGTAAGCGCTGAGTCTGTGCACATAGTGAATGGCCGTCAGCGCCTGGAAACTGATGTTGTCACCGTTGCGGCCAGCGCCCAATTCACGCCAAATAGTAAAGGCTTCGCGAAAATTCATCGCGGGCCAAAACGAGTTTTGACAAGTGGGGAAGTCAGTGCACGCCAACACGGCGTAATTGGTACTGACCCAACCACCCAGGGCAATTTGCAACCACAACAATGCAAAAGTAGCAAAGACCCAGACCCGGGTGCTACTTTGTAGGGGCATAGCCGACAACTCACCCTGCGCCTGGGCATAACGCACGCTTTGTACCTTGAGCAATGCCAACAAGATCATGCCGCCCATCAAATGCAGCGTCACGATGGCGGGGAACAACTTCATCGTGACTGTAAGTGCGCCGAAGGCACCTTGCAAGCAGACCCAGAACAGCGTGAATGTCGGCCACCACGGCGATATGTCGCCCCCACGTTCGTTCACTTCGTGTAACTCTCTGCCCCCCGAGGGGGCTACCGCGCCTTGGAGCGGCCCGGCGTCGCGCTGCCGTTTTCGTCGACGTTCGAGCCAACTGAAAATGGCCAGTGTCAGAATCAAAACGCCAACACCCGTTGCCAGATACCGGTGGATCATCTCAATCCATGCCTTCGGTAAAGTGACCGGGCCGGTAGGAATGGCAGTTTGCGCAGCGGTGATCTGCTGCACCGCGCCTATCGGGCTGGCGTGTCCATAGCAGCCCGGCCAGTCAGGGCAGCCCAGGCCAGAATCGGTCAAGCGCGTGAAAGCACCAAAAATCACCAGATCAAATGTGAGGAAAAGCGTGACCCAGGTGAGTGTTCGCAAGCGCTGGCCGGAAGACGCCTTACGACTCTTGAGCCAGACCCAGGCCAGCGGACCCATGGCAACAACCAGGCCCATGAGCATCAGCCGCAGCGTGGGGCTCAGGTTGTAGAGTTCTGTTTCATTCATGGGAGTGCGCAGCGCATTGCCGCCCCAAAGCAAAACAGCCCCCTCGATTGGGCAGCAAAATACATAAAACAAAAAGCGGGAGGATTGTCATTTTTAGCGGCCGTCGATGTCCCAGCTGCCAGACGCCCGTATGAGTCTGTCCAGGTCACGCTTGGCTTTGGCGGCACCAGCGGCGTCCATGTTGGCAGGAAAGCGCATCATCAAGTTGCCCAATGGGTCGACAACATAAAGATGATCTTCCGGGCGCTGACTGCCCGCTGGTGGCAGCCATTGCATCAAAGCGTCTAGCGGTACACGCAGCACGGTGGCTTCAGTCAGGGCGGGTTTGAGGCGCGCATCCACATCTGCAGCGTCGGTCACCAGCCAGACACGGTCAAGCCGACCTTTTTGCTTACCCAAAGATTCGCGCAACTGTCTTTGAAAATACAAGCGCTGCTGGCAAACGTCATTGCAGCCAGCGCTGGCAACATTGATCAGCAGCCACTGGTTTTTTAACCCCGCCAACTCACCCGTTTTGCCATTTAAATCGGTGGTCTGCATGGCCGGGAGCGGGCGCTGGGGCGTGATCAGCTCACCATAGTTGCGGCGCCCCTCGGGCCGCACCACGTAGTACGTGAAGTAAGACGCAATGACGGGCGAAGCGCACACCAGCAGCACGGCAATCATCTTCCAGCGGCCCGCGCGGCTGCGTGAGCTATCGTCTTGCATGAGCGGCAGCGTATGAACGGTTAGGCTCAGCGGCTCGTCTTGCGGCGCAGCGGCTGTTTTTAAAAAAGGTTCAGACATGAGGGACGTTTTTGCGCTTGGCTAAGCGCGGATTAATGATTTGAAACCAGATATACAAGCCAACGACCAGCGCACACAAACCAAACCACTGAAATGCGTAACCATGGTGTTTGTCGACGCCTACATTAGGTGCAGCCCAGTCGCGCAGCAGTCCTTCGTTTGCAGGGGCAAACTGCACCATTGACACTGCCAGCAGGGGCAAAGAAATTTCACGACTGAACGCTTGCACGTCGATATTTTGCCGGAGGCGTCCGGTGTCAGCACCCTTAAACTCATATAACTTGGACGGCGGCGGGGCAATGCGGCCGCTCACGGTAACGGCTTCGGCAGGGGTTTGAATGACTGGCAGCACGGTGCGGTCTGCAAAGTTGCGCAGCGCCCAACCGCGCTGTACCAAAATAGTTTGGCCGGTGCCCTCCAGCACCAGGGGCGTGATGGCAATCAAACCCGTCCTGCCGTTCATTTGCCGGTTGTCCAAAAACACGGTGTGCTCTGCCCGCCAGACACCCTTTAACGTCGCACGGCGGTGCACGGCATCCTTCAAAATATTGGGGTCCGCCAGGTCAAGTGCCGTCAAAGTAGCCTGGTTGCTTTGCGCGTCAATGGCTAATTGCAAGTTTTGCTTTTGCGCCGCCCGGCGCATCTGCCACTGACCGAGCGAAAAAGTGACGCCAGCAACCAGCACCGCAGCCGCAGTCAGCAACCAAAACCTTGCTGTCGGCGAAAGTTGGGCCATCAGCTGATAATCCCGTAGATGACATACCTTGTAGCCATTGCTTTTTTAGCCATCATCGCCAGTCTCGGCACTGCGCTGTTTTTTATGCTGAAAGACGGCACCAACGGAAAAGCAAAAACCAGCGGCATGGCAAAGGCGCTGGCTTTTCGGATCGGCTTTTCAGTGCTGTTGTTCGTTTGCATTTTGATAGCGTGGAAGATGGGTGTTATTCAACCGACAGGTTTGCCAGTAGGCAAGTAAACAGTCGTTAAGCAGGCGTTGAACAGCCGCTAGACACCCGTTATTCAAAACAACAAAGGCCGCACACTGCGGCCTTTTGCTTTGATAGGGTAGGCTAGTTTTATAACCAGTAAACCAGGATGTACAAGCCCAGCCAGACAACGTCAACAAAATGCCAGTACCAGGCGGCACCTTCAAACCCAAAGTGCTTGTCCGCTGTGAAGTGGCCCTTTTGCAAGCGCAGCGTGATGAAAAACAGCATCAACATGCCGACAAACACGTGAAAACCGTGAAAACCTGTCAGCATGTAAAAGGTAGAGCCGAAAATCCCCGAGCTCATTTTGAGGTTCAAGTCGGTGTAGAGGTGGTAGTACTCGTAGCCCTGAACACACAAAAATACAAAGCCCAAAATCACTGTTGCCCACATGAAAGCGATGGTTTTACCGCGATGGCCTTCACGCAGCGCGTGGTGGGCAATGGTCATGGTGACGCCAGATGTGAGGAGCAGCGCTGTATTGATGGTGGGCAACCAGAAAGGCCCAACGGTTTGGAAAGGCTCAACAATGCCAGCTGGCGATGCGGTAGCACCCGCTGCCATACTGGGCCAGACGGCCTTGAAGTCAGGCCAGAGCAGGGAGTTTTCCAGGCCGCCCAACGCAGGCACCGAGTGGGAGCGTGCCCACCAGAGTGCCGTGAAAAATGCGCCGAAAAACATCACTTCAGAAAAGATGAACCAGCTCATCGACCAGCGGAACGACAGGTCAATTTTGTGGCCGTACATGCCGCCTTCGCTCTCGCGCACCGACTCGCTGAACCAGCGATACAAAGTCGCCAGCCACCAGACCATGCCGAACGCGACTGAATACGGCCCCCATGCCGTCCCATTGACCCACTGGCTGGCACCCACAATGACGAAAAGCAGGCCAATAGACGCCATTACGGGATGGCTGGAGGGCCCGGGAATAAAGTAATGCGGGGTACCCGTGGTTGTGGCTGATGACATTTTTAAATTCCTGCTCTTTCCAATTTCAATGATTTCTCTGCAGCGGTGGGCGCTTATTTGCCCACGACCCAAGTGGCCAGCAACATCAGGCCACCGACAAAAACGAACACGCCCACAAGGCCTGTGATCACGATATGCAGCGGGTTGATTTGCGCCACATCCTCGTCGTAACCGCTTTTTGAACGCAGTCCGACAAACGACCACATGACTGCTTTGATGGTCCGAAACATCGAACTTTTAGGCCGCTGGGACGATAGATTTGCAGGCGGCTTCATACGCCAGGCACTTTATTGTCGGTGACAAGTGTTGCCTGCGGGGCAGCAGGTGTGCGGCCACCCACTTCAAAAAAGGTGTACGACAGCGTGATCGTTTGAACATCCTTCGACAGCTTGGGATCAATCACAAAAGCGACGGGCCATTGCTTTTTTTCGCCCGGTGCCAACGTGTACTGCTGAAAGCAAAAGCATTCCAGTTTGTTGAAATACGCGCCGGCCTGTGTTGGTGCATAGCTCGGTATGGCTTGCGCTGACATGGTGCGGTTTTGCGTGTTTTGAAACTCATACATCACGGTGGTCAACTGACCGGGGTGCACCTTGATGGCATTTTGAGCCGGTTTGAAGAGCCAGGGCCCACGCGAGTTGGCGTCAAACTCAACCGTTACCAGCCGTGACACATCAACCTGCGTGTTGGCGGGCAGTTTGGCCGTAGCACCCGGGATCTGTTTGTCGCCCAGTGCCAGCACATTGATGCCGGTCATCTCGCAAATGGCTTTGTAAATAGGCACCAGCGCGTAACCAAAGCCAAACATGGCCAGAACGATCACGCCCAGCTTGGTGACCATTTTGACATTTTCGCGCTTGAGGAACATCAGGAAGCAGTCAGTTTAACGACCAAAAAAAACCATTTTGACCATGAAACCCGCAAAAAAGACAATCGCCACCGACGCGAGGATCAGTGCCAGGCGCAGGTTATTTTTCTTTTGTACAGGGGTCGTCATGGTGCTGAAAAAATCGTCTTTTGATCAAGCAATCACGCGGGTAGCGGTCGCATCAAGTTTGGGCGGTATCTCAAACGTATGAAAAGGCGCAGGTGACGGAACCTGCCACTCAAGGCCTTCAGCGCCTTTTTCACCTTCATCTTGCCAAGGGTTGGCTTTGGCCGGTACGCCTTGACCGCGCATGGTCGGCAGTACAACAAAAAAGAAGAAATAAACCTGTGCAAAGCCGAAAAAGAATGCGCCAACCGTCGCAATGGCGTTGAAGTCGGCAAATTGCATCGGGTAATCGGCATAACGGCGCGGCATGCCAGCAAGACCCAAGAAGTGCATGGGGAAGAAGGTGATGTTGAAGGAAATCAGCGACCACCAGAAATGGATCTTGCCGCGGGTTTCGTTGTACATCACGCCGGTCCACTTGGGCGCCCAAAAATAGTAACCGGCAAACATGGCGTACAGCGAGCCGGCCACCAACACGTAGTGAAAGTGGGCCACCACGTAATAGGTGTCTTGCAGCTGCGTATCAATTGGCGCAACTGACAAAATAACGCCTGTCAAACCGCCGATGGTGAAGACGAAAATAAAGCCCACAGCAAACAGCATCGGGGTTTCAAACGTCATTGAGCCCTTCCACATGGTCGCGATCCAGTTAAACACCTTCACGCCGGTTGGTACCGCAATCAACATGGTCGAATACATAAAAAACAGCTGACCCGTGACTGGCATACCCGTGGTGAACATGTGGTGCGCCCAGACCACAAAGCTCAAAATGGCGATGGAGCCAGTGGCGTACACCATGGATGCGTAGCCAAACAAGCGCTTGCGCGAAAACGCTGGAATGATGTGGCTGATGATGCCAAAAGCTGGCAAGATCATGATGTACACCTCAGGGTGACCAAAGAACCAGAAAATGTGCTGGTACATCACCGGGTCGCCGCCGCCAGCAGGATTGAAAAAGCTGGTACCAAAGTGGCGGTCTGTCAGCGTCATGGTGATGGCACCAGCCAGCACCGGCATCACCGCAATCAGCAGGTAGGCGGTAATCAGCCAGGTCCAGCAAAACATCGGCATTTTCATCAGCGTCATGCCAGGGGCGCGCATGTTCAAAATCGTCACGATGATGTTGATTGAGCCCATGATGGACGATGCGCCCAGGATGTGCAGCGCAAAAATACCAGAGTCCATCGATGGACCCATTTGCAGGGTCAGAGGTGCGTAGAGCGTCCAGCCAGCAGCGGGCGCGCCACCCGGCAGAAAGAACGACGTGCCCAGCATCAACGCCGCTGGAATCATCAGCCAAAAACTGAAGTTGTTCATGCGCGCAAAAGCCATGTCAGCAGCGCCAATTTGCAACGGGATCATCCAGTTGGCAAAGCCGACAAAGGCCGGCATGATGGCACCGAAAACCATGATCAGGCCGTGCATCGTGGTGAGCTGGTTAAACAACTCCGGGTTGATCAGCTGCAGGCCGGGCTGAAACAACTCAGCACGAATACCCAGCGCCAACACACCACCAAACATGAACATGAAGAAGCTGAACAACAAGTACAGCGTGCCGATGTCTTTGTGGTTGGTGGCAAACACCCATCTGCGCCAGCCAGCAGGGGCACCATGATGGTCGTCATGCGCGTGGTCACCAGCGTGGCCTTTGGGGTCTAGAACGGCACTCATCTCAATTTCCTTCGTGTCTTGGCAACTGACGGAATGGTCAACTGCCTTGAATATTTAATGAATTAAATGGTTTACTTGCGGGCAGCTTGCAATTCGGCAGGCTGCACCAGGTCGCCGGTCTGGTTGGACCAGCTGTTCTTGGAGTAGGTCATCACGGCGGCCAAGTCGGTGTCGCTCAGCGTTTTCCAGGCAGGCATGGCGCCGTTACCTGCGCCGTTGAGCATGATCGCGATTTGTTTGGCATGGTCTTTGTCCAGCACGACAGCCGAGCCGTCGAGTGCCTTGATCGCGCCGCCGCCCTTGCCAGACACCTGGTGGCAAGCCACGCAATTGGTGGCATAAATTTTTTCACCACGGGCTTTCAAGTCTGACAGTACCCAGACTTTTGACGGGTCATCGGCCTTGGCAGCCATTTCTTTGTTTTTGCCAGCGACCCATGCGGTGTAGTCAGCCGCTGAAACGACCTTGACATGAATTGGCATGTAAGCGTGTTCTTTGCCGCATAGCTCCTGGCACTGGCCGTGGTAATCGCCAATTTTCTCAGCCCGAAACCAGGTGTCGCGCACAAAACCAGGAATAGCGTCCTGCTTGATACCAAATGCTGGCACTGCAAACGCGTGGATCACATCATTAGCCGTGGTGATGATGCGGATTTTTTTGTTGACCGGCACCACCATCGGGTTGTCGACCTTGAACAGGTAGTCATCGACGACCTGCCCAGGTTTGGGTCCGCCGTTGTTGGACATGACACGGTGCGTGTTGTCAAGCGTTGACAAAAAGCCGATGCCTTCGCCCTCACCTTTGATGTAGTCGTAACCCCATTTCCACTGCATTCCGGTCGTTTTGATGGTCAGGTCAGCTGCCGTGGTGTCTTTTTGCGCCACCAAAACCTTGGTTGCGGGCAACGCCATGCCAATCACGATGAGAAACGGAACAATCGTCCAGGCAATTTCTACCGCAACTGACTCGTGAAAGTTGGCAGCTTTGTGGCCAACAGATTTGCGGTGCTTCCAGATCGAGTAAAACATGACGCCGAACACCGCCACAAAGATCACGATGCAGACAATCATCATGAACCAATGCAACCAGTGCTGCTCTTCAGCAATCTTGGTGACGGCGGGGTGCATGTTCAGCTGGCGGACTGCCGGGCCGCCAGGCAGGTCATTGACCGCGTAAGCGGCGGTGCTGACCCAGGCGCTTAATGACGCCAATGTTGCACCGACTAGCAGCCTTGTTGACTGGGTCATGTTGCTCATGGTTTTACGTACGTTCATCGTGATCACTTCCAGTGCCTCAAATTTACCAATTCGATTGATCGCTTCAATCCGCTCATCTAACTAGCCCAAGATTATAAAGTTGTTGCCCGGCAGGCTTGGCAAACGCGCAGTGCAAAGCGTATTTCCCGGGCCAATGCGGGCCGTAATTCGCGCCGCACATGCCGCCCCACACGAATAGACCGACCTTGGCCAGACACTTCAATCAGTGAGCCGTCGCCGTCTTTTGGCTCGACACGCACCCATTCGCGGTTAAATTCTGCGCGCTCCACACGCCCGGCGGTTTCTAACTCCACCACCAGTTGCCCGCCCTGGATGAAGATTTTTTCGCCGTCTCTGGCATGGCGTGCATAAACCAGCAAGGCGCAGCCGACAGCCGCCAGCTCAAGCCACGCAAACGGCATGATCAGTGTCGCGCCCTGAAACCAGAAAAACGTGGCGATACCGAGGGAAATGACACTGAGCGACACAAAAAAGCCGAACAGCTGCGCGGGGGTGATAGAACAGTTGCGCTGAAGTTGCCACTGGATCCCGTCGTGTCCGGTTGGGTCGCCAGACGGCGGCGTAGCAAATCTGAATACTGGCGTTGCGATTGAAGGTGTGGGATGAGGCACGTGGCAAGCTCAAAAATAGCAGCCGATGTTTGGGCTGAATGACGCGTGGGAACATGCCCAAAAATCAATGCTACCAGTATAACTAGCCGACTATTGAACAGTTGTAAAAAAGCGTCTAATTCCGACTGCAAAAACAGTTTATGGGCTGGCGCGCTGGCTGGCGCTCAACATGCTGCGCATGTCTCGTACAGACACCGCACTCAAGGCGCTGACCTTGATTTTGGGCTGCGCTTTAATCGCGTGACCATAAATAACTTCAAACGTCAGGGACAGCCTGCCGTTAGCGCCCGTTGTCAGGTGTTTGGCCAGCTCGCGCTCCAGCCTGGCCCGCCAGGCGCGCCCGCGTAAGTTCGCAAACCGCGCGGGGTGAAAATTTCGCCCCAATTCAGTCAGCTCTTGCAACAGGCGGGCTGGGGTTTCATAAGTTAGCGTGATGCGTTCCATGTCCATCACGGGCTCGGCAAACCCGGCTTGCACCAACATGTCGCCCCAATCGTGCATATCCGTCAGGTCATGCCCGGCAGCGGGCCAGCCGAGTTGCTGGTAAAGCTCACGCACCTCAATGGCCGTGTCTGGCCCAAGGCAAGAAAACATCAAAAAACCACCGACTGTCAAAGCGCTGTGCCACTGGGCCAGCAGCGCCTGGGGGTCGGCCGCCTCGTGCAGCGCCATGTTGGCCCACAGCATGTCCACACTGGCAGGCGGCGGCATTTCAAAGCGCGTTTTAGGTCGAAACCAGCCAGCGGGCTGCCACCACTCGATTGCTATATTTTTAATAGCTGCTTGCGCAGGTATTTGTTGCGTATCGGCTATAAAACATGCTGATTTTGGATACTTTTCGGCCAATTTTTGGTGGCTTGTCAACCCGCCGCGTACCGCGCCCCAGTGCGCCCAGGCCTGCGGCTGTAATTTGATCCATTGCAGCCTGTCCAGCATGCGGCTGGCGACTTCTTCATGCAGCCACGGCGATGCCAATGGCGCAATCCGTTGCCAGCGAGCTACGGCTATCGGGTCAAGGGTGGGAGGACGTTCGGTTTTCATGCGCTGCGCACCGAGTATATTGATCGGGTGTTCAAACGCCTGTTGCAAAACCCCTTTTCAAACCTGTTAAGCCCGCTGAGGCTGCTACCCAGCCAGTGCGCGGTGTGCCGCAGTTGGCCGTCAGAGCCGGTATGCGCCGCCTGTCTGAGACGATTTACGACTGAAAAGCCGCGCTGCACCGGTTGCGCCATTGCGCTGCCCACCGACTTGTCACTTGAGCGGCGCATCAGCCACAGCTTGTGCATGGACTGCATCAAAAAGCCACCGACGACTGATGCGGTGCTGGCAGCACTTGACTACGCTTACCCCTGGTCGGGCTTGATCAGCCGCTACAAGTTTGGCGAGCACCCGGCTTGGGCGCCTTTTTTTGCAGCTCTTTTGCTGCACTCTCCAGGCGTAGCAAAAACCTTGGGACACCTGCAAAGCACTGACTTGATTCTGCCGGTCCCCCTGTCAAAACAACGCCTGCAAACACGCGGCTTTAACCAAGCCTGGGAGCTGGCGTGGGCGCTGGCCAGGCAATCTGGCAGCGCCGCCCGGGCTGACAGCACCCTACTGCTGCGGGTTAAAAACACCCGCCCGCAAACCGAGCTGTTGCGGCAAGAGCGGCTTGCCAATGTCAAAGGCGCGTTTTTAGTCGATCCACTGCGTGTACACGCGCTTAAAAACAGACGCGTCATACTGGTTGATGATGTGATGACCAGTGGCGCGTCACTCTTCACGGCGGCTGAGGCCCTCAGGTCAGCGGGCGCAGCGCACATCACGGGCTTGGTGCTGGCCAGAACTCCTTTTTAAAATTATGTTCAATATTGTTCTTGTCGAACCCGAAATTCCCCCAAACACCGGCAATGTGATTCGTCTGGCGGCCAACACCGGGTGCCGCCTGCACCTTGTCGAGCCGCTCGGCTTTTCGATGGATGACAAGCATATGCGGCGCGCCGGGCTGGACTATCACGAGTACGCCGAATTAAAACGCCACGCCAGCTGGCCAGCGTTTTTAGTCGATGAGAAGCCCGACACCGCACGTCTGTTTGCCATGACCACACGCGGCTCACGCAGCTTGTATGGGGTGGCCTTTCAACCCGGCGACTGGCTGGTTTTTGGCTCTGAAACCAAAGGGCTGGAAGCGGCTTTGCGGGAGTCGTTTGCGCCAATCCAGCGACTGAAGCTGCCAATGCAGGCTGGCCAGCGCAGTTTGAACCTGTCAAACGCGGTGGCAGTGGCCGTTTTTGAAGCCTGGCGGCAAAACGATTTTGCATGCGTTTCTAACAGCACCGCGATCCCACAGCTTTCAGCAAGATGACGAAACAGTAAGCCCGAGTCCGACGAGTGACAGATCGCAGGGAGTTGTGGAGAGCGTTCTCAAGATGCCTGGCCACACCGTTCAGGGGTAGCGCCGCACCAATGATTCAGCAATACACACCGGTTTGTCCGAGCCTTCGCGTTCTATGGTCACTTCCCAGGTCATTTGCACCCCATCGTTGTCAATGGCCTGGCTTGCCAGCAACTTCATGCGGGCACGCAGACGGCTGCCCACCGGCACAGGCGAGGTAAAGCGCACCTTGTTCAGCCCATAGTTCACGCCCATGCGCGAGCCGGCGATGTCAAACGATGATTCAAAAAATCCGGGAATCAGGGAAAGGGTCAAAAATCCGTGCGCTATGGGCCCGCCAAATGGGCCTTTGGCCGCTTTTTCAGGGTCGACATGGATCCACTGATGGTCGCCTGTGGCCTCGGCAAACAAATTGATTTGCTGCTGCGTAATTTGCAGCCAGTTGCTGACGGCAACAACTTGGCCCGCGCAGGCAGCCAGCTCGGCAATGGTTTGGAAAGTCCTCATTACCAGCCCCTACTTGTCCAGCCATTCGCAAATGGTTTTCCACTGCTCCAGGTCTTTTTCAACCCGGCCGGGAGCCACGTCAAACAGGGTCAAGCCGCGTGCTGCCAGATGAATGTAGTTTTGCGTGTCACGCACCATGCCAAGAGCAGGCACGCTTAACGAGTCAACAAACTCGCGCAGTTTGTCGGCCGCGATCGTGCGCGAGTCAACCCGCATCCCCACAATGCCGACCTGTACCTTGCCCGCGTGGCGGTTTTCAGTCAGCTGGTCTAAAAACGCCCGGGTGGCAAAAATATCAAACACACTGGGCTGCAGCGGCACGATGATTTTGTCGGCCAGCTTGATAACGTCATTAAACCGCCAGCCATGCAGACCGCCGGGCGTGTCCAGCACCACATGGGTTGTGCCCTTGGGCGGCTTGACGATCAGATCAGCATTGACGTCCCAGGTAGAAATGGGCCGGGCGGCAGGCGGGCGCAGCCCCAACCACAGTAGGGACGACTGCTGCCTGTCGGCATCGCCCAGCATCACCGCATGGCCCTGGCTGGCAAAGTAGCCAGCAACATTGGTGGCCAGGGTCGACTTACCGACACCGCCTTTTGGATTGGCAACCACAACAACCGGCATGTTGAACTCCTTAAACTTGTAGCACTTACTTTTGCACTATGGTAACGGCTTGAAACAGCTGCCAACTGTTGCGGGCACTTCTAGAAATTCAGATTTCCAGGCTGAAGTACCAGGCACCCGAAGCGCTGGACCTGGGTACGCACATGTGTGCATGAGGATTCCGAGCAGGGCCGAATGCCATGGTTCGCTGAGCCCTAGTGCCGCAATTCGCCTGTAAATAAATTTATGGAAATGCCCTCATGGAACAGGCTCCTGCCTGGCTGATCAACGGTTTCGTTAACTTAGCCGCAGCCATGCATGCTGTCCCCGCTGCCAAAAAGCTGGGGCTGGGTGCCATCGTTGGCGACCTGGCTGCCCGTACTCCCGCTGTTGGGTTTGGCCGTTATGGGCAAATTGTGAGCCGCATGCTGCTGGCCCAAGGCATTGCACCGACTGTGGCTGGTGGATGGGATGGGTGCGCTGGTAGGCTGGTGATTTTAAAAGTCGCAGGCCGGTGACAAACCAACAGAACTTGAGTGTTAGGGTGTGATGCGAAGCCTTTTATTGCTGGCGCAGGGCGCTTGAGCGCATCATTAGACACAGCTTAAGATAAAACGCTCTTTTTACCAATCAAATCAGCCTCCATCCCAATTAATACTTGCGCCAATTGCTATGTTTTTAATAGCAATTGATTGTCTTTGATTTTAAAAAACTAGCCGCTGCCTTTTGTACCGCCAGTGACCGCCGGGCGCGCCAGCGCCGCCAACTGTTTGCACAAGGTTGCTTGGTGATCTGAAGAATTGATACAGCCACTGAAATTCGGCGTAAGACTGCGCATCCATGCCAGCAGTAAAAGTGTTAACTGCACGGGCTGCTTCAGCAACATCCCACAAAAATGCGCGTGGGTCACGAGGCTGCACACACCAGCTCCCGACTCTCGTTAATGCTGGCGAGCAAATACGGGTTGTTCAACGCCTTGATTTGCAGCAAATCAATGTTGCGGTTCAAGATCATTTCAAGCTCAGCCCTGGCACCAAAAAACTTGTTTAATCCAGGGTGGGCGGCAGGTAAAAACTCGACCAGAAAGTCTGCATCGCTTGACTCTTCAACAGATTCAAAAACCCGGGCAGCTGAACCAGATACCTCAAGCCGTGCGACACCCTAGTTGGCACATACGGCGCCTTTGGCAAAAAGCTGCCGCTGAATCAGAGGATGCATCCGCGAATGGATGCAAACCAGCCCAGAAGATCAAACCCGCTCAAGCACCAGCGCTATGCCCTGGCCGACGCCAATACACATGGTGCACAGGGCGTAACGCCCGCCTGTGCGGTGCAGCTGGTTCACTGCAGTCGTAGCAAGCCGGGCGCCTGATGCGCCCAGCGGGTGGCCCAGCGCGATGGCACCGCCGTTGGGGTTGACGCGCGGGTCATCGTCTCGCAGGCCCAGCAAGCGTAGCACGGCCAGACCTTGAGCGGCAAAGGCTTCGTTCATTTCAATCACGTCCATTTGTGCAAGTGTTAGCCCCGTCAGTGCCAGCACTTTTTGTGTGGCGGGCGCAGGGCCAATGCCCATGATGCGCGGGGCAACGCCTGCCGTGGCCATGCCGACAATGCGGGCGCGCGGCGTTAAACAGTTTTTAGATGCGGCAGCTTCGTCGGCCAGTAAAAGCGCGCAGGCACCGTCGTTGACGCCAGACGCATTGCCTGCAGTCACAGAGCCATCGGGGCGTACGGCACCTTTGAGTTTGGCGAGCGCTTCAAAAGACGTTTCGCGCGGGTGTTCATCTTTGCTGACCACGACGGCATCGCCCTTTTTTTGCGGAATGATCACTGGCGTGATCTCCGCGTCAAAGTAGCCGGATTTTTGCGCCGCCACGGCTTTTAGCTGGCTGGCCAAGGCCATTTTGTCTTGATCTTCGCGGCTGATGTTGAACTCTAGCGCCACGTTTTCTGCTGTTTCGGGCATAGAGTCAACGCCGTACTTTTCTTTCATCAGCTTGTTGACAAAGCGCCAGCCGATGGTGGTGTCATACATTTGCGCAGCGCGGCTGAATGCACTTTCTGCCTTGCCCATCACAAAGGGGGCGCGGCTCATGCTTTCAACGCCGCCGGCAATCATCATCGTGGCTTCGCCCGACTTGATAGCGCGGGCTGCCGTACCAATCGCGTCCAGACCAGAGCCGCACAGCCGGTTAAGGGTTGCGCCTGGCAACTCCATTGGCAGCCCGGCCAGCAGACTGGCCATGTGTGCCACGTTGCGGTTGTCTTCGCCCGCCTGGTTAACGCAGCCGTAAATGACGTCGGTCACGGCCAGCCAGTCAACATGGGGGTTGCGCGCCATAAGCGCCTTGAGCGGGATGGCACCCAAATCATCGGTGCGTACACTGCCAAGGGCGCCGCCGTAGCGGCCAAAAGGGGTGCGAATAGCATCGCAGATGAATGCTTGAGTCATACCAATTTCCTGATTGATGCGTGCAGTTGCAGGCGGTGGCAAACCGTATGGCAGCCGCTACCCGTACAAAGCCAAAGGAAATAATAGCCCAGCAAACGCAGGCAATGCTGCGTGCTGTGAATCAAATTGTTCAGGGGTTCAGGGCTTGCGAAACCCCATGACCAAAACAACTGCACCCAGCGCAAGCGCACCCAGGCTCAACCATTGCGGAATGTTGACCGATTCTTTTTCTTGTACGCTCAGTTCAATCGGGCCTATTTTGGCGGTGGTCGTGTCTTTGGTAAAGCTGAAGCCGCCAGTGAAAAACCCGGCCAGCCCTACAACAATCAAAATAATGCCGGTAACTTTTGCTGCGTTCATTCTTATCTCCTCGCGGGTTATTGTGTGATTAAAAGCGCCTTTGTATCCCAGACAAAATAGCGCAGTTATAAGGTTACAGGCAATCAGTTTGTTTGTCTGTAGGACATCATCAAAAGCAGCACTCATCGCTTGTAGCTTGACTTGAATACCCAACACAGCGTGCTAACCTTGCGCTATGTTTACGCCTTCCCAAGCCGACGTTCGCCGATTTTTCTGCTCGGTGCATGCCAAAACCCAAGCCAATCAGCCGCTGGAAGCTCTTGAAACCATAGCGAGCCAATGGCTTGCAGAGCATCCTGAATACCAAGCCGACTTTGCCGATGCTGATGCAGCGCTTGCAAAAATGTATGACGTTGAAGGCGGTAAAACCAATCCGTTTTTGCACTTGTCAATGCACCTGTCCATCAGTGAGCAGTGCTCTATTGATCAACCACGCGGTATCAGGCAGGCCGTTGAGCTGCTGACCGCCAGGCGTGATTCACTGCACGATGCGCACCACGAAACAATGGACTGCCTGGGCCAGATGGTGTGGGAAAGTCAGCGTGCCGGCCGCGCACCGGACGGTGCTGCCTATATCGACTGTGTTCAGCGCAAGGCAACCCGCGACTGAGGGGCTACGGGCATAAAAAAACCGCTGAAGCAGCGGTTTTTTTTGATTACCAGCGGCGTCCACAAATGGTTAGCGGAACCGGCTTTGCGGCACCACTTTCAAATCGCCTTCAAGCGACGACAAATAATTAGCCATCAGCTTCAATTCAGCGTTCGTGTACTGTTTGGCCATACCCGCCATGATGGCGTTATTACGGCCAACCTTGGCATTACTGTCAACCTTGTACGCCTTTAAAGCCACAAGCAAATAATCTGCATGTTGACCACCAAGCTTAGGGTAGGACGGGTCAATTGGCTTGCTGTAGTTAGCCCCGTGGCATGAAGAGCAGTTGGCTCTGGTCAGCAAAGCTTGTACTTGTGCGTTAGGCTCTTTTGACGGTTTGTCGGCTAGCGGCGCTGCCCCGGCTACAACACCGCTGACGCTGTAGTAGGCAGCGAGGTCAGCAATGTCTTGGTCAGACAAGGTTTCAGCAATACCGCGCATGCTGGGGTGCTTGCGCTCGCCCTTTTTATACGCATTGAGCGACGACACAATGTATTTGGCGCTTTGCCCTGAAATCATGGGGACTTTATGAACCACAGGAAAGCTGGCCTGGTAGCCTTTAATGGCATGGCAGCCAGAGCACATGGCGTTTTTGCTTTCGCCGGCTTTGGCGTCGCCTTTGATGTCCTGCGCAAAGGCCGAAGCCGTCACAAACGAGACAGCAAAAACAAAAATCTTGGTTAACAGCTTGTTCATTTTGCGCGCACAATTAAAGAAAAATCGGTGTGGAGACAGTAGGCAAATACAGCGGTGGATTATATCTGTGCCAGTTGCTAAACCTGCCAATTGGCCCGATACACCTGTTACCCCCCTTTTTTGTCAACCTCTCGTTTGTGAATCTGACCGCATCATGAAATTTCAAGGCTCCAAAAACTACGTCGCCACGCAAGATCTGATGCTGGCCGTCAACGCCGCTGCTACGCTTAAAAAACCATTGCTGGTTAAAGGCGAGCCCGGCACCGGCAAAACCATGCTGGCCGAAGAAGTGGCTGAAGCCTTAAACATGCCGCTACTGCAATGGCACATCAAGTCGACCACCAAGGCGCAACAAGGCCTGTATGAATACGACGCCGTGTCGCGCCTGCGGGACTCGCAACTTTCAACGGTTGATGGCGGCGAAAAAGTAAAAAATATTCACAACTACATCGTCAAGGGCGTGTTGTGGCAGGCGTTTACGTCTGAGACGCCGGTGGCACTGTTGATTGATGAGATTGACAAGGCTGATATTGAATTTCCGAACGACTTGCTGCGTGAAATTGACCGCATGGAGTTTTACGTTTACGAGACGCGCGAGCTGATCAAAGCCAAGCACCGCCCGCTTGTCTTTATCACGTCAAACAACGAAAAAGAGCTGCCTGATGCGTTTTTGCGCCGCTGCTTTTTTCATTACATCAAGTTCCCAGACGCCGACTCGATGCGGCAGATTGTGGATGTGCACTTTCCGGGGTTGAAAAAGGAATTGCTGGCCGCCGCCATGAAAACGTTTTACGACGTACGCAATTTGCCGGGGCTGAAAAAGAAACCGTCGACCAGCGAATTGCTGGACTGGCTAAAACTGCTGGTGGCTGAGGACATCTCTCTCGATGCGCTACAAAGCAAGGACGACAAAGTTAGCGTGCCGCCGCTGGTGGGGGCTTTGCTTAAAAATGAGCAGGACGTGACTCTGTTTGAAAAGCTTGTCTTTATGCAGCGCAACAACCGATAAATAACTTTTAAAAAAAAGAAAATCATGAATTCAAAAACAATGTTGATGGACGGCCTGGCAGATGCCGTGGGCTTTGTGGGTGGCTCGCTGATTTCGTTTTGGATAGGCCGCTTTTTCGGATTCGATATTTTTGATGCGGGATACAGCAACACCACCATCGCCGGCATTGTGATGGTGGGCATTGGCGGCGGCTTGGGTTTGCAAATCGCGCGCCGTGTCAGGGCGTCGCAACGCGCACGGCAGGCCAAAGCTGATGAAATGGAAAATTAGGCATGGCATTTGTTGAGCCTGTTGTTCTTCAAGCGCGTGGCGTGCGGTTACGGCACTTGAGTCTTGCTGATGAAGAAGGCATTCGGGCAGCTGCCAGCGAAGGCCAGTTGTGGAAGCTGCGGGTGACGTCGGTGCCCGAGCCGCATGAAGCGCTTGACTACATTCAAACCGCGCTTCAAACAAGCAACCGATTCGCCTTCGCCGTGACAGATCAAGCCAGCGGCGAGGTTCTCGGCTCTACTAGCTATCACGACATATTGCCGGCGGTCAAACGTGTTGAGATTGGCTACACCTGGTACGCGGCACGTTGCCAGCGCACTCACATCAACAGCACCTGCAAACTGCTGCTGATGACGCATGCGTTTGAAACGCTGGACTGCCACGTGGTGGGCTGGCGGACTGACAACTTTAACTACGCCTCCCAACAAGCCATTGAGCGTTTGGGTGCCCAAAAAGACGGCGTGATTCGCGGTCACGCCATGCGCCGGGACGGAACGATTCGCGACACCGTGATGTACAGCATGCGTGCAGGGGAATGGCCTGAAGCCAAGGCGCAGCTAATTTACCAGCTGGACAAACCCAGAACCTGACACCGCTGCCATGCTGATTGACTTCTTCTACACCCTGCGCTCTGCAAAACTGCCGGTTTCCGTCAAGGAATACCTGATGCTGCTTGAAGCCTTGCAGGCCGGCGTGGTGGGGCCCAACAGTGGCGCACATGCAGACGATGAAGATCAAGGCGCTTACAAGATTGACGACTTCTATTACCTGAGCCGAACCATCCTGGTTAAAGACGAAAAACACTACGACAAGTTTGACCGTGCCTTTGCAAGTTACTTCAAAGGCGTGGAGATGGTGGCTGACTTCACCAAAGAGATTCCGCTGGAATGGCTACGCAAAAACCTGGAGCTGGAGCTGAGCCCCGAGGACAAGGCAAAAATAGAAAAGATGGGCTGGGACGAGCTCATGGAAACGTTAAAAAAACGTTTTGAAGAGCAAAAAAAACGCCATGAAGGCGGCAGCAAATGGATTGGCACGGGCGGTACATCGCCTTTTGGCGCCAACGGTTTTAACCCTCAGGGCATTCGCATTGGCCAGGAGAAAAGTCGCAACAAAAGCGCTGTAAAAGTGTGGGACCAGCGCGCCTATAAAGACTATGACGATACGCAAGAACTGGGCACACGCAACATCAAGGTCGCGCTGCGCCGCCTGCGCAAGTTTGCGCGGCTTGGCCATGTGGAAGAGCTGGACTTGCCTGACACCATCCACTCCACCGCAGCCAATGCAGGCTGGCTGGATATCAAGATGATCCCCGAGCGGCACAACAATGTGAAAGTGCTGCTACTGATGGACGTGGGCGGCACCATGGATGAGCACATTGGTCGGGTAGAAGAGATGTTTTCAGCGGTAAAAACCGAGTTCAAACACCTGGAGTTTTATTACTTTCACAACTGCGTGTACGACTTCATGTGGAAGAACAACCGCCGCCGCTTCAGCGAAAAGTTTGCCACCTGGGACATCATTCGCAAATACAACAAAGACTACAAACTGATCTTTGTCGGCGACGCCACCATGAGCCCTTATGAGATTTTGCAGCCCGGCGGCAGCGTGGAATACAACAACGAAGAAGCGGGCGCCGAGTGGATGCAGCGCCTGACGAATGCCTTCCCCAAATTCGCATGGATCAACCCCGAACCACAAGGCGTGTGGCAATACCGCCAGTCGATCAGCGTCATGCAGCAACTCGTCAACCAGCGCATGTACCCCCTGACCATCAAAGGCCTGGAAGAGGCCATGAAGCTGCTGTCGAAATAGCCAGCCCTTACAATCCAGCCATCAGATTGCCGCCATAGTTCAACGGATAGAACGAGTGCCTCCTAAGCGCTAGATACAGGTTCGATTCCTGTTGGTGGTACCAAGAAAATCAACGGGCGTTGAGTGTTGTATAGCAATTGCAATACAATAAATTCATGAAAACCGCCACACTCCCTCCCATCCGTGTTGCGCCCGATTTCAAGCTTGATCTTGAAGGCGTTCTTGAACAAGGCGAGTCCTTGTCGCAGTTTGTCGAAAACGCGGTTCGCACCACCGTTACCAGGCGCAAAACCCAGGCTGAGTTCATCAAGCGGGGCATTGCCGCTATTGAGGCGACCAAGAAGGACGGCGGGATTCCCGCTGACGTGGTGATTGCGAAGCTGGAAGCCAAGCTGAGTGCAGCCAAGCAAGCCAAGGCCCAGCGCGCTGCATGACCTACAAAGTTGAGTTCAGTCAAGCCGCTGCCGCTGACCTGGAGCAACTGTTTGACTTCGCGCTGCAACGCGAACTGAGCAGCGAGACAGGCGACCTGGACACACCAGACCGGGCCGTGCGAGCTATCAAGGATGGTATGGCCTTTTTGGCGTCGTCGCCGTTTGCCTGTCGCAAGGCAGGAAGCAGCTCTTTTGTCCGCGAACTGATTATTCCGTTTGGTCGAACAGGCTACGTGGCGTTGTTTGAGATAGTTGACAGCAACACCGTCATCATTGGTGCCATTCGCCACCAGCTTGAAGACGACTACCACTGAACACCCTGGATGAATTTGAGACCCGCGCCGTCATAGTTCAACGGATAGAACGAGTGCCTCCTAAGCGCTAGATACAGGTTCGATTCCTGTTGGTGGTACCAAATGAGCCAACGCCAGGTACTATTATTTTTATAGCTGCTTGCGCCCGCATTTATTGGGCTAGAGGCCTAAAATACCCTCTCAGCCGGTCTAAAAACCATCAAATTAGCCGCCCCAGCCGTCCCCAAAGGCTTGCACTTGCTCCAGCACCAGCTCAACTGCTGCATCCTGATGGTCTGGCGGGTATTTGTATTTGCGCAGGATGCGCTTGACCATCAGTCGCAACTTGGCCTGCACGCTCTCCCGGGCTGACCAGTCCACGCTCAGGTTTTTGCGCAGGTTTTCTGTCAACTCATGAGCTATTTTTTTCAGGGTGTCGTCGCTCAGTTCGCGCACGGCTGATTCGTTTTCTATCAGCGCGTAATAAAACCGCACCTCGTCTTCCGTCAGTCCCAGCTTTTCGTCCTGCAAAGACGCTTCTCTAAACTTCTTCGCCATTTGGATCAGCTCTTCCATCACCTGCGCCGTTTCAATCGACCGGTTTTGATAACGGGCAATCACATTGCTCAACATGTCAGAGAACTTGCGGTCTTGCACCACGCTGCCAGCAAATCGGCTTTTGATCTCGCCCTGTAGCAGGCGCTCCAGCAGTTCAACGGCCAGGTTCTTTTCGGGCAGGCCCTTCACCTGCGCTAAAAACTCATCGTCAAGCAAGCCAATATTGGGTTTGTCCAAGCCTACCGCGTCAAAAATATCGACCACGCTTTCAGACACCACAGCCGACGAAATGATTTGGCGGATGGCTAGCTCGCGCTGCTCGTCAGTGCGCTTTTTCGCGGTCAGCTCCTTCTTGGTCAAAATGACTTTCACGCCCTGCAAAAACGCGACTTCTTCACGTACTGCCTTGGCCTCGTCCAGCGTGCAGCAAAGCGTAAAGGCATGGCTCATGGCCAATGCGTTGTCGGCAAAGCGTTTTTTACCGTCGCGCGCCTTGCCGGTGGTTAAGCCCAGCACGTGATTGGCAGCGCCAGCGAGTGTCTGGTGGCCGCCGGTTAAAAAGCCGCTGTAGTCAAAACCATGCAGCATGGCGCGTAGCACGTCCATCTTTTCAAGCAGAAGGCTAAAGGCTTCGTGCGCATCCACCGTTGGCCTGCCGCGCCCCTGACTGGCGGTGTATTCCTTCATCGCCAATTTCAACTCATTGCCAATGCCGATGTAGTCCACCACCAGGCCGCCCTGCTTGTCTTTAAATACGCGGTTGACCCGTGCAATCGCCTGCATCAGGTTGTGACCTTTCATGGGTTTGTCAACATACAGAGTGTGTACGCACGGCGCGTCAAAACCCGTCAGCCACATATCCCGCACGATGACCAGGCGCAGCGGGTCGGATGGGTCTTTGAAGCGCTTTTCCAGCCGCTTTTTAATTTGCGCGCTGTAGATGTGGGGCCGCAGCAGCGCCTTGTCGCTGGCTGAGCCTGTCATCACGATTTTGATCGCGCCCTTTTCAGGGTCGGCGTCATGCCAGTCGGGCCGCAGCGCAATGATCTCGTTGTACAAGTGCGCGCAAATGTCGCGGCTCATGGCCACCACCATCGCCTTGCCTGTCTGCGCCATGTTGCGCTCTTCAAAGTGCGCCACCAGGTCAGCCGCCACGCTGGCAATGCGCGGCTCTGCGCCAACAACTCTTTCCAGCGCGGCCCAGCGGCTTTTTAGCGCGGCTTGCTGACTTTGTTCATCGTCTTCAGCCAGCTCATCCACGTCATCGTCCAGTTGCTGCAGGTCAGCGTCTTTCAGGCTCAGCTTGGCCAGACGCGACTCGTAATAAATCGCCACCGTCGCACCGTCTTCTTTCGACTGCTGCATGTCATACACATGGATGTAGTCGCCAAACACGGCCCGCGTGTCGCGGTCTGTGCTGCTGACGGGTGTGCCCGTAAAGGCTACAAAGGTGGCTTTGGGCAGTGCGTCGCGCAGATGCTGGGCGTAGCCTGCCTGGTAATGCTCACTCCCACTTGCCCGTTCACCCTGAGCCTGTCGAAGGCCTTCAACGGAATACATCGGCGGCTCAAACTCTACCCGGTGCGGCGTCACCACACCATCACCAGTTGCTATAACATTAGGAGCTGCTTGCGCCCATACTGCTTGAGCTAGAGGCATATTTGATGCCTTTCTTAGCCTTAATTTGGCCTCAAAACCGTATTGGGTGCGGTGCGCCTCGTCGGCAATCACCACAATGTTGTGCCGCTCTGACAGGATGGGGAAGGTGTCTTCATCTTCCCCCGGCATAAACTTTTGAATGGTGGCAAACACAATGCCGCCGGATGGCCGATTGCCGAGCAGCGCGCGCAGCTCTTGCCGGGTGCGGGCCTGCACGGGTTGCTCACGCAGCAGGTCTTGCGCCAGGCTGAACACGCCAAACAGTTGCCCGTCCAGGTCGTTGCGGTCGCTGATGACCACGATGGTTGGGTTTTCCATCGCGGGTTCTTGCATTACCCGGGCAGCAAAGCAGGTCATGGTGATGCTTTTGCCGCTGCCCTGCGTGTGCCACACCACGCCACCCTTTTGATTACCGCCGGGGCGTGACGCTTCAATCACCTTGGCAATGGCAAACCGCACCGCATGAAACTGGTGGTAGCCCGCAATCTTCTTGACCAGCGCGCCGTCGTCTTCAAACAGCACAAAGTAGCGCAGGTAGTCCAGCAGGTACGTGGGTGCCAGCACGCCGCGCACCAAAGTTTGCAGTTCATTGAACTCGCCCAGCGGGTCGAGCGTTTGGCCGTCAATCGTGCGCCAGGCCATAAAGCGCTCCGCGTCGCTTGAGAGCGACCCCATCAGCGCCTCGGTGCCGTCAGATATCACTAGCACCTCGTTGGTCTGGAAAACGTCGGGGATCTGCTCTTTGTAGGTTTGTATCTGCTCGTACGCCTTCCACACATCAGCATTTTTGTCAGCCGGGTTTTTGATTTCCAGCAGCACCATCGGCAGGCCGTTGATGAACAAAACAATGTCAGGCCGCCGCGTGTGGTGCGGGCCTTTGATACTGAACTGGTTCACCGCCAGCCAGTTGTTGCCTGCGGTGTTCGCCCAGTCCACCAACCGTACAAAATCACCGCGCGTTTCACCGTCCCGCTGGTACTGCACCGGCACACCCGTCACCAGCAACTGGTGAAAGCGCCGGTTGGCAGCCAGCAGCGCGGCAATGCCCATATCCACCACCTGTTTAAGCGCATCCGCGCGCGCCGCAGTAGGCACACATGGGTTCAGCCGGTCAATGGCTGCGCGCAAACGACCGGTCAAAATCACTTGCCGGTAGTTGTCGCGTTCAGGCGTGGGGCCATCTGGCGCGATGTCAGGGCCATACATCACGCTGTAGCCAACGTCGGCCAGCCAAGTCAGCGCTTCTTGTTCGAGTTGGTCTTCGGTCATGTTGGGTTGCCGGCACTGACCAGCACCGCATTCAGCGCTGTATTAACGTAGTAATTACCGCGCCCCACTCTCTGCTTTTGCACAAAGCCACCCGCCGCAAGAGCATCCATGTATTTTGTGGCTGTGATACGTGACACCTGCAAGTCGCGCTGCACAAATTCAATTTTTGTGTAGGGGTGCATGAACAGGTTATTGATCAAGTCCTGGCTGTAAAACTTGTAGCCATCCCGAATGCGGTGCTTGTAGTCAAACAGTGCCGCCTTGATGGCATGAATGGTGGCCAATGTCTGCGCAGCGGTTTGCTCAACAGCGCCCAAAAGGTACAACACCCACTCTTCCCAGTTGTCGTCCTCACGCACAGTTTGCAAAAAGCGGTAATAGTCGGCCTTGGTATGCACAATGTAGCTGCTAAGGTACAACACCGGGATATCAAGCAGCCCCTCTTTAACCAGGTACAGCACATTCAATATCCGCCCGGTACGGCCATTGCCGTCGTAAAACGGGTGAATGCTTTCAAACTGATGGTGCATCAACGCCATTTTGATCAACGGGTCAGCCGCAAACAGATTGGCATCATTCATAAACCGCTCCAGTCCCCGCATCAGCTCAATGATCTCGGCCGGGTCTTGCGGTGGCGTGTAAATGGTTTTGCCAGCGCCGTCTTTGAGCGCTGTGCCCGGCAGCTTGCGAAACCCAGCATTGTTGCGCTCAAGTTCGCCTTGAATTTCAATGATGTGGTTGGCTGTCAGCAAACCACTGCTACGCACCTGCTCAAAACCCACCCGCAGCGCCTGGCGGTAGCGCAGCACCTCTTTGGCAGCTGGGTTGGCAAAGGCTTCTGGCAACACATCGTCTTTAAACAATGCATCGTGCGTGGTGACAATGTTTTCAATCTCGGAGCTGTCCTTGGCCTCTTGCAGGCCCAGCGTGTTGATCAAAATGCCCTGGTTGGGAATCGACGCTGCAATGCCCTTCAACTCAGCCAGCTTGCGGCTGGCGGTTGCCAGTTTTTTTAAAATCACTGGCGTATCAAAGCGGGCTGGGTTGAGGTTTTCAAGTGTCTTTAGCGTAGGCATGGGCTGGCTTTTAAATCTGTTACATGTATAGAAAATTGGTTTTTTTATACATGTTAGCGACCATTTGTATAGAAAGCACTGTTATTTATATGCTTCGACAGTAACGTGTATAAAAATCGTGGTTTTCTATACACGTCGTAAATTTCGTTTAAGGTGGCTTTAATGCGGCCTTGGGCTCCAAGTGCGTAAGTCGGGTTAGCGAAGCGTAACCCGACATCCAAACGACCCAAAATGCCGAAAAATCGCCTTTTTAGGGTATCAAATAAGCCTATAACCCAATAAATACGGGCGCAAACAGCTATTAAATATGTAGCAACCTACAAGATTATTGGGGTGTGACTTGCGGGTCGTCCGGCTCACTGGCCACCTCATCCAGCATGTTCCCTGCCAATTCCGCCTCAATGTCGGCAATGCTGGGCAAGCTTTGCTCCAGCATGGGTGGCAGGTCGCGCAGTAGTTGGTATTCAGCCACGCCAATAGGCTTGTCGATACCAGACAACGCGTATTCCGCCACCAGGCGGTTTTGCTGCTTGCACAGCAGCAGGCCAATGGTTGGTTTGTCGTCTGGCGCTTTGACTTGCGCGTCTACCGCCGCCAGGTAAAAGTTAAGCTGGCCTGCGTGCTCAGGCTTAAAGGCGGTGGCCTTCAGTTCCACCACCACATAGCATTTCAGGCGCGTGTGATAAAAAAGCAGGTCGATAAAGAACTCATCACCCGCTACCTCCAGCCTGAACTGCCGCCCTACAAAGGCAAAGCCAGCGCCCAGCTCCAGCAAAAAGCGCGTGATGTGGCGAATCAGCCCAATTTCAATCTCGCGTTCGTGCGCGTCATCCCCCAGCCCAAGAAAGTCGAACAGGTACGGGTCTTTGAGCGTGTCTTGCGCCAGCGCCGAGTCAGGTGCCGGCAATCGAGCCGTGAAGTTAGTAACCGCACCGCCTTGGCGCAAGTGCAGACGGTTTTTGATGTTGAGCGACAGCGTGGTACGTGACCAGCCATGCTGCACCGTTTGCACGGCATACCACTCGCGGTCAGTAGCGTTGTCTAGCTGGGTCAGCAGCGTCACGATATGAAACCACGGCAATTGGGCAGCAGGCTGCTGCCCAAATAGGCCATCAGGGCAGTGCTGGGCAAAAAACGCCATGTATTTGAGGTTTCGCGTTGACCAGCCCCGCATGTCGGCAAAGGCGTCTTTCAGGTCCAGCGCCAGCCGGTCAATGACCTTGGCGCCCCAGCCCTGGCTTTGTTGCCGCTCCAGAATGTCACGCCCAATGCGGCCATAAAGCTGTACCAGCTCGGCATTGACGGCCAGCGCCGCCCGTTGCCGCGCCTGGCGATCTGCCCCTTGAGCTGCGCCAGCCAGTCAGCGTAGCCTTCAGGTACGGCAAGTGGGGTTTGGGTGCTGGGTTTCATGCGCATGATTCCTCTAACTTAGTCATGGCTTCCGGCAAACGCAACTGCCCCGAGATCAGGCGCGGGAGCAGGGTGTCGCGGAGGGTGGCTAGGGTTTGGGCTTGCAGCGCAGTCGCTATCCAGCGGTCAAGCAAAGGTGAGAAGCTTTCGCCAACTGCCTCAACAAAAGCGTCGGGCGGTACAACTACTTTGGCGTGAGTCAAATGTGCTCTTTGGATGTGGCCCATTGTGGTGGCCTTGCTTGCGGCGATTTGCCGGAAGTATTCCAAATGATGCTTCGTCCAAAGGTAATAAAACCACTTCGGATACTTGTTGGAGGTGACTTTAAACAAGTGCTGGTTCAAAGCCCCCTCACCTCCGCACCAGACTTCGACCTCAAGACTGCCAGACCATGAAAATAATACATCCCCGTTTTGGATGATGTAGTCAGGCTTCAGACCACGCCCTGCGCGGTCAGCGCCGACGGTGTCGCCCTTTCTGAGCTGGGCTATTTTGATCACAGGTAGCCAAGAATCATCTGTAGGTGGGAATTTCTGCAACGCCAACCCGTTAAGAAAGTTCGCAACTTCATCAAGCGGCTTGACCCGCCACCCCGTCGGCACCAAGCCTAACTCCGACTCCTCAAACCCATCGGGAAACAGCGCTGCTGTGGCTTCGTCCATGCCTTCGGGGGCGCGGCCTTCCAGCTTGGCGCGCACGGGGTCGAAATCGACAAACCATGACTTGAACAGCGCCTGGGCGATGGCTTCGAGCGTGGCGTTGGTTTCGCGCAGGAGGGTGATGCGGTCGTCGAGGGCTTTGAGCGTTGCTGCCGCACTCAACTGCAAATCAAGCGGGGGTAGGCGCAAAGTCACTTTTCGCAGTTCACTCTGCTTGATACCAAGCACCGTTGTACCTGTTGCGCGAGATTTCAGTTGCGACTGCATTTCCGCGGTTTGCAGCAAGTACAGCAGATATGTGCTGTCAAGCAGCCCCGCTTTGCCGCGCAAAGTCACGACACGCTGGGCAAGTGCAATTTTTTCTGAGCCGAGTTGCGCCACTTCACCAAGCGGAGCTTCAACGGTCAAAACAACATCGCCCTCTTCGGGTATCCCCCGTCGCATCCAGCCGACGTAATCGTCTTTTGCAATGAACTCTGTTGGCGTTTCAATGCGTCCTCCTTTGATGATCTTTGCAGTAATCAACGGAATACCAGAGTCTGCTTTTACCGGTGTTTTGCCTCGGTAGTCGATTAGGGCATCAAGACAGTCCTCCAGCGGAAGAACTATTGATCCAGAAGTTGTACCCAAATTCCTACCGCTGGCCGCCGCCTGAACCACCACGTAATCCTCAGCAATGATCTTGCGAAAACTATCACTGGTGGTTTCCCAATCCACCAAATCAACTTTCCACGGCAGGTCAGATTCGGAAAAGTCATCGCTCAAGCTACTACTTACGCTCAGTGTCAGCGGCTTGTCTGTAATGACTGCCAAATCAAGGTCAGAATAATCCTTTGCCGTCCACTTCGCGCGCGAGCCAAACGCCCAGACAGCATATTGAGGAACGTGCTTTTCCAACAGGCTGCGCACGATCTCCCAATGGTCTGGGCGAATGTCGATATCTGGTCTCCTAGGCATTGCGGGTTTCAAGCGCTTGTAGCAGCGCACGGGCATCGTTAATAAAAATCAACGTATCTTGGTAAACCTGCTGCGCTTTTTCATGGTCGTAAGTGTGCGCTGTGATGTTGCGCATCTTGCGGTACTTGAACCAAGGTTCGACATCCGCTACCAATCCCTTCTCAGCGGCAACGCGCAGCACATCACGAAAATTGCTTTCGTCTACCTCATTGGGGCTTGCCGATTCTTCCTCGATCTGCCGTTTGATCATCTTGAAACTGATCTCATACACAAACTCAAAATTTTGGATGACGCCTGCAATCAGGGTGTTTTGCACCTTGTCTGATTGCAGATTGAACCAGTCATCATTGCTCACCACTTCCAGCCCGTCCTCAAGCGAGCTGACCGCACCGCGCAACGCGGAAAGGTCTAGATGCTCATTTGTCATGATTTTCTCCTATGGTTCAGAACTCATACCCAAGCCCTCCAAGCTTCTGCCGCATCAGCAAATCCAGCGCAGCCCCTTTCGCCATCTGCTCACCCAGCTTTTCAGTCAGCTGCTGCATCTTGGTCGCGAAGTCTTCGTCGTTGTCTTCAACTTCTTCTGCGCCTACGTAGCGGCCGGGGGTTAGGACGTGGCCGTGTTGGGCGATTTCGGCTAGTTTTACGCTGCGGCAGAAGCCTGGGATGTCTTGGTATTCGGTAGGGAGTGCATTCGGGGAGCCCTCACCCCTGCCCTCTCCCGCTGGCGGGAGAGGGAGTAATTCGTCGCCGCGCCACAGGGCTACGGTGTTGGCTATGCGCGCAATCACTTCATCGGTGAACTCGCTTTGCACTCGGCTGATCATGGTAGCTTGCTTGCGGGCGTCTATGAAGAGCACTTCGCCCTGGCGGTGCGTCTTTTTCTTGACCAAAAACCACAAACACGCCGGGATTTGGGTATTGAAAAACAGCTGGCCGGGCAGCGCGATCATCACCTCGACCACATCGGCGTCAACCATGGCGGCGCGGATTTGGCCTTCGCTGTTTTGGCTGCTGCTCATACTGCCGTTGGCCAGCACAATGCCAGCACGGCCTGTGGGTTTGAGGTGGTGCAGCATGTGCTGTAGCCAGGCGTAGTTGGCGTTGCCTGTGGGTGGGTCGCCGTACTGCCAGCGGGCGTCGCCCGTCAGGCTGACGTGCCACCAGTCGCTGATGTTGAAGGGCGGGTTGGCCAATATGAAATCAGCACGCAGGTCTTTGTGCTGGTTCAATACAAAGGTGTCGGCGGGCTCGCGGCCTAAATTAAAGTCAATGCCGCGAATGGCCAGGTTCATGGCGGCCAGGCGCCAGGTGGTGGGGTTGGCCTCTTGCCCGTAGATGGACACATCGCCCAATTTGCCGCCGTGCGCTTCAATGAACTTTTCACTCTGCACAAACATGCCGCCCGAGCCGCAGCACGGGTCATACACCTTGCCGCTGTGCGGGTTGAGCACCGCAACCAGTGTTTTAACAATGCTGGCCGGGGTGTAAAACTGCCCGCCGCGCTTGCCTTCAGCGCTCGCGAACATGCCTAAAAAGTATTCGTAAACCTGGCCCAGAATGTCGCGCGCCGTGCTGGGGTTATCGCCAAAGCCGATGGTGGAGATCAAGTCAACCAGCTCACCCAGCTTGCCGTCGGGCAACTGTGCACGTGCGTAGCGTTTGTCGAGAATGCCTTTGAGTTTTGGGTTCTCCACCTCGACCAGCGTGAGGGCTTCATCAATGCGTTTGCCAATGTCGGGCTGCTTGGCAGCTGCGCGCAGGGCTTCCCACCGGGCGGCTTCGGGCACCCAGAACACGTTGACGGACTTGTAATAGTCGCGGTCTTCCATCTCTTGGGCCAACGCATCAGGCGTCGCGCCTTCAAAAAAGTATTCGTCTTTCGGGTCAGCCAGCCGGGCGGCTACTTCAGCGCGGCGGGCGGCAAAGGTGTCGGAAATGTATTTGACAAAGATCAGGCCGAGCACCAAGTGCTTGTATTCAGCCGCGTCCATGTTGGCGCGCAGCTTGTCGGCCGTGGCCCAGAGTGTTTTTTTGATGTCGTCGAGCATGCGCGCAATGATACGGTGCGGCATCACCGGCCTGACAGCAGCCTTAAAACGCTATTATTTCAGGAGCTGATTGCGCGCGCATTAATTGGGCTAGAGGACGATTTAATGGCTGAAAACACCCAAAACAGCCCTTTTTGACGTAAAAAAACCCGGTAGCTAGCGCTGACCGGGTTTTTGCGGATCCCGCATTCGCGGGATGACTAGGAAGGCGTTTACTTCATGCCGTATTTGACTTTGGCGTCGTTTTGGCAAGCGTCTTTGGGTGCGCCGCTCAATGCGTCGCAACGCTCTTTAGCCAGCTTGTAGTCCGCGTCGCGCTTTTCGCTGGTGGCATCTTTACGGGCATCAGCGACCTTGTCGCTGCGGGTGTTGCTGGCGTCGCTGGAAACTTTGGTGACTTTGGCGTCTTGCTTGGCTTTGACGTGGGATGCTTTGGCGGCTATAACGCACACATCTTTGGCATTGCCTGCCTGGTCGTCGCACTTTTCCTTGGCGGTGTCGTACATGGCGTCCGCCTGGGCCATAGCTACTTTTTCAGTGTTGCGTGCCGTGGGTTTGTAGGCAGCTTCTGCCTCGGCTTTGGCCACTTTTTGCATGCCTTTTGCCTCAGACATGCAAACGTCTTTGGCATTGGCCGCCAGGCCGCCACATTTTTCTTTGGCCGCTTTGTAGTCAGTAGAAATGGTGGTTTTGGCTGCCTTGTATTCAGCCTGGGTTGTTGCCATGGCACCTGACATGAAGGCGCAGGTAGCAGCAATAGCCGCTACTAAAGGTTTGATTGTCATGATGAGTCCTTGAAGATTTGAAAACAGAACAAGCCAGTAGCTTGTACGAGTCAGCACAAATATTAATAGGCAGACACCGTGTTTGCCGTAGGTTGTGGCGGGCAACCTGCGTAGGCACTTGCCTACGGTGCGCTGCCCACCACTCGCCGTTTACTTTGCGCGCAGGGTGCGGCTGAGCAGCGCTACGGGCAACAACCCCACCAGCACCAGCGCCAGGGCGGGCAGCGCCGCCTCGCCAAGGCGTTCGTCTCGCGCCAACTGGTAGGCGACCACAGCCAGGGTGTCGCTGTTAAAGGGCCTTAGCACCAGCGTGGCGGGCAGCTCTTTCATGACGTCAACAAACACCAGCAGCGCCGCTACTGCCACTGAGCGCTTGAGCAGCGGCCAATGCACACGCTTGAACAGCCCCAGACCAGTGGTGCCCAACATGCGGGCACTGTCGTCCAGACTGGTAGGCAGGCGGGTGTAGCCGCTTTGCACCGACTGCAGGGCCACCGCGCTAAAACGTACCAAATACGCCCACACAATGCCCAGCACGGTGGCAGTCACCCAGTAACCGGCTTTGAGGTCAGGGGCCGTGCTTTGCAGCCAGCCCACCGGCATGAGCAGGCCGACCACAATCACAGCGCCGGGTACGGCATAGCCCAGGCTAGCCAGTTGGGCTGCGCCACGGGTTAGCGCTGACGGCTGTATGCGCACTGCAAACGCCAGCGACAAAGCCAGCGCCGTGGCCAGCGCTGCACTTAAGCTTGCCAGCCAGACACTGCTTAGCGCCCAGCCGCCAAATTGTGACCAAGGCAGCGTGCCCCAGCCTTGCACCAGCGGGCGCAGCATGAACAATACAGGCAACACAAAACCCAGTGCAATCGGTACGGCGCAGGTTAGCCAGGCTGCTGCAGCGCGGTGGCCGTGCAGGCTGGTTGGCAGGGCGTCGGCTGAGCCAGCCCCACCTGCCCTGCCGTTGACAAAACGCATGCGTTTTTGTGCTCCGTGCTCAATTTTTAACAGGATGGCCACTACCACCAACAGCATGGTGGCCAGTTGCGCGGCGGCCATGCGGTTGTCCATGGCCAGCCATGCTTTGTAAATGCCCGCAGTAAAAGTCTGAATACCAAAGTAACTGGCCACGCCAAAGTCGGCCAGAGTTTCCATCAGCGCCAGCGCCACGCCAGCAGCCACTGCAGGGCGGGCTAACGGCAAAGCCACTTCGCGAATACGGCGAGACAGCGGTGCCCCCAGCAACCGGGCAGCTTCCATCAGGTGCACAGCGCGCTCAGCCAGGGCTGCACGTGCCAGCAAATACACATAGGGGTACAAAACCACGGTAAATACCAGCACGGCTCCCCCAAGGCTGCGCACGTCGGGCAGCAACCTGCCCTGCAGGCCAAAGGTGCTTCGCGCCCAGGTTTGCAGCGGCCCGGCATGTTGCAAAAAATCGGTGTAAGCGTAGGCCACCACATAGGCGGGCATGGCCAGCGGCAGCAAAAGCGCCCATTCAAAAACGCGCCGGCCCGGGAAGTCAAACAACGTTACAGCACTGGCTGTGGCTATGCCCACTAGCGCCACACCCACAGCCACACTAATGCACAGCAACAGCGACGTGAGTGCGTAATCGGGCAAAACGGTTTGCGCCATTTCACGCAGGATGGCCATGGCTGCACTGTCATATTGCAACCAGGACAAAGCCACGCTGATAACTGGCAGCATGAGCGCGCAGACCAGCAACAGCAGCACCCAGGAAAGAAATGAAAATCTGCGCACGCGTATCAAGTTGAAAACCCCAACAAAATGCAAATGAGAATTGTAAGCATCTACAATATTTTCTTGTGGGCACTTCTAGAAATTCAGATTTTCGGGGTGAAGTGCTAGGCGGACGGAGCGCAGTACCTAGGCACGTACTTGAGTGCGTGAGGATTGCGAGCACCGCCCAACGACGCACTCTTTTGCTTAGGGAGCGCCCGAAAAATGAATTTATAGAAGTGCCCTTATGTTTTTGCAAATCGCCAACCTCACAATGCACTACCGTGGCGGTGTGAATGCCGCCGTCGATGACGTGACCTTTAGTTTGCAGCCCGGTGAGATAGGCGTTTTGATTGGGCCATCGGGCTGCGGCAAAACCACGCTGCTCAGGGCGGTGGCTGGGCTGGAGCGAGCGCGCAGTGGCAGCATCGCGCTGGGGCCGCAAATTATCAGCAGTGCAGATATTCATGTGCCGGCTGAACAACGCCATTTGGGCATGGTGTTTCAGGACTATGCGCTGTTTCCGCACCTTGACGTGGCACACAACGTGGCTTTTGGCATTGCACACATGCCCGCCAACCAGCGCATGCGCCGCGTAGCGGACGTGCTGGAGCTGGTTGGCATGCCGACTGCTGGCAAGCGTTTTCCGCATGAGCTGTCGGGCGGCCAGCAGCAACGCGTGGCGCTGGCCCGGGCGCTGGCACCCTCACCACGCCTGCTGCTGCTGGATGAACCGTTTTCCAATCTGGACGTGGACTTGCGCGAGCGCCTGGCCCACGAGGTGCGGGGAATCTTGAAAGCAGCGGGTGCTACGGCACTGTTTGTGACGCACGATCAGCTGGAAGCCTTTGCCATAGGCGACAAGATAGGCGTGATGCAGCACGGCAAACTGCACCAGTGGGACGACGCCTATGCGCTGTACCACCGGCCTGCCACCCGATTTGTGGCGGACTTTATTGGTCACGGTGTTTTTGCCCCGGCGCGCATTGAGCAAAGAGCCAGTGGTGTCGTGGTCAGTACCGCGCTGGGTGATTTGACTGACCTGCAGGAATGCCCCGTGCCAAGCGCCTATGCTGGCGGCTTGTGCGATGTACTGCTGCGCGCTGATGACATCGTGCACGACGACAGCGCCCCGGTTAAAGCGCAAATTGTGCGCAAGGCATTCAGGGGCTCAGAGTTTTTATACACGCTGCAACTGGCCACTGGCGAGTTAATCGTTGCCCATGTGCCGTCGCATCATGACCACGCGCTGGGCGAGTGGATAGGCATACGCGCTCTGGTTGACCACGTGGTGACCTTCCCGCGTGAAGACGCTACCAACTAATTCCGCAAGTCAGCCACGGCTTGCTGCAGGGCCAGCGCTAGCGCCCGCCTGTCACGCCCATCAGCCCACTGCGGCTTGCCAAAGGTAATCACAACGGCAATGTCTGGTGTGGTCAAAGTTCGCCAGACTGACTGTGCCAGTGTATCGTCGCCCACATAGCAGGGTGCCGCGTTGCGCTGGCCAGTGGTGGTGTCAATGAATTGCAGTGCCACAGGCTGCACCGGCGCATTGGCGGCAATGGCCGCCTGAAAGAGGTTGGCATGAAATGGCAGAAGCGCCGTGCCGTCCGTCGTCGTGCCTTCAGGGAATACGCCCAGCACATCACCCGCCTGCAAACTGGCCGTCATGTGTTGCACCACACGCATGGCGTCCCGGCGGGATTCACGCTCAATAAACAGCGTGCCAATGCCGCTGGCCAACACGCCTATGAAGGGCCATTTTTGAATGTCAGCTTTGGACACAAAACGGCAGAACCGGGCTGCATGCAGAGCGGTAATGTCAAGCCATGACATGTGGTTGGCCACCAGCAGCAACGGTCCGTTAAGTGCCGGATTGCCCTTGACGATCAATTGAATGCGAATGCAGCGCAGCATGGCCAGCGACCAGGCCTGGGTACGCAGCTGACGCTGCTCGGCACCCAGGCGCGGAAACACCAGCAAAATGGTAAGAAACCCGATCAGGATGTGCAGCAGCGCACGTACGAGTTTGACGATGGCATTAATGCGGTTCAAGACAAAACGGTTCAAGTCAATGCGGCTCAAGCCTGAGCTGTTGAGTCAAATGCCACATGCCCGCCCACCAGCGTATAACGCACCCGGCCCTGAAGCAGGTAACTAGAAAAAGGTGTGTGTTTGCCCTGGCTGCGCAGCGCAGATGGCTCGGGTGTCCATTCAGCGGCAGCGTCGAACACGCACACATCGGCCACACCGCCTTTGACAAGCTGGCCCGCAGTTGTTGCCAATGTACCCAGCGAAGTGCCCAGCACCTTGGCAGGCGCGCTGGTCAGCACTTCAAGGGCGCGCATCAGGCCCCCACTGCCTTGATCACTACTTTGATCATTGCCCCATTTCAAGGCCAAAGGCAACAACAACTCAAGCCCGGTGGCGCCGGGTTCGGCCTCGGCAAAAGGCAGCGTTTTGGTGTCCTCGTCTACGGGTGTGTGGTCAGACACCAGCGCGTCAATTGTGCCGTCAAGCAGCCCCAGGCGCAGCGCATCGCGGTCGCGCTGCTGACGCAGGGGTGGATTAAGGCGCATGCGGCTGTCAAAGTAGCCAATGTCCGTGTCTAGCAAATGCAGGCTGTTGATGCTGACATCACAAGTCACCTTCAAGCCTTCAGCTTTGGCGCTAGAAACCAAAGCCACACCGGCTGCACTGCTGATGCGGCAAATGTGCACCCGCGCACCTGTGCTGCGCATCAGGTCAAAAATGGTGTGCAGTGCTATGGTTTCAGCAGCAACTGGCACACCGCTTAGCCCAAGCCGCGTGGCCAGTGCACCACTGGCAGCAACACCCTTGCCCAAGTACAACTCTTGTGGGCGCAGCCACACGCCGTAGTCAAAAGTGGCCGCGTACTGCATCGCGCGCATCAGCACCTGTGTGTTGCCCAGTGGTACTTCTGCCTGCGAAAAACCAATACAGCCTGACTCGGTCAACTCAACCATTTCAGTCAGCGCTTCGCCCTGCAAACTGCGGGTTAATGCACCCAGCGGAAAGACGCGTGACAGGTGCAATTTTTCAGCCCGGAATTTAAGCATTTCAACCAGGCCCGGCTCATCCAGCACCGGGTCAGTATCAGGGGGGCAGACCAGACTGGTAATACCGCCCGCAACGGCTGCGGCCAACTCGCTTTCAAGCATCCCTTCGTGTTCATGGCCTGGCTCTCGCAGGCGGGCAGA
>JAYURC010000182.1:0-13598 GCA_043756405.1 Polaromonas sp.
CGAACTGTTTGCACCAGTCCACGCTTTGCACCGTGCCTGCGACTCTATTGCGTTTTGTGTCGTTGATGGCGAACCCTTCATCATGTGCTTTGAATTGAAGTCCAGCGAACCACAACAAAAAGAGGTAGCTGAGCAATTTCGCAATGCACACTGTTTTTTAGACTATCTCGGGTCTCTGCTCGAAAATTACTGCAAGTGTGACCCTATCAAAGCTTGGCCACGCCGCTATTTTGTTTTTCATAACCAGCTTGCAACGCCTCTAGCTAAGCGCCCGTCCAGAGAAGAGTACGACAACCATACGCCCGAACGCGCTTTGTTCATACCGGTGCAAACTGGAAAGCAAATATATATGCGCCAGCTTTTGGGTAAGCTTTCATGACACAACCAAAAAACCTGCTGCAAAGCCTCGAAGGTTTAACCGCCCCGCAACTGCGCCGCCTGCTGACGGAGCACCTCACAAAGCAAAAGCTGGGGCTGTATTGGGAGGCCAGCGCGATTGAACGCGATGCGGCGCTCAACGCCAACATTGTGTTGCCGCGCGTGGTTGAAGCTAACTCCCACAACTTAGATGCCGTGGCAGGGCAAGGTACCCCCAACCTGATCATTGAGGGCGACAACTACGACTCTTTAAGGCTGCTCAAAAGCACGCACGCTGGCAAAGTCCGTGTGATTTACATTGACCCACCCTACAACACCGGCAACAAAGACTGGGTGTACAACGACCGTTATGTGGGTGCCAATGACCGCTGGCGGCACAGCCAGTGGCTGGAGTTTTTGTACCGCCGCCTGATGCTGGCCAAAGACTTGCTCACGCAAGATGGCGTGATCATGGTCAGCATCAACGACGAAAACCGGGCGCGGCTGGAGCTGTTGATGGATGAGGTGTTTCCGGGGCGGCGTGTGGGTAGCTTTGTCTGGCGTAGCCGCACAGGGGGGAATGATGCGAGAGGCGCGTTTTTCTCTGATAACCACGAACACATTCTGGTTTACGGTAACAGTAGCTTTAAATTTTCTGGGGACGAAAAAAGCTATTCAATTTATAAGCATGAGGAAGATGGCCGTATTTTTTATTTAAGTGATTTGACCAAAGCACACGATTACAAAGAACGGCCAAACACTTTTTATCCCGTTCACGACACCGAAAATAATGTTTGGTATCCATGCAATCCTGGCCGTGTTTGGGCATATGCATCAAAACATCGAGTCAAGATAGATCAAAAACTTCGCGGTGGCACGATGGAGGAAATGATTGAGCAAGGACAGGTTTGGTTTCCTCCAGACCAGAAAATTGAATGCTTCGAGTCTCTAGAGGCATTGCTAAAGGCAATCGACGATAAAACGATTCCGTTTAGCGGAAGCTCTCCTTTGCTAACGAGAGAAACACCAAACTTGGATGAATGGGTAGGTCGAAAAATCGGCTACGGACGCCCACGATTGAAAAAATTCAAGGATGGCTTAAAAAATGAAAGCCAACCAATTTCATCATGGTTAACTCCACGCCAAGAAGAGTCAACAGCGAATAAATCTTCAAATATGCCGATCGTCGGAACAACGGAAGAAGGTTCTCGAATACTCAAAGAGCTGATGGGCGACAAAGCGTTTCCCTACCCAAAACCGCTTTCGCTGATTCAAAACCTGCTTTCCCAAGCCACCCGCCCAAACGACACAGTCCTCGACTTCTTCGCTGGCAGCGGCACCACAGGCCATGCGGTATTGGCGTTAAACGCACTCGACGGCGGCCACCGCAAGTTCATTTTGTGCAGCAGCACCGAAGCCACAGACAAGGAACCCACTAAAAATTTGTGCCGTGACGTGTGCGCAGAACGCATGAAGCGGGTGATTGAATCAGACGTTGCCTTTGCAAACAACAGCTTCGCCTACCTGCAGCTCGACAAAATCGCACCTGGCGATGCGCCGTTTGACTCTAATTGCGCACAAGCGTTTCAGTTGCTCACCATGCGCCTCGGCCAAGTCGCCCGGCCTGTGCCAGCAGCTGAAAGCGGCATAAAGGTACTGGTGCAAAACGCTGATGGTGTGCTGACCGTGTTGTGTCACAAACTGACGCGTGCCGCACTCGATGCACTGAGCGCATTACCTGGCAAGCAGCTCCGGGTGTATTCGGCCCGGCCTGCCACGGTGCGTGAGCACTTCAATGCGCTGGGGCGGGAGGTTGAAAGCCTGTCGCTGGCGCGGGCGCTGCTGCACGGGCAGCAAGTGCGCCGGGCAAAGGCACGCAGCCTAGTCAACACTGAAGGCTCGGTATGAATCAACCCGTCAATGTGACTAAAGCCCCCCGCCCGTTCACCGCGCCCAACTCAACGGGCATGGTGCCCAAGCACTTTCAGGCACGCATCATTGAAGGGGTTTGCGAGGCGTTGGCTACCCAGCCGCGTGCGCCCTGCCTGCTGCGCAGCCCAACGGGCTCGGGTAAAACTTTTGTCCTGACACAAATATTAGAAAACATCAGTAAAACCAGCTCCGTGCTGTGGCTGTGGTTTGTACCCTACGTGAATCTGGTGGCTCAAACAGTCGACACGTTGGACGGCCAGTCGAGCGAAACGGGACTGATGGCCAAGCATTTGAGCCTGGCCAAAAACGAGCCGCCAGAGGCCGGTCATGTTCTGGTGTCTACCGTGCAGGGTGTAGCGAGTGCCAAGTCACGCAAGCTGGGCTATACCGACAAACTGGACGACGAAACCCGCAGCCTGGCCAGTTACTTTGAACTGGCAAGAGCGCGCGGGCTAGAGATTGGCCTGGTGGTAGACGAAGCCCACATTGCGCTAGACAGCGCCACCGAGTTTGGCCATTTTGCAAAATGGTTAAGAGCCGATTATTTGCTGATGGCCAGTGCTACGCCCAAAGACGCGCGTCTGAATGAATTTATCGCCAGTGCAGGCAACATTGCATTTAAGGCTTTCAGCGTCAGCCGGGGCGATGTAGTGGCCGAGCGTTTGAACAAGCCGTGGCTGGAAACCGTGGTGTATGACCTGCGCGAGTCCATGCAGGGCATCACAGATTTAAAGCTGACGGTGCTGCGCCGCGCCTGGCGGCGCAACCAGCACATTGCGCAAATGCTCAAAGCGCGCGGCTTAAAAACGGTACCGCTGCTGCTGGTGCAAGTTGCGAACGGAGACGACGCCATTCGTGAAGCCTATGACTTTTTAACCAAAGAGCTGGGTATTGCACCTAACGCAGTAGGTATGCATTCGGCCAGCGAGCCTGACCCGGTGATGATGGCGGCCATTGCCGTCAACACCATGATTGAGGTGCTGATTTTCAAGCAGTCCGCAGGCACGGGCTTTGATGCGCCACGCGCTTTTGTGCTGGCATCAACCAAGTCAGTCAATGACGAAGACTTTGCCATGCAATTTATTGGCCGGGTGATGCGGGTGCCGGGCGAACTGCAACGCGCTTTCCCAGAACCCTACAGCGCCCCGCCAGAGCTGGACACGGCCTACATTTTTCTAGCTAACGAGCAGTCGCAAGCTGGTTTTGCAGATGCGGCCAAGGCAACGCAAGCCGTGATGTCGCAGCTTGAAGGGCAAATTGAGGAGCTGGTAGCGCGGCGCACAGCCTACGGCGGCATGGCATTGATCAACAGAGTGTCTGACCAGACACCTTTGGGCTACGACATTGGCCTGCTGCCTACGCGGGCACCAGACGGCACGCTGCGCCAGCCACCGCCGCAGTCCGCGCCAGATACCGACGACTTCAACGGAATATTGAGAAAGCTAGATATTGAACGAGGTGTGACGCCTGAATTGTTTGGCTCTATAGGCCAGGAGGGCGAACTTGATGCGCTGGACTATCTTGCAGAGGTCAGCGGCAACCTGCCAAAAATCAAACGCAACGCGCCAGCCAACCGTGCCGAGTTAATTGCGGCGCTAGACGCACATGGCCTGCGCGCTTACCCAAGACTGCAAGCAGTTGCAGCGCGGGCTACGCCGCAGCGGTTCACGACGGAGGTCAAACCTGTTTTTGACGTGCTGGAACTTGATATTCGGCAGGCTGCACAGGCGCTGCACCTGTCAGATGAGCTTAAAAGCGTTGCCACCCGTGCAGCACTTAACCTGCTGACAGAAACCGAGGTTCGCAAAGAACTGTTTGGCGGCGTCCAAACCATCGAAAGCGTGCAGGTGGTGACAGACCGCACGGCGCTGATGGAGCGCACACAAGAAGCACTCAATACGATTGGCCTGGAAGAGCAAGACCTGATTGATGTGATTGACGAGCTGGCCAAGCGCTTGTTGCCTGAAATTGAACGCGCCCACGCCTACCGCGAGGGCGATGCTCGGCCTCAGCCGGGCATGGTGCGTACGCAAGCACGCGACGCAGCTTGCTGGGTTGTACACAAGCAATTGCCTGAACTGCAAGAAGCTTTACAGGAACAATGGGCGAGCAAGGCACGGGAAGCACATGCCAAGCCATTACCCGATGTTTTGCTGATGCCTGCCAGCAAAACCCTTGTTTCCTCGCGCAAAAACATTTACGGTGTCCTGTTCCCGGAAACTGACGCCGTGGCTATTGCGGCCAGCACGCTGCCATTGGCTGCACAGCCTTATTTCAAAAATGAAGAGTATGTATTTGCGCTCGATGCTCAAGGCCTGCCAACGGGTGATTTATTCACCACTGCCCGGTTAGACGCGACTTACGAATTCAACACCCAGGAACTAGCTTTTGCCAAAGCGCTGGACAGAGCCGACTTTGTGGCCTGGTGGCATCGCAACCCACAAGGTAAACCGCACAGCATTGCACTGATGCGCACCGACAGTCGCAACATGTTTTACCCAGACTTTGTGGTTTGCCTGCATCACGAGCTGGATGACGAACCGCTCACCCGATTGGTTGAAACGAAACACGATGTCAAAGACGCGCTGCGCAAAAGCAAGCACCAGTCGAAAACTTACGGCAAAGTACTGTTTTTAACCAAAGACGCGACCCGTTTCAAAATTGTCGATGACGACGGCAAAGTGGGCGACGTGGTGGACTTTGACGACCTGAGCCGTTTGAAGACGTGGATGCGCGCTACGCAGCCTGTGACTCAAAACAATATAAAAAAGGCTATAAATCAATAAATACCACGGTGAAAAGCTCCTAAATTAATAGTATTTATCAACCATGACTTCAACAGAAATCTCCCCAGGCTTAATCATTCAAGGCTTCACCCCCCCCTTGAAACTGGCTGATTTCAAGCTGATCGCCTTCGACATGGACTCTACCCTCATCAATATTGAGTGCATTGATGAAATTGCCGATGCTGTCGGCTTGAAAGCGGAGGTAGCAGCCATCACCGAGGCGACCATGCGAGGTGAGATTGCTGACTTCAAGACCAGCCTGCGGCGTCGGGTGGCGCTGCTAAAAGGTGTGACTGTTCAGGACATGGAGCGCGTGTACGCCGACCGTCTGCAGCTCAACCCCGGCGCTACCGAGCTTGTAACCGCCTGCAAGAAGGCAGGCATGAAAGTGCTGCTGGTGTCGGGTGGCTTTACCTTTTTCGCCAACCGTGTCGCCGCGCAACTGGGGATTGACTACGCCAAGTCTAATGAGCTGGTAATTGACGATGGCGTGCTGACGGGCGGGCTGGTTAGCCAAAGCTGGGGCGATATTTGCGATGGCGAAGAAAAGCGCAAAACCCTGCTGGAGACTTGTACCCTGCTGGGCATCGCACCAGGTCAGGCAGTTGCCGTGGGCGACGGTGCTAACGACTTGCCGATGATGGGCGCAGCCGGTTTGTCAGTGGCCTACCATGCCAAGCCCAAGGTACGCGAGCAAGCCATGGTGGCCATCAACGAAGGCGGGCTTGACAGGCTGCTGGAAGTGCTGAAATAAGCTCAGATTTGCTCTACCACCGCCCGGCCACTGGCGACTGAAAACTGGGCCAGCGTTTCAATGCGGGCATCTTCACGGGTCACGTCGCTCACCACCCGCAGCGTGGTTTTGAGTTGCGTTAGCGAGATGTCCACCACGCCATAGCCTTTGCGCTCAACGTCAGCAAAAATAAAATGCGGATTTTCATTCAGGGTTTCGGCCAATTTGCCATTGCCACTTGAGCGCGACGTGATGCTGGTGCCGCAAAACTCAACCCCTACCGCTGCGCTTGATGCCCGCGAATAGTCGGCTTTGATCTGACCCACCCAATTTTCATGAACATCGCCACCCAACACCACCAGATTGGAGACGCTGTGTTTGCGCGCCGAATCTGTCAGTCGCGTGCGGGCGGCGCTGTAACCGTCCCAGCCATCGTTCCACAGGCTTTGTTCTGGTCCCACACGCCAGTCGCGCTGGCCTATCAATGACTGCTGGCCCAGTATGTTCCAGGCCACCGATTTGCCTTCTGTACTGCCCCAGTTCGCGTCCAGCCAACGCTCTTGGTCAACCCCCAGCATGGTCTGCGCCGGGTCATTCCACGCGGGGCAATTGACCGGGTTAACCGTACTGGATCCGCGTTTGCCGCCCTGCGTGCAGACCTGCGGGCTTTTGTACTGGCGCGCGTCCAGCATGGTGATTGACGCCAATCGCCCGTACTGGGCGCGGCTGTAAATGCGCATCTCTGCGCCGCTGGCCAAGCCAGCAACAGCACGCGTCAGTACTGACGCACGAACCGGCATATGCTCATAAAACGCCTGATACGCTGCCGAACGCCGTGCTGCAAAGTCGGCCACGTCAGGCCCGTTTTCCCCGACCGTCAAACCCGCGTAATCGTTTTGCACTTCGTGGTCGTCCCAGGTCACCAGCCACGGGCAGGCGGCGTGCATGGCTTGCAAATCTGCATCTTGCTTGTAGCTGGCGTAACGCTGGCGGTAGTCGTCCAGGCTTAAAGTCCAGCCGCCGGGTACCGAGCGCACCGCATTGGCTGCACGAGGGTATTCATAAATGTAGTCACCCAAAAACATCACCAGGTCCAGATTTTCTTGCGCCATATGGCGGTAGGCTGAAAAGTAACCGTGCTCCCAGCGCTGGCACGATGCGTAGCCCAGCCGCAGGCCGGCCACCGCCGCCGCAGGCGCAGGAAAGGTGCGCGTTCTGCCCACGCTACTGACAGCATCACCCAACTTAAAGCGGTAGAAATACCAGCGGTCAGGTGCAAGGCCTTGCACTTCAACGTGCACTGAATAAGCCAGGCCAGCAACGGCCAACGCCTGCCCGGATTGCGCAATGCGAGTGAATTGGTCGTCGTGCGCAACTTCCCAGCGCACAGCAACGCCGCCTGTTCCTGTATTACCCGCGTTGCCCATGCCGCTTGGAGTTTGCACAAACGGCGGCATCAGCCGGGTCCACAGTACGACTGAGTCGTGAGTCGGTGAGCCGCTGGCCACACCCAAGCTGAAGGGTCTGTCGCCAACTCTGGTTTGCGACCACGTCCTGCCCGGCAAATACAACCCGGCAGTCCCAGCAGCAGCCCGGGCAAGCAGTTGACGGCGCTGTAATGCAAGCTGACTCATGACCGACCCTTCAAGTTAAATTTTCAGGCGATTAACGATTGCAAAACACCCGCCTCAAAATGCTTTTCAATGTAGTCGGCCAAACCATCAAACACGGTGTCCAACGTAGGTGCAGTCACCCCAAACAAGGCACGCAGCACAGCCGGGTCTTCAAACAAACCATGCAGATAAACAGCCAGGATATTGCCCTGCGCGTTTTGCCAGGCCAAGCCGTGCGGCATGACCGGGTGCGTGCCGTCTGCCAGGTCGGCACGCAAAGCTGTTTGCCCGTGATGAATCTCGTAGCCCGCAACCGATAAGCCTGAAAGTGCAGCCCAAGCGCCTTGCAGCTGTTCAAAATTGGTGCAGGTGTGCTGCACAGTCTTGGACTCTTCAAACACAGTAACAACACCCAGCAGCCCTAACCCTGCGGCATTGCCGTCAATGCCATGCGGGTCAATCAATGCCTCGCCAAGTATTTGCAAGCCGCCACAGACGCCCAGCACCGGCCCCCCGCGCGTAGCGTGCGCGTTAACGGCCTGGTCCAGGCCCTGCGAGCGCAGCCAGGCCAAGTCATGACTTGTGGCTTTGGAGCCGGGCAAGATGATCCAATCGGCATGTGTCAACCCAGCCAGTTCAGCCGGGCTACGCGCCCACACCAGCCGTACACCGGGTATGTTTTTAAGTGGCTGAAATTCATCGAGATTGCTGATGCGTGGGTAGGCAATGACGGCGATGGTTTTGATAATTCTCCCGCTCGACTTTGTTCTATCGTCAAACACACCATCTTCTTCGGGCAGGCCGTGCTGCCACCACATCGGCAGCGTTGCTACCGTAGGCACGCCCGTGAGGTCTTGCAGCATTTGCGGGCCGGGTGGGAGTAATCTTGCATCACCCCTGAACTTGTTTAAAACAAATCCCTTGATCAGTTTTTGCTCGTCTGAGTCCAGCATGGCCCAGGTGCCGTACAGGTGCGCAAACGCCCCTCCCCGGTCAATGTCTGTGACCAGCAGGCAAGCCGCTTTGGCATGCAGCGCGACCCGCATGTTGACGATATCGCTGTGTTTTAAATTAATTTCGGCGGGAGAGCCTGCACCTTCTATCACCACCACATCGTTTTCCGCCATCAGATCGTCCAGTGCGCTTGCCACTAGCGGCCACACGTGCGCACTGCGTTCACGCCATGGCATTTTTGACAACTCGGCGTTGACCTGCCCCATCAAAATCACCTGGCTTTGGGTGTCTTTTTCGGGTTTGAGCAGCAATGGGTTCATGCGGACTTCAGGCGTGGCATTGGCTGCCAGTGCCTGAAAGTACTGGGCGCTGCCAATCTCCCCACCCGCAACCACTCTGGCGTTGTTGCTCATGTTTTGCGCTTTGTACGGGGCGACTTTTAAGCCTTGTCTGGCGTAATAACGACACAAAGCAGTCGTCAGCCAGCTTTTACCAGCCCCGCTGGTGGTGCCTAAAACCATCACGGCTTTTGCAGTCATGTCATGCCTTTGATTTGTTGCAACGCATTGTGCAGCGCGTCTTGCGCAGCAGGCGCCTGCACGCTGATGCGCACGTGACCCGGCAAGCCAAAAGACGTGCAGTCGCGCAGCTTGATGCCGTGCTGGCGCAGTGCGGATAAATCAATATCTGCCTTGCAAACAAAAAAATTAGCCATGCTGGGAAACACCGTCCAGCAGAAGGACTCGCACAGCGTAATTTGCTGCGTTTTCCACTGCCTCAGTGTGACCAGGCTGTCAATCAACCAGACTTGCGACTCTGGCAGGGTCCATGCTCCAAGCATGGCCACTCCATGCGCGCCTATCGGCCATGACGGGCAAAGCTGGTTCATGGTGGCAGTGTCTGCCGCGCTGTCCAAAGGTGCAATGGCATAGGCTGCACGCACGCCGGTCAGGCCAAGTGCTTTGTTCGGTGAATAGAGTTGCCAGAGCTTGTTGACGTCGCCTGAACATGCAAAAGCGTCTTGCAGGCGCAATGGCTCGTAAGCCCGGTCAAGCACCTGCACGGCGTTGCTGGCAACGAGCCAATTTGTATGTGCCTGGCCCAAGGGACTGGACGGCTCGCAGGCCCAACACAGGTCAACGGCCCCTGCATCCACGGCTCTCAGGCCGTGGGCTGCCGCGGCCTGGGCATAGTCACCGTAGCTGTGCAGTGGCAAACTGACCGCGCGGCCACCGCGCGCAGCCACCATCGCCGTGATGCGAAAAATAAACTCACTGGCGCTGGCCGCCAGCACCACACGCCGCACATTCACACCATGAAAAGCCGCCAGTTGCGAACGTAATGCGGTGTAGCTTCCATCCGGGTACTGGCTGGCGTCTGACTGCTGGATGGCGACAAGCGCGAACGGACACGGCCCACAAGCGTTGCTGTTGGTAGAAAAGTCAAATGGCACCGCACCCAAGGCATCACGGCCGCCGTGAATGCGTTCCATCCGTGATGACAGGTGTTCAAGCGGCAAAGTCATGACTTCCAGTACGCTATCAAAATAATAGCTGCTTGAGCACATAAAATAAGGGCTACAACCACATTTGATGCCTTTTTTTGAGCTCGCAAAGTATCTTTGGTCTGCGGCGGCCTGCCAGCTGGATTCAATACATAAACGCCCGGCTTTTGCAGGCGGATGTTCAAGGCAAGCGCCATCGCAGCCATCGGCCAGCCGCTGTTGGGCGAGGGTGTTTTACGGGCTTCAAGACCCAGAGTTTTCAGATGCACGCCCCGGCTTAGCAATTTCATCAGCAACGCCGTGATGCGCGCTGGCAGCCAGCTCAGTACATCGTCAGCCCTTGCAGCCCACTTGCCCGACCACTCCCAGTTCACCCCGCCTCTACTACCCCGGTAGCCCCACATGGCATCAGCCGTATTGGCAAAGCGGTAGACCGCTGCGCCCGGCAAACCGAACAGCACAAACCAGAAGATCGGTGCCACGACAGAATCATTGAGGTTTTCAGCCAGTGATTCAATGGCGCTTTCGCGGACTTCAAACGCACTCAGGTTGGTCGTGTCACGGCTGACCAGCATGGCCAGCCGCTGCCGGCCAGCCTCCAGCGACTCGCCCAAAGCAGCCTCAACCGCTGCAACTTCTGACTGGAGCATCGCCCAAGCCAGCATGGGCTTGAGCGCCAGGCCCAGCAACAAAACGGCCAGAACCCACGGCAGCTGAAACACACCCCATTGCACAGCCCAAGCTACTATTAAAACCATAGCTGCTCCCGCCCACCAATAGGCGGCTGCAAGCCAAAATGACTTCAAATGTCGAATGGCAGGAGAAGCATTCGGTTGAAGTCGCCTGGCAGCCCAGTTCAGGTAGTTACCCATCCAAACCACCGGGTGCAGGCGCAAAGGAGGTTCGCCCAGGTAATGGTCGGCAATCAGGGCAACCAGCAAAGCGGCGCCCAAGACCGGCAAACTGAAGGTAGAACTGAATAGAGACAACACGTTTTAGCTGCTAAAGGTTTTGACCAAACGCCAGCGGCGTGACTGCCGCCACGCGCCCAAGCTTAAAAGCAGCGCCACGCCCCACAAGGCAGCCAGGCTGTTGACGACTGGCGAAGCAGGCTTGAGCTCTGGCGCTTGCAGCTCAAGCTTCAGGCCTTTGATGATTTCTTCTGGGTCTACTTCTGACTTGCTAGTCGCCTCGTTCGTTGCCTGTTTTTCTGGCGCTGGTCGAGCCGCTGCACTCTGGCTTGATGTGGGCTTTACATTGCTCTGCGCGGTTGCAAATCGTTGCACGGCTGCATTACTTTCACGCAGACCTGTGGCTTTTAAAGCCTCGTTGTAAGCCTGCGTCAATTCGCGTTGGGTGGCGGCGTCGGGCTGCCAGTAGTTCAGGCGCACAGCGTCCAGCATGCGCTCCAGGGTTTGGGCAAACGCGGCGCGATTGCTGCCTTCCAGCCACTCCCGAGTCCCCAGTTTGTACTGGTCACGCACATAAACGTTGTGTAGCGACTGCCAGTGGTCTTGCCGCACCGTTTGGGGTGCGGTGACTTGCCAGCCCCACAAAAATTGTGCGGTTTTCAGCACCTGTAGCGTGCCGCTGTAGCCTTCGGCTTTTTGTGCAGTGATCCACTGCGGGTGCAGGTAGCGGGTTTGCATTTCTTTGGCTATTGAAGAGCTGGCACTTTCAGTGATGACCTCAGTCGTGTCGCGCAGGTTTTGCACATACAACGCCGGGTCTTTGCCCGTCAGTTGCCGCACCGCCTGCGCGATGCCGCCCAGGTACTGAAACGGGTCGTCGCTGGTTAGCACGCCGTAGGTGTTGGACGTGCGGGACAGCAGCGCCGCATCAACTTGCGCCAGATTGCGGGCGTAGGCGTTCTGCAGGGCTTTGTTGCGCGCATTTCCGTCAATGCCCTGGCCCACCTCCTGGCCGTAGGCGTGACCCATGCGGTCCATATAAAGCTGAGCCATCTCTGCGTCACCGCCGCCTTTGCCAGACGTTTTCCAGATGTCGGTGGCTTGCGCGGAATCGCTCAAACCCGTGCCGTAACTGCCCTGCTCGTTGGAAAACACCCGTGCGGTAGACCAGCGTTTGGCATCCACTGCGCTGGCACCTTGCGCCGCAAATAGACTTGCCAGCTTTTGTGTGTTGCGTGCTACCCCGTTGTCGACTTCTTTAAGTTGTGCAACCTGTCTCACGGCCTCGTCGATCCAACGCATCACCACCGGAAACTGGTCGCGGTACGAGCCTGTCACGCTGACCAGCACGTCCAGGCGCGGGCGTTCCAGCTCATTTGCAGGCAACACGTCTAACCCCGCAACGCGCCCGGCATCGTCCCAACGGGGTTTGACTCCCAAAGCATACAAAACTTGCGATTCCATCACACCCTGGTGCCGCATGGTTTCACCCGCCCACAAGGTGAAGGCGATTTTTTCTGGCCACCCACCGTTGGCTTTTCCCTTGTTGTCTTTGCGGTGCTGCTTCATCCACGCATCAAACGCGGCCACGCCGGTGTCCCAGGCTTGGCGGGTGGGTACGCGGCTGGGGTCAAAGCCGTACAGGTTGCGGCCTGTGGGCAAACTTTCGGGGTTGCGCACTGGGTCACCCCCGTAACTGGCTTTGACGTGCTGGCCATCAAGTGCGGCTAAAAACCCGCTGATTTCTTCGTTGCTTGCCAACGCCGCATCCAGCTTTTGAGCGCGCTGGGCCAGCGCCAGCAGCACCTTGGGGTCGAGCAGCTTGGCCTCAGCGCGATTGGGTACAGAGGTTTTCTTCAGCGCAGCATCTTGCGTACGCAGGTCAAGCGTGCTGGCGGCTTGCGGGTCTTTTAAAGCCACTTGCAACCAGCGGGCCGGACGCGAGTGGATGATTTTTTGGGCATCCAGCAAAAACACCTCGTCAATGTCTTCTCCCAGCGCGTCGATCAACGGTTTGCGCAGGGTTTGCATCACCGTGCCAAAGCGGCGCTGGGCGTCAGGCACTTCGCCGAAAGTAGCTAGTCCCTGCGGCTGGGCGGTTTGTGCAATGTCGTCCAGGTAGGGGTGCAACTCCTCCATGAATCCGGCAAAGTTTTTGCGTATTTTGTCTTGCGTCCAGCCGACATCGCGGTGCAACTGGTGTTCAACAAATGCGGCAATCAGCCGGGACTCCAGCTCTTTTTTCACCGGGCCGGGCGACACGGTTTCCCAGTCGTGCATCAGGTCGTGCATGTCATGCACGCCGGGCCGAAAGCCTGCGGGTGAAAACATGGGCGTGCTGTGGCTGACCAACACCGCCCGGCCACGCCGCTTGGCGGTCAGCGCCTCGCCCAGGTTGTCCATGATGTAGGGGTAGATGTTGGGCAAATCGCCCAAGGCCAGCAGTGGGTCGTCAAGTGCCGACAAGCCGCGCTTTTTGCCCGGTGCCCATTCAAGGGTGCCGTGGGTGCCCACATGCACCACGGCATGGGCGCCCAGTTGCTCACGCAGCCATACATACGTAGCCAGATAGTTGTGACTGAGCGGTACTTGTGCGCGATGCCCGATGCGCTGCTTGCGCAGCTCGGCGCTGGTGCTCGCTGTGACTTCATGGCGCAGTGGCTGCGGCATGACGACGACGTTACCCAGCAATACGCGCGGGATGATGAAGCCGGGTTCAGTTTGCGCACCAGCGAAAGAAGTGTTTTTCCATTCAGACGGGGTTGACACCCCCGATCGTCCTGAGCTTGTCGAAGGAGACCCTTCGAC
>JAYURC010000183.1:0-13596 GCA_043756405.1 Polaromonas sp.
TTTTCGCCAGGTCTTTGAGGCTGTAGCCGCCTGATGCGTTGGCAATGCGCTGCCTGTCTGGCTCGGTCAGCTCGCGGTCTAGCCGGGCCAGGCGGGCGGCCACGCTGCTCAGCACCTCGGGCTCTACGTTGCCCAGCGCTACGGCTTGCAGCAGTTTGTCAAACGGCACAGACTTTTTGGCGTCCATCGGAGCAGAATCAGTTTTGTCCTGCTCGCACACGCCCACGCAATCGACGATGACAAAGTGGGTCTTGCTTACCGCGTCGGGCGTTACGGCCTGCAGGTCGTTGGGGTCGCAGATGCGCACGCCACGGCCCTTCATCTGCTCAAAAAAGTTGCGGCTTTTAACCGAGCGCATGAACATGACAATTTCAACTGGCTTGATATCGGTGCCGGTGGCGATCATGTCCACGGTGACGGCAATGCGCGGGTTGTAGCTGTTGCGAAAGGCGCTGATCAGATTCTCGGGCTTGTCGCCTGTGGTGCGGTAGGTGATCTTTTGTGCAAAGTCGTTGCCCTTGCCAAACTCTTCACGCAGGATTTCGACAATCTTTTCGGCGTGGTTGTCGTCTTTGGCAAACACCAGGGTTTTGGGCACTTCGGTACGGCCGGGGAAAATTTCGGTGTGCAGCTTATCCCTGAAGGTGCGGACGATAGTGCGAATCTGGTCGGGCGTTTGCACGGCGCGGTCAAGCGCGTCGGCGTCGTAGGCCATGTCTTCGTCCAACTCTTGCCAGCGGGTTTTGCGGGTCAGGCGGTCGCGGTAGCCGACTGAATAGCCAGCCTCGATCTGGCTGCCTTTTTCACTGACTTGGGTGCGGATGCGGTACACGTCGTAATTGACGTTAACGCCATCGGCCACGGCCTGCTGGTGGCCGTATTCCATGACCAGGTTCTGGTTAAAAAAGCCAAAGGTTTGCTTGGACGGCGTGGCTGTCAGGCCAATCAGGTAAGCGTCAAAGTATTCGAGCACCTGACGCCACAGGTTGTAGATGCTGCGGTGGGCTTCGTCGGTGACGATGATGTCGAAGGTTTCGATGGGGAATTTGGGGTTGTAAGCGATGGGCTCGGACTTGGCGAAAAAACCGCCCTCACCCCTGCCCTCTCCCGGAGGGAGAGGGTGAAAAGATTGCTCGTCGTCTTCGGGTGCCAGGTCTCTGCCCTTGAGCATGCTGAACAGGCGCTGGATGGTGCAGATCGTGACTTTGGCCGTGGTGTCTAGCTGGTTGCTTTGCAGGTGCTGAACGATGTATTCCTCACCAAACTTGTAGTTGTTGTAAGGTGAAGTGTATTGGTCAAACTCTTTTTTGGTCTGGCGGCCCAGGTTGCCCCTGTCTACCAAAAACAGCACGCGCTTTGCTCCGCCAAACTTGATGAGGCGATAGATAAAGCTGATGGACGTGAAGGTTTTGCCGCTGCCAGTGGCCATCTGGATCAGGGCTCGTGGCTTGTTGGCTTTGAGTGAGGCCTCCAGATTTCGGATGGCGACGATTTGGGCGGGCCACAGGCCCTCTACTTTTAGCGGCGGCAGGGTTTGCAGACGGCCAAGAAAGGTAGGGATTGCCGTGCCGGAGTCATTGGCCCAAGCCGGCGTTGTTGGCCCAGTGTGGATGACACTGCTCAAGGGCAGATGTTTCAGAAAGGTGGCCAGCGTCTCGGGCCGATGGAATGCAAATACGGCTCTGGCTCTAGGCTCCGGGTCAAGCCCTTGGGTGAAGTGGGTCTCAATACCGGTGGACTCATAACTAAAGGGCAAGGGCCGCACCCATGCTGGCAGACCGGATGGCAAGCCCTGGGCGTAGCGGGCAGACTGCACTTCAACCCCTCTCAAAGTTGCGCCCTCTTTTTTGGCCTCAATCACGCCAGCAGCTTTGCCGTCAATATAAAGCAGGTAGTCGGCAAAGCCGTAGCCGGTGTTCAGGGGGAATTCGCGAATGGCAACACCACGCGCGGCGTGAATGTTGGCCTGGCCCATATCGCAGACGTGCCAGCCTGCTGCAACTAACAGCGCATCAATGCTTGTTCTGGCCTTTGCCTCTGAGGTCATATTTCCTCCTGCCGCGATTCTAGGGGTACAGACACCCAAGCGACACCCTGCTTTGCGGTGCCGCAGCGCGGAAAGCGACAATGATTGTTCCTGAAGTCACTTAAAAGACAAGCCATGGACGACCCCATCCTTACCATTGAAGAACGCGAGTCCATTAACAGTGGTCGCTGGTTTTCAAGCCTGTCCCCGTCGCTTAGGCACGACATACTCCGATGCGCTTACGTCAAACGATATCGAGACAGCGAATTGATCGCAGCCCGTGGCGACCCACCCGAAGAGTGGATTGCTTGCGCCAAAGGGGCGGTGCGGGTCAGTTCAGTCTCGCTGTCGGGCAAGCAAATCACGCTGACTTATGTGGAGCCAGGCATCTGGTTTGGCGATGTGGCAATCTTCGACGGCGACCGGCGTACCCACGATGCCTATGCGCACGGAGAAACCACAATTCTCTGTGTGGCGAAAGCAGATTTCAAAAAGATTCTGTCCGATCATGTCGAGCTTTACGAAGCCATGTTGCGCTTGCATGCACGCCGCATACGTCAGTTGTTTGGCTTGGTCGAAGACCTGAACACCCTGCCCCTGCGTGCCCGACTTGCCAAGCAGTTGCTGCACCTGGTGCGCAGCTATGGCGTGCCCAGCCTGTCAGACAGCAACGAGGTGCGCATTGGCTTGCAACTTGCGCAAGAAGAACTGGCGCAGTTGCTGGGCGCATCACGCCAGCGCGTGAATCAGGAGCTCAAAGCCATGGAGCGTGAAGACGCCATTCGCATTGAAACTGCAGGGCTCGTGATACGCAACCGCGCGATATTGCTGCGCATTTCAGACACTGATCTTGACAAGTCCTGAACGGCCAAAGTTAAGTATCTTCGAAGCCATGAGTAACTTTGACCATTTTGTCGGCACCCGTGAAGTGACGGCGCAGCACGCTTTTGATGTGAGCGCCTTAACGGCGTACCTTGAGCAGCACATGCCCGCATTTGCAGGCCCGTTGCAGGTAGAAATCTTCAAGGGCGGCCAGTCCAACCCGACCTACAAACTTATCACCCCCAACCAGTCGTATGTGATGCGGGCCAAGCCCGGCCCCGTGGCCAAATTGTTACCGTCAGCCCACGCTGTTGAGCGTGAATTCAAGGTGATGAGCGGCCTTCAAGGCACCGATGTGCCTGTGGCAAAAATGCATTGCCTGTGTGAGGACGAATCCGTCATCGGCCGCATGTTTTACGTGATGGAGTTTGTGGCGGGCCGCGTGTTGTGGGACCAGGCCTTGCCCGGCATGAGCAACCAGCAGCGCTGCGAGATTTACGACGAGATGAACCGTGTCATCAGCGCGCTGCACAAGGTCAAATTCGCAGAGCGCGGCCTGGCTGATTACGGCAAGCCCGGCAACTACTTTGAGCGCCAAATTGGACGCTGGAGCAAACAGTACATCGCCTCCATCACAAAGCCCATCCCCGAGATGGACAGCCTGATGGCCTGGCTACCCGCCAACATCCCGCTCACGGCACGTGATGAAACGATGACGTCCATCGTGCATGGTGACTTTCGGCTAGACAACCTGATGTTTCATGCTACCCAGCCGCGCGTGCTGGCCGTGCTGGACTGGGAGCTGTCAACCCTGGGGCACCCGCTGGCGGACTTCAGCTACCACTGCATGGCCTGGCACATTCCGCCAGGTGCGTTTCGCGGGATTGGTGGGTTGGACATTGCCGCGTTGGGCATACCGAGCGAGTCTGAATATATCGCCAAATATTGCGCGCGCACGGGTATCACCACGCCAAACCAGCTTAAAGCTGACTGGAATTTTTATCTGGCTTACAACCTGTTCCGGCTCGCCGCGATTCTGCAGGGAATTGCCAAGCGGGTTGAAGCGGGTACGGCGTCGAGTCCGCAGGCTGTTAGTTCAGCAGCCGGTGCGCCTGTACTGGCAAAGATGGCCTGGGACTTTGCGCTAAAAAGCCGTACCTGATTTTCAGATTTCTAGATTTTTTTTGGAGACAACAATGGACTTTAATTTCACCCTCAAAGTACAACAAATGCAGGCCCGCTTGCTGGCCTTCATGGACGAACACATTTACCCGAACGAGGCGCGCTTTTTCAAAGAAATTGCCGAGAACCGTGCGAAAGGCAATCCGTGGATTCCGACCAACATCATTGAAGAGCTCAAGCCCAAAGCCAAAGCAGCTGGCCTGTGGAACCTGTTTTTGCCTCATTCTCCACGCGCGCCGGAAGGCCTGAGCAACCTTGAGTACGCGCCGCTGTGCGAAATCATGGGGCGCGTGCCTTTTGCGGCAGAAGTTTTTAATTGCTCCGCGCCGGACACCGGCAACATGGAAACCATTGCGCGTTATGGATCTGAAGCCAACAAAGACCAGTGGCTGGACCCGCTGTTGCGCGGTGAGATTCGTTCGGCGTTTTTGATGACAGAGCCTGAAGTTGCCTCGTCTGACGCGACCAACATCGCCTGCCGCATTGAGCGTGATGGTGATGAATATGTGCTGAACGGCCTGAAGTGGTGGTCATCCGGCGCGGGAGACCCGCGCTGCGCCGTGTACATCGTGATGGGCAAAACCAACCCTGACGCAGGCCGCCATGAGCAGCAATCCATGATTCTGGTGCCCGCCAATGCACCCGGCATCACCGTGATCCGCCCACTGACCGTGTTTGGCTACGACGATGCACCGCACGGCCACATGGAAGTGCGTTTGAAAAACGTTCGCGTGCCCATCGACAACCTGCTGCTGGGCGAAGGCCGCGGCTTTGAAATTGCCCAAGGCCGCCTCGGCCCCGGGCGCATTCACCACTGCATGCGAACCATCGGCTGCGCCGAGCGGGCGCTGGAATTGATGTGCAAACGCCTGACCGCTAGAGTCGCATTTGGCAAGCCGATTGCCAGCCACTCTGTGTGGCATGAACGAATTGCCGAGTCGCGCTGCATGATTGAGCAAGCCAGATTACTGACATTAAAAGCTGCCTGCATGATGGACACCGTAGGCAACAAGGTCGCCAAAGCAGAGATCGCCATGATCAAAGTCGTAGCCCCCAACATGGCCTGCCAAATCATCGATTGGGCGATTCAGGCCCACGGCGGCGGTGGCGTGTCAGACGACTTCCCACTGGCTTATGCCTACGCCCACCAACGCACCCTGCGCCTGGCCGACGGCCCGGACGAAGTGCACCGCGCATCAATCGCCAAGTTGGAGTTGGCGCGGCATTTGTTGTTGCCAGGTGAGGTGGAGATGGCGGTGACGCGGGGCAGTTGACAGGGTCAAGGTACGTTAATTGCTATAAGTCCGGGAGCTTACTCAGGCGTCAATCCTTGGTCTGCTCTGCCCTGCTCATGTCAAATCAAGTCTTTCGTTCCGATAAGAAAACGTTTGGTGAATCGTTTTTTTCAGTACAGCTTAAATGGTCGCAAAGGAACATCAAAATGATCAAGGTTTACTCATGGCCAACGCCGAACGGCCACAAGGTTCACATCATGTTGGAAGAGTGTGGCTTCAAAGTGGGCAGAGACTGGGAGGCGATTGCGCTAGACATTGGTGCAGGTGACCAGTTCAAACCTGAGTTTCTGGCCGTCAGCCCGAACAATAAAATACCCGCACTGGTTGACCCAGTTGGCCCCGACGGCAAACCGATTGCGCTGTTTGAATCAGGCGCGATTTTGCTGTACCTGGCGGCCAAAACAGGCAAGTTTTTGCCCAAAACGGACCGCCTAAAATTTCAAACGCTGCAGTGGCTGATGTTTCAGATGGGCGGTGTAGGACCAATGATTGGGCAAACGCACCACTTCAGGCAATATGCGCCTGAAAAGATTGACTACGCAATTAACCGCTACACCAATGAAACCAGACGGTTGTACGGCGTAATGGACAAGCAATTAGCCACCAGCAAATTTATTGCATGTAATCAGTACACCGTTGCCGACATCGCCATCTTTCCATGGTTGCGCAACTGGGCAAACCACGGTATTGACTGGGCCGATTTCCCGCACCTGAAACGTTGGTACGACACGGTTGCCGCACGTCCTGCGGTTGAACGCGGCGTAAACGTCTTGGCAAATTTACGCAAACCGATCACCACTGACAAAGCGCGTGAAGTGCTATTTGGCACAGCGCAATATCAAAAGCGTTGACGCTAGCCGATAGTCGATTACTATAAATTCAGGAGCTGTTAGCGCACGTAAATATTGCGCTACAGCCCTAAAATACTCATAATTTGCTCGTGAGAAGCTTTATTTGGTTACTTTTTTCAATTTTTGATCGTTAGAGTACAGCTTGTACGCACCCGAGCTTGCCACCGGGCTTAGCTTGGCCAGCAGCTCGAGCGGCAGCGCATTCAACTGATCCGAATTGAGCGCTACAAATAGGGGTCCGGTTTGCACACGCTGCGCCAGTTCTGCGTTGCCGGGTAATGCCCTGGCCGTTCCTTTGGAGTAAAACGACGCTGAATACGGCAAATCACCGACGAAAAGCAGCGGCTCGCCAGAAGCTTTTGCCTGATGCACTTGCACCACAGTTTTGGCTGACTTCCAGCTGTCAGCCAACTCTTCGCGTACAAAAAATGCAGTAACCAGCAGGCTCATGGCCAAGACTCCGCCAGCCACTACGCAGTTGACAAGTCCATCTCTAGAATCGCGACTTAACCACCGAGCAGCCAGGAGCGACATGGCTGGCAACGCAGGTAACACATAGGTCCACAAAATATTACCTGACAGGGTAAAAAACAGGCACGATGCCACCGACCAGGCTAATAGGTAAATGGTGAGGCTGCGTGAATAGCCTGAACTTTCAGGTTTTTGCTGCGGTGAACTTGATTTGCGTCCTATCCAGAGCAACGGTACCAGCAGCGTCCAGGGCATGATTGCAGCAAGCGCAAACAGCCAGATCGCGCCACGCTGCGTGGCGTGCGCAGTACCGTACTTGTCACCCGCCCAGCCGGTCACAGTGAAGCGGTTCCAGTGTTCGCCAATAAAAAAATATTCCCAAAAACCAGGCGTGCGGATTTCAGCCATCACGTACCAGGGCGCAGCGATCGCCAGCATCAAGAGCGATCCTTTGATCCACGGGATACGTTGCCATGATGCTTTGAAATTGCCGCTCAAGAGCATCCACAAACCAATCGGCAAGCCAGACAGCACCACCGCAATTGGCCCCTTGGCCAGTAGCCCGATGCCCAAACCTATAAACAGCAGCCACACCTCTTTGGGCTGGTGGGATTGCCCTTCTTCAAAAGCCGCCCAAAAGCCGATCATGGCCAGTGTGGTGCCAAGCACCAGACCCAAATCTGTCATAACAGCAGCGGACGCCACAAAGTACAGCAGCGTACCGCTCATGATGGCAACCGCCAGTTGCGCCTGCCGGGCTGAAGTGCGGATAACCCAGCGCCACAGTAACCAGGCAATGAGCACTGCCAGCAAAAAATACGGCAGGCGCGCCGCAAATTCATTGACGCCAAACAGCTTGATGCTGATAGCCGACAGCCATGTGGTGAGTGGCGGCTTGGCCCAAAAAGGCACACCATAGTCATACAGTGGCGTGACCCAATTACCCAGCTCAGCCATCTTGCGGGCAACCTCGCCGTATCGCGCCTCCGTCGTGTCGGTCAGTGGATACAGGCCGAGGGTTAGCAGCCTAGCCAGTGCCACCAAACCAAGCGTGATCCATAACCACCGGCTGCTTGAACTTTGCCAGCGACTACTTGTGTGCTGCAGGACGCTCATACGTTGGCAGTCTGCGCAGGGGTTTCAACCGCAGCGTTTGCAATGGCCTGTGGCGCCACATATTCATCAATTAAAAACAGCGGTCTGCGTTTGCTCTCCATAAACAGCCTGCCCAGGTATTCGCCGATGATGCCCATGGCCATTAACTGCAAGCCACCCAGGATCAATATCGTTAAAATAAGTGTCGGAAAGCCTTTGACGGAGTCACCAATCGTCAACGTTTTGACCAATAAAAACAGCGCGTAAACAAAGGCTGAAAATGCAGTTAAAAACCCGGCATAACTGGCCAGCCGTAGCGGCACCACCGAGAACCCGGTAATTCCTTCGATCGCAAAATTAAGCAGCTTGAAATACGGCCATTTCGTCTCGCCCGCAGCGCGCGGAGCCCTGGCGTATTCGACCACGACCTGTTTGTAGCCAATCCACGCGAACAGGCCTTTCATGAAGCGGTTACTTTCCGGTAACTGGTTGAGTGCATCGACGGCGCGGCGGCTCAGGAGGCGAAAGTCCCCGACGTTTTCAGGAATATGCACGTCTGACAGCCAGTTGATAACTTTGTAAAACCAGGCAGCAGAGGCTTTTTTAAACCAAGTTTCACCTTCGCGGGAGCTACGTTTCATGTTCACGACATCTGCGCCCTGTTGCCAGACGCGAACCATGTCGCTGATCAGTTCAGGGGGGTCTTGCAGGTCGGCATCAATCAAGATCACGGCATTGCCGCGCGCCAGTCTCAAGCCGGCGCTCATTGCGGCTTCTTTGCCAAAATTACGGCTCAATGCTGCCACGCCAATGGCCGGGGCCGTCAATTGAAGCTCTTTTAATATGCGCAGCGTGGCATCTTTGCTGCCGTCGTCGATGTACACCACTTCCCAACGCCCAGCAAGCTCCTTGATATTGGCCAGAGCCGCAACCAGTCGACCGTGAAAAATAGGCAGTACCGCTTCTTCGTTATAGGCCGGAACGAGCACGCTGAGGATGCAGCTGCTAGGCGGGTTCGAAGTTAAATTCATTGCGCGAAAGTCCAGAGTCGGTTAAGTCGAAAAGTCAGCCCCATCACCAGCACTGTGGCCAAAGCCTGGGCCAAAAGATAGTGCCAGTCCAACATGTTGACACCCAGCCAAACGAGCACACCGTTCAAAAACGCGCCCAACACCACGATAGCCGTAAATCGGGGCACAGCATGGCCGTGACCAGCACTGCTACTGCGAAATGTGGTGCGCCTATTGAGCAAATAAGACACACAAGCACCGCACAGGGTGCCAATGGCCGCAGACGGTGCTGCAGACAGACCAGACAGTTCCACCAGCGCCACCAAGACGGTGTAGTGCACAGCAGTAGCAATGCCGCCTGAAACGATGTACCAAAAAAACTGCATTGCGCTCCGTGTCGGGTTAGCGTGGAATTTTACAAGGCGGTGTGAGCGCATTATTTTTTGAGCTACATTGAACAATGTTTGAAGTACTGGTCTACGTTTATGAAAATTACTGGCAAGGCGATGCTTGCCCCGAACTGCCGCAACTAGGCCGCAAGCTGACAGCAGTTGGTTTTGAAGCGGACGACATTCAGGCAGCATTGATCTGGCTTGATGGTTTGAATACAGCAGCGCAAACCACGCAGATTTATTTACCAAAAACTGATTCTGCTGGCGACTTGCAAGCGCAATCAGCCAACAGCATGCGTGCATACAACGTAGCCGAGCAAGATCATATTGGCGCGGAGGCGTTAGGGTTTGTGAGCTTTCTCGAGTCGTCCGGTGTGCTTGAGCCGCACATGCGCGAGATAGTAATTGACCGTGCCATGGCCACTGACGACAGCCCGGTAACACTGGACGACCTGAAAATTATCGTGCTGATGGTGTACTGGAGCTTTGGACAAGAGCCCGATGCGCTGGTGTTGGACGAGTTGTGTGATGACGCCAGCTACCGAGTGGGGCACTGAGGGTGGTTCCAGGAATTCGGTTTTAAAAACACCCGGAAACTGCTGTTATCCCAACAACCGTTCGGGGTTTGCTTCCAGCTTGGCCAAAGCGTCGCGCGTGGCGCGCACTGTCAGGGCTTCTTCTTCGGCAGGCAACAACAATCCGGCCTGCAAATAAGCCGCCAGCCTGCTCGCCTGAATCAGAAAGTTACGGCCATCGCTGGACGCAAACAGATGCAGTTGCTTGCGATCACTGCGCCACGCAAACTGTACGTGGCTGATGAGGCCATTGTGGTCAAGACTAAACCACGATCCCAACTGGAGCTCATGCGCGCAAGAGCGCATAGCCTCGGTGGGTTGGCTGCCGCCGTCTGTCACCACTTCAATATCAGACGCATCGATACCAATCATCATGACCAGAGCTTCGGTGTCCAGGGGCAAGTCGCCAACGTCTTCGTCAGACAAACAATCTTCCAGATTGGTCAAGTGTTTGGCCATGGCTTCAATGCGCTCTGACGAAATGGCACCGGTCTTGGACATGAAGGCATCGGCCAGTGTGTCGCTGATGATTTTTATGTTCTCTTCTTGGGCTTTGGTGTCCATACCCAACATCGACATGCCCAGCCGCAGCAGCTGCAGCAGCTTGGGCAAATCAGCAATGACTTTAGCCCGGTCAGAACGGTTAGGCTTGGCGCTGGCCGCCCACACCAAATCTGCCGCGCAACGCTTGAGCGTGATCGTCTGCTCATATTGCGGCCCGTTGCGCATGGCAGCAACTGCCAGCACTTCAGCCCAGGTTTTGAAAAGAAATTCACGGATCTCATCGCGTACCGGCATGTCGTTGAGCATCTTGCGCATTTCAATCGTGTATTGAATCGCCATGGTTTCTTTTTGCTCGACCTGCTGGGCAATGCTGACGACGCGGGCAACGCTGCCACTTTCAGCCAAAAACTTGGAAAGAAATTTTTGAAATTCGTCGTAGACCAATTGAAACACCCGACGCCCTGTTTCCGGGTACTGCTCAATCACCTGCACAACGCGCTTTATTTCAATCTCCATGGCGCTGCCGGACACCGCAACGTCAAAACCCAGCACACAAGACCCCATGCGGTCAATCAGGCGACGTGCCGGGTGCTGCAGCGAGCCAAAAAACTCTGGCTCAAAAATAGCCACTCTCAACACAGGCATTTGCAGACGCGCAAACCAGACCCGAATCGCAGGCGGAATCCGGTCTTCAGCCAGAATGCTTTGAAACATCAGTGCAACGATTTCAATGGTCGCTTTTTCAGTAGAAGTAGTGGCTGCTTTTTTTAAACTGCTGGACCTTTGCCGAAGCTCTGCCGATGCTTGCTGAACATGCGCCACGCCATGAACCTGGTCACCCGTGTTGGCCGTGTCTGCCGTGTGAGTACGCTGATGGCGACTCTGCTCAGTCACCATACCCGCCAGCGCCTGCGATAGTTGCGGAGATACAGGCGCCCTGCGGTTGTCGTCAAAGTCGTCAACCTGGTTGGTCAAAAGCCGCATCAAGCCGCCCATCACACCCTGCGCGCGCATCTTCGCTCTGGCTAGCGGCGTCGTTGCCGTTTGCATACGGGTTTCTTCATGTGCTTGCGAACCACTGCGGGTGAGGCCCGAAGAGCTGTTGCCACCTCCAGAACCAAATTCACCTTCAGCAGCGCTGCTGCGGTTTCCGTGTAGGCCACTGTAGGCGTTCGACCTGAGGTGAAATACGCGGTCATTTTTGTAGGCTCCGGATTTGGCGTCCGATTCCTCTGGCCTGCTGACGCCTGTTGCTGTCCGCTTCACAAGGGGTCGCAAATCAATATCGACCAATATGCCGTGCTGAATTAGAAATTCGTTGGTAATGTGGTACGCCTCAAGCAAATGCTCGGCAAAGCGGTTTTCGATGACGTCCTGCGCCGACATCCAGGCGCTCCGCGACATGCCTACCGCCGTCCATTGCTCAAATATCCACCAGGCCAAATTGTCCGGTCTAAGCATATCTCGGCTAGAAAGCTCTGATACTTTGTCCAGGCTTTGAATCCGCAGACGCAGGTCATTGAACTCCCAGCTCACAGCGTTGACAATTTTCAGCTCTAAACGCGAGACAAGAATTTTGCTCTCCATCACCTCGTTGTCCATCAATTCGAATTTGCCGTTTTCAACGCCGAACGTCACTCCAAGCTGTGAAGGTGCTTGGTAAATAGCAAGGTTCCAGGCCTTGTTGATACCGTTAGTCCAGGCTTTGTCCACCGACTGAAAATTTATCCATGCATCCCGGCGTTCGTGCATCACGGACAAGCTGGCACACTGGTCAACCATGTGAACCAGCTTTGCCAGGACATCCTTGGCAATTTCAGGCAAAAACTTGACAGCATGGCGCGTGAAAATTTCACGCGCCGTTACCGCGAGTGGGCTGCTTGGGTTGTTAGCGCTGGCCACAGTAGCTTGGTGAAGGTTGCCGCGTTTTAGACAGTTGCACCCGCATTTGGATCGTTCGGATCTTCGTCTTTTTTGGCAGGGCCAGTGATCTTGACCCGGTCTTCCCGCTTGATGCCCAGCCACATGGCAATAGCGGCTGCTACAAAGACCGAGGAGTAAATGCCAAACAAAATACCGATAGTCAGAGCCAGAGCAAAGTAAAACAGTGTCGGCCCACCAAAAATCAACATCGATAGCACCATCACCAGAGTTGACGCATGGGTAATGATGGTACGACTGATGGTTGAGGTGATCGCGTTGTCAATGATTTGTACCGTATCCATCTTGCGGTAACGCCTGAAGTTTTCGCGGATTCGGTCAAAAATGACAACAGATTCATTGACCGAATAACCCAGAACAGCCAACACTGCCGCAAGAACAGACAGCGAAAACTCCCATTGGAAGAACGCAAAGAAGCCAAGAATAATGACGATGTCGTGCAAATTGGCAATGATGCCCGCCACCGCGTATTTCCATTCAAACCTGAAGGCCAGGTAAATCATGATGCCCACAATCACCATGCCCAGCGCTTTCAGGCCGTCAGCGGCAAGCTCCTCCCCGACAGATGGCCCAACAAACTCAGCGCGTTTTAACACGACTGAGCTGTCAGATGTTTTTAGCGCCGACAACACCTTGTCGCTTTGCTGCGCTGTGCTCACGCCTTTTTGCGCTGGCAAACGGATCATGATGTCGCGCGACGTGCCAAAATTTTGCACCTGCACATCGGTCAGGCCCAGGCCAGATATGGTGGTGCGTATTTTTTCTACGTCGGCAGGCTGGGAGTAGCTGACCTCCATCAAGGTGCCGCCCGTGAATTCAACTGACAAATGCAGACCCCGGCTAAACAGGAAAAACACCGCCAGCACGAAAGTAACCACTGACACAGCGTTCAGCACTTTGGCGTGCCTCATGAACGGTATGTCCTTACCAATTTTAAAAAACTCCATTTTTTTGTCCCTCTTTAGGAGTTGGTGACGGTGGGCGTGGTGGCATTCACCGCATCAGGCTTCCAGACCGTGCCAATCGACACCGACTTGAGCTTTTTCTGTCTGCCGTACCAAAGATTGACCATGCCGCGCGAGAAAAACACAGCCGAAAACATGCTGGTCAAAATACCGATGCAATGCACCACCGCAAATCCGCGTACCGCCCCGGAACCAAACGCCAGCAAGGCAAAACCGGCAATCAGCGTCGTGATGTTCGAGTCCAGAATCGTCGCCCAAGCCTTCTCATAGCCTGTGTGAATGGCCGCTTGAGGCGATGCACCGTTGCGCAGTTCCTCGCGTATTCGTTCATTGATCAATACATTGGAGTCGATGGCCATACCGAGCGCAAGGGCCCTGGCAGCCATGCCCGGTAGCGTCAGCGTGGCCTGAAGCATCGACAACACCGCCACCAGCAGCAGCAGGTTCACCGCCAGTGCGATGCCGGA
>JAYURC010000184.1:0-13546 GCA_043756405.1 Polaromonas sp.
TCAACGGCTCGCCCAACTGGAACGGCAAGTGGAGCCAGCACTGGTTTGGCATCAAACGATTTTTTGAATACCTGGAAAGCAAGTCTTACAAAATGCACATCCGTGTGCTGCTGTCCAAGTACCGCAGCTACACGCCGTGCGGCACGTGCGGCAGTGCCAGACTAAAGCTTGAATCGTTGCTGTGGCGCTTGGGTACCAAAGAAGCGGCTGATGCGGTGCTGTTGCCTGCTCAGCGGTTTATGCCTGTTGGCGTGGCGTGGACACGCGAGCAGCTTGAAGCCATGCCGGGCTTGTGTTTGCATGATTTAATGCGACTGCCGATCGACAAATTGCAAAAATTTTCGGCCAGCCTTTCATTTGCAGCAACAGGCGATGATGCAGAGCAAAAAGCCCTCAAATCGCTTTTTGAAGAAATCCAGACGCGACTTAAATACCTGTGCGACGTTGGCATTGGCTACCTCACACTTGACCGCCAAAGCCGCACGTTGTCGGGCGGTGAAGTCCAGCGCATCAACCTGACAACGGCGCTCGGCACCTCGCTCGTCAACACGCTGTTTGTGCTCGACGAGCCGTCGATTGGCCTGCACCCGCGCGACATGAACCGTATCACCCAGGCCATGCACCGCCTGCGTGATGCGGGCAATACGCTTGTGGTGGTCGAGCATGACCCAGCTGTGATGCTGGCTGCTGACCGCATGATTGACATGGGCCCTGGCCCGGGCATCAACGGCGGGCAGATTGTGTTTGATGGCACCCCTGAAGATTTAAAGCACGCCGACACGCTGACTGGCGCGTACCTAGGCGCTCGCAAACAGGTCGGCATGGGGTTCAAGCGCCCGGTGACTGACAGTACACCGCGCTTGATTCTGGAAGGCGCACGCGATCACAATCTGAAAAACCTGACGGTGGATTTCCCTCTGCAACGCCTGGTGTGCGTCACTGGCGTCAGTGGCTCGGGCAAGTCAACATTGATGCAAGACATTCTGGCACCTGCACTGCTGCGCCAGTTTGGCAAGGCCACCGAAACCCCGGGCGTGCACGACAGATTGATGGGCGCTGACCACTTGACAGATGTGGTGTTTGTAGACCAATCGCCCATTGGCAAAACCGCGCGCTCTAACCCCGCTAGCTATGTCGGCGCGTGGGACGCGATTCGTGAGCTATTCGCTCAGGCACCGCTGGCGCAGCAGCGCAGCTACACCTCGTCAAAATTTAGTTTTAACAGCGGTGACGGGCGCTGCCCCACTTGTGGCGGCTCAGGTTTTGAGCATGTTGAAATGCAGTTTTTAAGCGATGTGTATTTGCGCTGCCCTGACTGCGATGGCAAACGCTACCGGCCCGAAATTCTTGAAGTGACGATAGAACGTAAGGCCATCGGCCAGGCCGAAGCAAAAATTATTAACGTGGCAGACGTGCTGGACTTGACCGTCAGCGAGGCGGTGCACCTGTTTGCCCAAGATCGCGAGGTTGTCCGCGCGCTGCAGCCTATAGTTGATGTGGGCCTTGAATACATCAAGCTCGGCCAGCCCGTGCCAACGCTGTCAGGTGGAGAAGCACAACGCTTGAAACTGGCGGGATTTTTAGCAGACGCCAGCAAAACCAGAAGCGCCAGCAAGCAAGCCCTGGCTCTGCGCAACCCCAGCAAAGGCACACTGTTTTTATTCGACGAGCCAACCACCGGCCTGCATTTTGACGACATTGCCAAACTGATGCGAGCGCTGCGCAAGCTCCTCGAAGGCGGTCATTCGCTCATCATCATTGAACACAATCTGGACGTGATTCGCTCAGCCGACTGGATCATTGACCTGGGCCCTGAAGGCGGCGAGGCCGGTGGCTTGCTGGTTGCTGAAGGCACACCCGAGCAGGTGCGCGAGCACCCCACGTCGCACACCGCACTGGCACTGCGCGAGTACGAGTTGGTGATGAATAAAGTCCAGGGTGTTGAAGAGCCCAAACCCAAGCTCTGGAAGACACGGCCCACGTTTTCAAATGACATCCAAATCGTCAACGCCAAAGAAAACAACCTGAAAAGCCTGTCCGTCAACATTCCGCGCGGCAAATTCAACGTGGTCACAGGCGTGTCAGGTTCGGGCAAATCAACACTGGCGTTCGACATTTTGTTCAACGAGGGTCAGCGCCGCTATCTTGAATCACTCAATGCCTATGCCCGCAGCATCGTACAGCCTGCAGGCCGGCCTGAAGTTGATGCTGTGTACGGCATACCGCCGACAGTAGCGATTGAGCAGCGCCTGTCGCGCGGTGGGCGTAAATCGACCGTAGGCACCACGACTGAGGTGTGGCACTTTTTGCGGTTGCTGTACGTCAAGCTCGGCATTCAACACTGCGTGCGCGACGATGCCGCCGTCATGCCGCAAAGCCCTGAAAGCATCGCCGCGCAGTTGCTTAAAAATTACCGGGGTCAATACATTGGCCTGCTCGCGCCGTTGGTGATTGCGCGCAAAGGCGTCTACACCGACTTGGCCGACTGGGCGCGGCCACGCGGCTACACGCACCTGCGAATTGATGGCGAGTTTTTGCCGACCACAGGCTTTCCGCGCATTGACCGCTTTAAAGAACACACGGTTGAACTGCCCATCGCCAGCTTGCATATTGACCCAAAAAACGAAGCGGCGCTACGTTTGGCTTTGACAGTCGCGCTGCAGCATGGCAAAGGTCAGGTGCATGTGCTGGCCCCGCTGGATGGCTTGCAGGGCGCCATGCTGGCTGAAATGCCTACCAAAGGCATTGGTAAGCTCGAAGCCTTTTCAACCAAGCGCGCTTGCCCACTGTGCAGCACGTCTTACCCCGAGCTGGACCCGCGCATGTTCAGCTACAACAGCAAGCACGGCTGGTGCCCTGACTGCGTGGGCACGGGCGTCAAGCTCACCAAAGAGCAGCGCAAGGTGTTTGACGATTCCGTGCAAGACGATGAAAGCCGGGGCCGTGAACAAACCTTTGCCGAGCCTGAAGTCGAAGATGTGGAGAACACGGCGTGCCCTGGCTGCGCAGGGACGCGCTTGAACAAGCAGGCCCGGGCAGTCAAGTTTGCAGGTGTTGGCATTTCGGAGATTGCGCGCCTGTCAGTCACCGATGTGCGGGCCTGGGTAGAAAAGCTGGCGCTCTCAGGTCGTGAAGCAGGCATCGCCCGCGACCTGATCCCTGAGATCAAATCGCGCTTGGAGTTTCTGGAAGACGTTGGCTTGGGCTACCTGACGCTTGACCGTGGCGCGCCCACGCTATCAGGCGGCGAGGCACAGCGCATCCGCTTGGCCGCACAACTTGGCAGCAACCTGCAAGGCGTTTGTTATGTGCTTGATGAGCCTACCATCGGCCTGCATCCGCGTGATAACGCTATATTATTAAGAGCACTCGGAAAATTGAGCGAGCGCGGCAACACGCTGGTGGTGGTTGAGCATGACGAAGACACCATTCGCCGCGCAGACAACATCATCGACATTGGGCCGGGCGCAGGCAAACGTGGCGGGCATTTGGTGGCACAGGGCAGTGCGGCGGAATTGTCGGCAGTGCCTGAATCATTGACGGGGCGGTATCTGGCGAACCCACTGATTCATCCATTGCACGCGCGGCGCGAGACCGTCGCTGAACTAGCCGAATTGGGGTCGGATCCCAATTTCGCGAAGAACTCCGTGCAAGGCATACAAGGCCAATCGAATTTGGGCTCTGACCCCATTTCGGCGGCACCAAGCAAACCCATCAGCAAGGCAAAAGCCGCCAAATTAAAAGCCGCCGCCCTGATAGCCAACGCAGCCTCTGCCAGCGCCCTGCACAACGCCGCCCCCGCTGCCATCAGCAAACACACCTCCTGGATAACCGTCACCAAGGCGGATCTGCACAACCTCAAACACGTCACGATTGACGTGCCGCTGTACAGATTGGTAGCCGTCACAGGCGTTTCAGGCTCAGGCAAATCAACGCTGGCGCGCGACGTGATGCTGACCAACGTGCACGCCGCTGTCATGCAGCGCTCGACCAAAGCTGGCCGTGATATGGACGATGCTGGTCGGCACCCTGCTTGGGTTGGCTGCGAGTCCATCGCGGGCTACCGCGTCGTTGATCGCGTGCTGGAAGTTGACCAGACTCCGATTGGCAAAACACCTCGCTCTTGTCCCGCCACCTACATCGGCTTTTGGGACACGATTCGCAAACTGTTTGCCGACACGCTCGAAGCGCGGGCACGTGGTTACCAGGCCGGGCGCTTCAGCTTCAACACTGGCGAAGGCCGCTGCCCAACGTGTGAAGGCGCGGGCGTGCGTACCATTGGCATGAGCTTTTTGCCGGACGTGAAAGTGCTGTGTGAAACCTGTCACGGCGCACGCTTCAACCCGGAAACCCTGGCGGTAACGTGGCGCGGCAAAAGCATCGGCGATGTGCTCAAGATGGAAGTTGATGAGGCCGTGGAGTTTTTTAAATCCATGCCGAGTATTGGCCACCCGCTGCAGTTGCTGAAAGACGTCGGACTGGGCTACCTCACCATCGGCCAGCCGTCACCCACACTCAGTGGCGGCGAGGCGCAGCGCATCAAGCTGGTGACAGAGCTGAGCAAGGTACGCGACGACATCACCCGCCGTGGCCAAAAGGCGCCGCACACGCTTTATGTACTTGACGAGCCCACCGTTGGCCTGCACATGGCCGATGTCGAAAAACTTATCCACGTTTTGCATCGCCTCGTCAATGGCGGCCACAGTGTGGTGGTGATTGAGCATGACCTGGACGTGATTGCCGAGGCTGACTGGGTCATTGACCTCGGGCCAGATGGCGGCAACGCGGGCGGCACAGTTGTGGCTGCGGCACCGCCTGAAGCGGTAGTCAAGCTCGGCACGCATACCGGAAATGCATTGCGCAGCGTGCTGGAACGAGTTTAAAAGGACCAACACTATTAAATTGATAGCTGATTTCGCCCGTATTTACTGGACTAAAGGCCTAAAACGTTTAAAAATATAGACCAATCAAACAGAGTAATTCGGCTGGTCAGTCAGGGTAGTTAAAGGCAGGCTGCTGATTTCTTGCAGTAGCGAGGCCAACTGTAGGCCAGCAGCACTGATAACCGCGTGGCCTTTGGCGGCAGTGGCTAGCGTTGAGTTGCCTGCTGCGCCATACGGGTTGTAGTCCTGCATTTGCCAGCCCAATTTGACCGCCGTGCCGTTACCCAAAATCGGGTATTTTTTGGCGCGGTCTTCAGCTTGGGTATGAAAATCTTGCGCACGGCGCATGTCGACATGTTTTTCATCTAACGCCAGCATCATCGATGTCTCCATGTCCCCGGCATGAATGCCAAAGCGGTGCTCGGCAGGTGTAAAAAGGTTCATCACTTCGTCGCCCAGCGGCAGCGTGTACCAGTTGCTTGAAAACACCATCAAACCATACGCTGTGCGCAAGTCTCGTGCCACGATGTCCATCACACTTGCTTGCCCGCCATGACTGTTGAACAGCAGTAATTTTTTGATGCCTGCGCGCGCCACGCAGGCGCCCAGTTCAGTCCACAGGTTGATGATTGTTTGTGCAGACAGCGTGAGCGTGCCAGGGTAGCGAATATGTTCATTGCTTTTGCCAACCTGTTGTGTGGGCATAAAAAGTACGGGCAAAGTTTGGGGCAGGTGCGGCAACGCGGCTTGGATCACACCATTGACCAGCGATGTGTCCACGCTAACAGGCAAATGCGGGCCATGTTGCTCGATGGCTGCCACCGGCAATACGGCGACAGTCTGGTCGATGACATCGCTGGCGGCAAGCTGCGAAAAGTGCCGCGATGTCAGGTCAGCCCAGAATTTGGAGGGTAGGTTCATGGCCAGATATTAACGGCAAACAGTTACTATTTGAAGCATGCTTTTGCAGGCGGATTAGGCTAAAGCCCTAGTGCATGGCGGCAGTGGTTGCGGCATGATCAAACTTGATTTTCACATGGAGATTTCTATGCAACGCCGCCATCTTTTGCAATCTGCCGCTGCTCTTTCCGTTCCTGGCCTGGCCGGGCTGGCTCAGGCGCAGTCTTTTCCAAACAAGCCCATCAAGCTGGTCATTGCCTTTCCGGCAGGCGGGCCTACTGACGTCACCATGCGCGTGCTGGCTGACAACGCGTCAAAAATTTTCGGTCAAGCCGTGATCATTGAGAACAAGCCTGGCGCAGGTGGCACTTTACCCGCTCAACAATTGCAAACGTCCAGCGCCGACGGCTACACGTTGGCGCAAGTGCCGCTGGGCGTATTTCGCATGCCGTACACCACCAAAATGACGTGGAACCCGATCAAGGACCTGGCCTATGTGCTTAACGTTACCGGCTACGCCTTCGGCTTGGTCGTACCGGCTGATTCACCGCTTAAAAGCTGGACGCATTTTGTCGGCTGGGCCAAGGCTAACCCAGGCAAGCTCAGCTACGGCTCCACCGGCACCCTGACCAGCCCGCACTTGACGATGGAGCTGATCGCGCAAAAGCTCGGCATTGAGCTGCTGCACGTGCCCTACAAAGGCAGCGCTGATTTGATGCAGTCAGTTTTGGGCGGCAACATCATGGCGGCGGCTGACTCCACCGGCTTTGCGCCGCAGGTAGAAGCTGGCAAACTGCGCGTGCTCAATACCTGGGGTGCCGAGCGGCTGGCCAAATTTCCCGACGCGCCCACGCTTAAAGAGCTCGGCCTGGACCTGGTGCAAAACTCGCCATTTGGCATTGCCGCCCCGCGCGACACGCCACCCGCCGTCGTCAAGCGGCTGCATGATGGTTTCAAGCAAGCGATGGAAGTGCCCAGCTACAAAACAGCGCTGGCCAAATTTGACATGCAGCCGATGTACATGAGCTCTGCGGCGTATCTAAAGTTTGCGCAAGAAACCTTCACGCGCGAAAAAGCGCTGGTTGAAAAACTCGGCCTGCTCAAAGCGATTTGATGGGCTGGGCAGCCAAAACCGCTCGGGCCACTTCTGCAAATCCCGCGCCACGCTCACTATCAGTGATGTAGCGCGGCAGGTTTGCTAGCTGAGCCTCAAAACGCCGCACATTTGCGACGCCAATGGAATGTGTAAACCCTTCAAACATCAGTTGGTCATTGGTAGAGTCGCCAACATACGCCCAGTTTTCAATCTCTGCATCAAGGCCACGGCCCAATAATTCCCGCACTGCCCACCGCGCCCCCGTCAATTTGCTGTGCTTGCCAAACCAGCCGTTGATGTGAATTGAGCTGACGGTGGCTGTCATGCCAACAGAGCGCATGATGGCGACGACGTTAGCAATTTGTGCAGGCGCAAGATGCGTGAATTCGCTGTGGTCAATGGCCATATCCGTCTCGCGCCCCGCACTGTCTTGTGCCAGCAACGCGCCGGGAACTTCGCGCAGGATGCGTTGGCCCACCTGCTGCATTTTGGCGTAGTTTTCGGCTCTGACGGTGTTGCTTTTTTGATATGATTTTAATAGCTGCTTGCGCCCGGATTCATTGGGATACGGGCCAATTTTATGCTCCACTGAAAGCAAAACCGCGCCGTTTTCAGCCACGATGGCATCGACTGGCCAGTCGAGCGCAAAAGGCTCGCTCCATCCTACCGGGCGGCCCGTAATGGCAATGACATGCAGGCCTGCCGCTTTTAAGTCACCCAACGCAGCCAGCGCGTCAGGCGTAATGGCGCCGTCTGTGGTGAGGGTGTCGTCAATGTCGGTAAAAACGCCTTTGATGCGGCTTCTGGCATGGAGTGACCATGTGCAAAGAGGGTACATGACGAAAGTGTCGCATGTCTGTATACTCTCGGCATCTTGAGGAGCGTTGCAACCCACGTTACGTGGATTAGGCTCAAGATTAACACTGCAACCACGCTCACCCGCATTGACTATTGGCCGGGTGAGTATCCAAACTCCCCAGACATTGCGCCTTGCCTAAGTGGCTATTTTGCCCAGTTGTTATTTGACTTCACGTCATGATTTTGGAGAACCGTATGAACGCCGTCCTTAAACCCACCCTCACTGCAGTCCCGCCTTTTTCTGACTACGTGATTGCTGATATTTCTTTAGCCGCCTGGGGCCGCAAAGAATTCAAAGTGGCTGAAACTGAAATGCCTGGCCTGATGGCCATGCGCCATGAGTTTGCCGCATCGCAGCCTTTAAAAGGCGCACGCATCACCGGCTCTATCCACATGACCATCCAAACCGGCGTGCTGGTTGAAACGCTGCAGGCCCTGGGTGCTGAAGTGCGCTGGGCATCGTGCAACATCTTTTCAACCCAAGACCATGCTGCCGCTGCGCTGGCCGCTGTTGGTACACCGGTATTTGCCGTCAAGGGCGAGTCACTGGCCGACTACTGGGACTACACCCACCGCATTTTTGAGTTCACAGGCGCCAAAGGCACGCCTGAAGAAGGTCCGAACATGATTTTGGACGACGGCGGCGATGCCACGTTGTTGATGCACCTGGGCACCAAAGCTGAAACAGACATCAGCTTGCTCGCCAATCCTGGCAGCGAAGAAGAAATTTGCCTGTTCAATTCCATTAAAGCCAAGCTCGCCGTTGACCCAACGTTTTACAGCCGCCGCCTGAAAAACATCATTGGCGTGACCGAAGAAACCACTACCGGTGTGCTGCGCTTGAACGAAATGTCTGCCAAGGGAACGCTGGCCCTGCGCGCCATCAACGTGAACGATTCAGTGACCAAGTCCAAGTTTGACAACCTGTATGGCTGCCGCGAATCATTGGTTGACGCGGTCAAGCGCGCCACTGACGTGATGATTGCCGGCAAGGTTGCTGTGGTTGCTGGCTATGGCGACGTGGGCAAGGGTTCGGCCCAGGCTCTGCGCGCCTTGAGCGCCCAGGTGTGGGTGACCGAGATTGACCCCATTAACGCGCTGCAAGCCGCCATGGAAGGCTACAAGATCGTCACGATGGAATACGCTGCTGACAAGTGCGACATTTTTGTGTCCGCCACCGGTAACAAAAACGTCATCACATACGAGCATATGGCTGCCATGAAAGATCAGGCCATCGTTTGCAATATTGGCCACTTTGACAACGAAATTGATGTTGTTTCACTGGAAAAATGCACCTGGGAAGAGATCAAGCCGCAAGTCGATCACGTCATCTTCCCGGACGGCAAGCGCATCATCATGCTGGCCAAAGGTCGCCTGGTCAACCTGGGCTGCGGTACCGGCCACCCGAGTTTTGTTATGTCCACCAGCTTTGCCAATCAGGTCATTGCACAAATCGAACTGTTTACCAAGCAAGACGAATACAAGGTCGGCGAAGTTTATGTTTTGCCAAAGCACCTGGACGAAAAAGTCGCCCGTTTGCACCTGAAGAAAGTCGGCGCGATGCTGACCGAACTGAGCCAGGAGCAGGCTGACTATATTGGCGTGAACAAATCTGGCCCGTACAAGGCTAACACTTATCGTTATTGAATAACTGCGTTTTAAATACGCAGTTATTCAACGCGGAGCAGAGGAGCGCGCGGAGGACGCGGAGAAGCCATTAAATTTTCTTCTCTGCGTCCTCCCGGTTTTCTCCTCTTCTCTGCGTTAAAAGCCCCGACTCCGACTCCGAATCCGACTCCGACTCCGACTCCGAACCTATGCGCGCTGACCTCTTTCTCGTAGAACACGGCTTTGCCACCACCCGCTCTCAGGCCCAGCGCCTGATAGGCTCGGGTGTGCAGTGGCGGGTGCTGGTTGACGAGGTCGCGGAAAGCCTTGGAGTTAGGGCCCCCTGGAAACGCGTGGCTAAAAACGGCGATGAAATCCCTGAGGCGGCCGAGGTCGAAGTGCTTGACAACACCGAGGCCAAATACATTTCGCGCGGCGGCTTGAAGCTGGAAGGTGCGCTAGCCGCTACCGGCCTTGACGTGACTGGCCTGCGCTGCCTGGATGTGGGGCAGTCGACGGGTGGTTTTACCGACTGCCTGCTGCAGCACGGCGCGGCACAAGTGGTGGGTGTCGACGTAGGCCACGGCCAATTACATGTCAGTATGCGTCAAGACGCGCGTGTGGTGTGCCTGGAAGGCATCAATGCGAGGTCATTAACTGCTATTGATTTAGTAGCTGCTTGCGCCCGTGAAATGAGCGCTGCAGGTCATTTTGATGATGAAATTTCAGCGGGTGATGAACTTGAAATTGATCCTGGTTTTGATTTTTTAACCGGTGACTTGTCGTTCATTTCATTAACACTGGTGCTGCCTGCAGTCGTGCGTTTGCTCAAAGCCGACGGCCATTTGCTGATGCTGGTCAAGCCGCAGTTTGAACTGCAGCCCGGCCAGATCGGCAAGGGCGGTATTGTGCGGGACGCCGTGCATTTTGAATTTGTTGAAAAACGCCTGCGCGATTGCTGCGCTGAACTTGGCGTCGAAGTTTTGCAGTGGATGCCCTCAAGCATTGACGGCGGTGACGGTAACCGCGAATTTTTCATTCATGGCAGAAGAAGTCATGAAGTGAACCTGAGTGACAAGCCATTGCCCGTTGCACCACCGCGCAAAGTCGTTAAACGTACACCGCGCGCTGAAACGCGAGCCCTGCACGCCGCACACGAAGATTCTGAAGAAGCCCATGCTGGCCAGCACGGCCCGGCGCGGCGCAAACAAAAAGATTGATGACTGTCTCTTGATGAACAACACCAAACTCCCCATCAGTTTTGAGTTTTTTCCGCCCAAAACGCCTGAAGGCGCTGAAAAATTGCGCGCGACACGTCAAGCCCTCTATGCTTTGAAGCCCGAGTTTTGCTCCGTGACCTTTGGTGCAGGTGGCTCGACGCAAGAAGGCACCTTTGCCACTGTCCGCGAAATTCTGGCTGAAGGCTTTATTGCAGCCAGCCACTTCTCATGCATAGGCGCAACCAAGGCCGCTGTGCGTGAGCAGTTGCGCGCTTTGCAAACCATGGGCGTCAAGCGTCTGGTGGCACTGCGCGGCGACCTGCCCAGCGGCTACGGTGCGGGCGGCGAATTTCATTACGCCAGCGACCTGGTGGCCTTCATCCGCGCTGAGACAGGTGATGCGTTTCATATCGAAGTGGCCGCTTACCCTGAAGTGCATCCACAGGCCAAGTCAGCCGATGATGATCTGAAAGCCTACGCGGCTAAAGTTAAAGCGGGTGCCAATTCAGCCATCACCCAGTATTTTTTCAATTCTGATGCGTACTTCAGGTTTGTTGATGACGCTTACAAACTGGGCGTTGATGTGCCGGTGGTGCCCGGCATCATGCCAATCACCAGTTCCACCCAGTTGATGCGCTTTTCAGATGCTTGCGGCGCGGAAATCCCACGCTGGATACGCCTGCGGCTTCAGGGCTTTGGTGACGACACTGCGTCTATTAAAAGCTTTGGGCTGGACGTGACGACTGACTTATGTGACCAATTGCGTAACGGTGGCGTACCGGGTATTCACTTTTATTCAATGAATCAAGCCGGGCCTGCGGTTGAAATTTGTACGCGACTGCAGCTGGCCTGAAGCTGGCCGTTACAGCAGGCGTCCTGGCTGCGCTGGCAGCTTGTGTTGCCCCGCCTCAATTGCAGCCAGCGTCTGTGGCATCCAAAAATTTTGAGGCGGCTTCAGTACTTGTACCCAGTGTGGACAGCGTCTACAGCCTTTCGAGTTCCACACTATCCACGTTACTGCAGGACAGCCCCAGTTTTGCAGTAACACCGCCAGAAGCGCTCGCCCCCGAGCCTTATGGCGCGCTTGGCGGTCAAGGCCCACGCCCAGCGCGGCTGGCAGGTGAGTCCGCGCGGGAGCATGAGCGCGGCGGCGCATCCTGGTACGGGCCTGGTTTTCACGGCAGACGCACTGCAAACGGTGAGCGCTACGACATGAACGCCATGACTGCTGCCCACCGCACACTGCCATTTGGCACCTGGGTGCGGGTACATAGTCTCGTTAATGGGCGTGAGGTCGATGTCCGCATCACAGACCGTGGCCCGTTTATTCACAGCCGGGTGATTGATCTAAGCCGCGGGGCAGCTGTGGTACTGGGAATGCTGGGTTTGGGTTTTAAAGAAGTGGTGCTGTCAGTGCCAGACACCAGCCCTGCGCTGGTGCCAGCTGTTGTGAATACGCCTTCGCCAGCGGTAAAAAATCGCCGCGTTATGCAGCGGAGTCCACCGGATCAATAATTTTTATTAACCGCCACTTTCCAGCGTGAACCCGGCATTTCGGTCCTGACCTAGCAGCGCCACCATCTGCGGCAGGGCCAGCTGCAACTGCGCCTTTAGCGTGTGCGGCGGGTTGATGATGAACATGCCGCTGGCCGGCAGGCCAGGTCGGACGACATCGCCCTCTTCATCAGTCGTAAACTTGCTGGATTTAACGGTCAAAACGGCGTTCAACCACGGACGCGAGGCCTTAACTGCCAGTGTTTTGAGTTTGCGCGGCAAATCGTGTGCTTCTGGCCGGGGAATGACCGGGTACCAGACCACGTAAGTACCAGTCGCAAAGCGCTTGACTGCGTCAAGCATGCAAGCGCTAACCCGCGCATAGTCACTTTTCATTTCATAACTGGGGTCACAAAACACCATGGCGCGGCGGGACGGCGGTGGTAAAAAGGTTTTCAGTGACTCAAAACCATCATCGCACGCGACACTTACCTGCCGGCCAGCGCCTAGCTGGGCGATGTTGCCTGACAGGGACTTGAAGTCGGTGGGGTGCAGTTCAAACAGTTTCAGTTTGTCGCGACCTTCCAAAAATTTTTGCGTCATGAAAGGCGAGCCGGGGTAGATTTTCAGGTGGCTCACGTCGCCAGTTTCGACAAATTTCGGGTTCAGGCTGCGCAAAACATCAGCATAGTCTTGCAGTGCAGGGCAAAAGTCGTCTGGCGTGATGGCTTTAATCACTCCCTTTTTAGGAGCTTGTGGCGCACGTATTTGCTGGGCCAAAGAATTATTTGATGCCTGAAATAGCCTGAAAACACCGTCTTTGGCCTCGCCACTGGTTTCGGTGTAGTCGCCGTCCAGCCTGTACAAGCCCGCACCTGCATGGGTGTCGATCACGCTCAGGGCGGCGTCTTTCCCGCACAGGTATTTGCACAGTGCAATCAGTGTGGTGTGTTTGAGGACATCGGCATGGTTGCCGGCATGGAAGGCGTGGCGATATGAAAACATGGGCACTTCTATAAATTCATTTTTCGGGCGAACTGCGTCGTTGGGCGGTGCTCGCAATCCTCACGTACTTAAGTACGCTCCGGTGTGCTGCGCTCCGTCCGCCTAGCACTTCATCCCGAAAACGAAGTTTCAGAGAAGACTAACTTGTACCCAAGTTACGTCGTAACTAAAATCTGAATTTCTAGAAGCACCCGGCCAAACCTATTTTCGTTCCTAAATTACCCAAGCTGTCCAGATATTGACCTAAGCCCTCGATATTTCATATAATAGAAGGCTTCGCAGCGCACTTGTGGTTCCGCGTCGAAGCTTGTTTACTACCTAAGAGGTTCTCATCAGAAGAACGCCGACCGTAGAAAAGAACCCGCCAAACCCTTCTTGTTAAAAGAGAAAACTCATGAAAACCTTCAGCGCAAAACCCGCTGACGTGGTGCACGAGTGGTTTGTGATTGACGCGACCGACAAGGTCCTCGGACGAGTAGCCA
>JAYURC010000185.1:0-5246 GCA_043756405.1 Polaromonas sp.
AAGACCACCAAAAACAAACGTCACCTGCGTGGATCAACAGCTGTTCATGAGACCAATATGGGTCACATGGCGCAGATGTTGCCAGGCCGTGGTATTTAACTTAACGACGAACAAGGAGTAATCACATGCCTCGCGTCAAACGTGGTGTAACGGCTCGCGCCCGCCACAAAAAAATTCTAGCCCTTGCAAAAGGTTTTCGTGGTCGCCGCGGTAACGTCTTTCGGGTCGCTAAAGAAGCGGTGATGAAGGCTGGGCAATACGCCTACCGTGACCGCCGTACCAAAAAACGTGTGTTCCGCCGCCTGTGGATCACGCGTATCAATGCCGCAAGCCGCGCCTGCGGTTTGACCTACAGCCAATTTGCCAATGGCCTGCGCAAAGCTGGAATTGAGATCGACCGCAAAGTCTTGTCCGACATGGCTATTCATGACAGCGCTGCTTTCGGCGCCATTGTGAGCCAGGTGAAGGCCAAGTTAGCCGCTATTTAATTTATAGCTGCTTACGCTTACATATAGAGGGCTGGAGCTTGAAAAAGCTCTAGCCCTTTTGTTTTATAACCGTATTTGGGTTACTTGCATGATTGATTTAGAAACCATCGTTGACGATGCGAAAGTTGCATTTAACGCCGCCAACTTGCCCGCAGAACTTGAAAACGCCAAGGCTTTGTTTTTGGGCAAAACGGGCCGCATCACCGAGCTGATGAAAGGCATGGCGCAGTTGTCGGTCGATGAGAAGAAATCACGCGGTGCGGCCATTAACCTGTCCAAACAAGCCATTGAAGCAGCGCTTAATCACAGGCGCCAGGCCCTGAGTGATGCCGAGCTGGAAAAGCAACTCAAAACCGAGGCGCTGGATGTCAGCTTGCCTGGCCGCCAGCAGGCACAAGGCGGCTTGCACCCGGTATCGCTCGCGCTGGAACGCATTGAGTCGATATTTGGCTCAATGGGTTTTGATGTCGCTGAAGGTCCGGAGATTGAAACCGATTGGTTCAACTTCACCGCGCTGAATACCCCTGAAGATCATCCTGCAAGATCAATGCACGACACCTTTTATGTTGAAGGCGGGCTTGATAACGCGCCAAACTTGCTGCGTACCCATACCAGCCCGATGCAGATTCGCTATGCGGTGCAGCATGTCAAAAAACACCGGGTTTTGATTGACGCTGGCGGATCCATGCCTGAGATTCGGGTTATTGCCCCAGGCCGTACCTACCGTGTCGACAGCGATGCCACCCATTCACCGATGTTTCACCAATGTGAAGGCTTGTGGATTGGCGAAAACGTTAGCTTTAAAGATCTGAAATTCGTCTTTACCGATTTTTGCCGAACGTTTTTTGAAAGCGACGACCTGGTTCTGCGTTTCAGGCCCAGCTTTTTTCCATTCACAGAGCCCAGCGCCGAGATTGATATCCAGTTTCAGACCGGCCCGCTTGCGGGTAAGTGGCTTGAGGTGGCAGGCTCTGGGCAGGTGCACCCAAACGTGGTGCGCAACATGGGCCTGGACCCTGAAAAATATATGGGTTTTGCCTTTGGAATGGGGCCCGACCGGTTGACCATGCTGCGTTACGGCGTGAACGATTTGCGCTTGTTTTTTGATGGCGACATTCGCTTTTTGTCGCAATTTCAAAACTGATCGTTCACAAGCTAAATATTCAAGGTATCACATGCAATTTCCAGAATCCTGGTTGCGCGAATTTTGCAACCCACCACTTACCACCCAGCAACTGGCCGACACGTTGACCATGGCCGGGCTGGAGGTTGAAGAACTCAAACCCGTCGCGCCCCCGTTTACAAAAATTGTCGTCGGTGAAATCAAGTCCGCCGCCAAGCATCCGAACGCCGACAAACTGCAGGTGTGCGAGGTCGATGTGGGGCAGGGCACTTTGCTCAATATTGTTTGCGGCGCACCGAACGCCAGAGTTGGTATCAAAATTCCTTGTGCAATGGTTGGCGCCGAGTTGCCACCAGGCGATGACGGCAAGCCCTTTGTCATCAAAGTTGGGCAACTGCGCGGTATTGAAAGCCAGGGCATGTTGTGCTCAGCGCGTGAACTGAAGTTGTCTGAAGATCACGGCGGGTTGCTTGAACTGGAAGCCGACGCACCGCTGGGCAAAGATATTCGTGAGCATCTGAGCCTGGACGAAACGCTTTTTACCCTCAAACTCACGCCAAATTTGGCGCATTGCCTCAGCATTTATGGCGTGGCAAGAGAAGTAGCAGCACTAACGGGTTCACCACTTAAAGCGCAGAGTTTCCCCAGTGTGGTAGTCGCTGACACCATTGCCTTGCCAGTCAAAATAAGCGCCCCTGACTTATGTGGCCGTTTTTCTGGCCGCGTGATCAAGAACGTCAATACAACAGCCAAAACCCCACAGTGGATGGTTGACCGGTTATCACGCTGCGGTCAGCGCAGCGTAACGGCGCTGGTTGATATTTCAAACTACGTCATGTTTGAACTGGGTCGGCCTTCACATATTTTTGACCTCGACAAAATCAACGGTGGCTTGAACGTGCGTTGGGGCAAGACTGGCGAGAGCCTGAAATTGCTGAACGGCGACACTGTCACTGTAGATGAAAAAGTGGGCGTCATTGCGGACGACACCCAAGTCGAATCGTTGGCGGGCATCATGGGCGGCGATGCCACTGCGGTGTCTGATGACACAAATCACGTTTATGTCGAGGCCGCTTTCTGGTGGCCAAAAGCCATCGCTGGTCGCTCACGTCGCTACAACTTTGCAACCGATGCGGGCCACAGGTTTGAGCGCGGCGTTGACCCTGGAAACACAGTCGAGCATATCGAACGCATCACTCAACTGATCATCGACATTTGCGGTACGCCAGAGACGGTTTGCGGCCCGATCGACGATGTGCAGGCCAACATGCCAGTTGCCAAGTCCGTCACCATGCGTATTGCCCGAGCCAGCAAAGTCATTGGTATGCCGCTAACCCAAACCCAGTGCCTGGACACCTTCAAGCGCCTGGGCTTGCCGGTTATTGAAAGTGACGGGGTTTTAACCGTGACGCCACCCAGCTATCGATTTGATCTGCAAATTGAAGAGGACCTGATTGAAGAAGTCGTACGAATGGTGGGTTATGACAACCTGCCCGCCACGCCGCCACTGGCGCCTATCACTGCCAAGCTCCGCCTTGAAGCTAATCGCAGCCCGTTTGCGGTGCGCCGGGCTCTCGCGTCGTTGGGTTATCAGGAAACCATTAACTTCAGTTTTGTCGAGGAGCGCTGGGAACAAGAGCTTGCGGGCAACCCGAATCCGATTCGGCTACTGAATCCCATTGCCAGTCAAATGAGCGTGATGCGCACGTCATTGTTAGGGTCACTGCTACAGGTTTTGAAGTTCAACCTGGACCGAAAGGCAGCGCGGGTTAATGTTTTTGAACTGGGGCGGGTGTTTTTGCGTGATGCCAACAGCCAGAATACAGACACGACCGTGGCGGGCTTTCATCAGCCAATGATGCTGTCAGGTTTAGCTTATGGACCGCGAGTTGCTTTGAATTGGGATCAAGGGTCTAAAGCCATTGATTTTTACGACATCAAAGGGGATGTTGAAGCTTTGTTATCGCCTTTTAGCGCAACATTTACGCCTGCTGAGCACCCCGCCATGCATCCCGGTCGCTGCGCTAGCGTATCGGTACATGGCAAGGCAATTGGTTTTGTCGGCGAGCTGCACCCCAAGTGGCGTCAAGGTTATGACCTGGCACAAGCTCCGGTGCTTTTTGAACTGCAGCTCGATGCTGTGCTTGAACGTCCCGTTCCTTCGTACACGCCGGTCAGCAAGCTGCAGCCCGTTGAACGTGACATTGCTGTCATCGTGCCTGAGGCTGTGACCCACGCTGCCTTGATGAAAGCCATCGAATCAGCGGCTACACAAGGACTGCTAAAAAGCGCTGTATTGTTTGATCTTTACAGGCCGCAGCAAGGTAACACAAGCATGCAAGCTGGCGAAAAAAGTCTGGCTGTGCGCTTGGTGCTCGCTAGCGAGACCGCTACACTGACCGAGGAAACCATCGAAACAGTGGTTCAAGCGATCCTGGATGCAGTCCAAACGCGTCTGCTCGCACGTCAGCGTGCTTGAGCTGACTTGAGTTAAAACCAGACAAAACCAAACAATAACGAGCGAGAAACAAGGGGTGAAAATGGAATTTTCGATTGAAAGTCTGGAGACTCCGGCTCTGACAAAAGCGCATCTGGCAGACTTGTTATTTGACCAGATTGGCTTGAACAAGCGTGAATCAAAAGACATGCTTGATTCATTTTTCGATCTGATTTCTGACAGTTTGGTAGAAGGTAACGATGTGAAGATTTCGGGTTTTGGAAATTTTCAAATTAGAACAAAAGCGCCCCGTCCAGGCCGTAATCCACGCACCGGTGAGTCGATTCCAATTGAGGCTCGTCGTGTGGTGACGTTTCACGCAAGCCACAAATTGAAAGACCAAATTCAGCTTAACGGTAGCGGTTCTTAAAGCGTTCACATTGCAATGGTCGCTACAGGCGCACTGTGATGTGTAACAACACAACACATTCAAATAAACTGCAGTGACTCTTTGCGCTAAGTCTGCACTTAGAGTAAATTTAGAGCTTTCATCTGAAGCGTATTGATTTAATTGGAGAATTCTCTTCCACCCATACCCGCAAAGCGCTACTTCACGATTGGTGAAGTGAGCGATCTTTGTGGTGTCAAGCCTCATGTGCTCCGATATTGGGAGCAGGAATTTACACAGCTGCGGCCGATGAAAAGGCGGGGTAACCGGCGGTACTACCAGCATCACGAAGTCTTGATGATTCGCACCATTCGCGATTTGCTTTACGACCAAGGTTTCACCATCAGCGGCGCACGCAACAAGCTGCAAGAAATTGTGCAAATTGAAGGTGACAAGCGACGCAATGGTGAAGTGATGCTGGACGGCATTGACGTGATGGACTCAAGCGACTCAATGATCAGTGGCTTTCCGGACTCGGCTGATTTTGAAGACAGTACATTTCTGGATGGATCTGATTTACCCGACGGCAGCGGGGCACAACAGCGCTTGCAATTGGTCAGGCGGGAGTTGTTCGAAATTCGCGATTTGCTCAGTGGGACTCATTGATTGCGGCTTTAGTCTGCTGCACCCGCAGGCTATAATTCGCGCTGTTTCGGTGTGTGGCGCAGCCTGGTAGCGCACTTGCATGGGGTGCAAGGGGTCGAAGGTTCGAATCCTTTCACACCGACCATATGAATCAAGGACTTAGAG
>JAYURC010000186.1:0-13542 GCA_043756405.1 Polaromonas sp.
ATCCATTTCAAAGCAGCTTCGGGCAGCTCGTTAAAAAACCGGCTTTTCAGGTTATAGCGCGTTTGGCCGTGCAGCATGCGGGTTTGCGAATGGCTCAGGTACAGGCGCTTGCGCGCCCGGGTGATGGCCACGTACATCAGGCGGCGTTCTTCTTCAATGCCGCCCGCTTCAAGAAGCGAGTTTTCATGCGGAAAGATGCCGTCTTCAAGGCCGGTGATGAACACGCAGTCAAACTCAAGCCCTTTGGACGAATGCACAGTCATCAGTTGCACCGCGTCTTGCCCAGCCTTGGCCTGGTTGTCGCCTGACTCGAGCGCGGCATGGGTCAGAAAAGCGACGAGTGGGCTGAGTGTTTCGCCCGTTTCAAAGTCGGGAATCAAATCGGGGAGGCCCTCACCCCTGCCCTCTCCCAGAGGGAGAGGGAGAAATTCATCACTATCTGCGTCGTCCCTTTCTTGGCCCCCTCTCCCTCTGGGAGAGGGTTGGGGTGAGGGCGCACCCGAATCCGTCACCAGCCCCTGGCTTACCGGGCTTTGGGTCAGCGCAGCGCCCAGTTCATCGACGGGCAGCGCCACTGCGTCCCGCCCAAAACCTTCCTGCCCCACAAATGACTCAGCAGCGTTGACCAGCTCAGCTAGGTTCTCCAGCCTGTCCTGACCTTCGCGGTCCAGTTTGTAGTGCTCTTCCAGGCCACTGTGCGTAAGCACCAGCTCAATGATTTCACGCAGCGTACTGCCGGTTGTCTGCTCCCGCATCACATCAATCTTGGCAACAAAAGCGCCAATGTTCGTTCCGGCTTTACCGCCCAAAGCACTCACCGCATCATGCAGTGAACAACCCGAAGTTTTGGCAATATCCTGCAGCTGCTCCAGGCTGCGCGCGCCAATGCCGCGCGGCGGAAAGTTCACCACGCGCATAAAGCTGGTGTCGTCGTTCGGGTTCTCCAGCAGGCGAAGGTAAGCCAGCGCGTGCTTGATCTCAGCCCGCTCAAAAAACCTTAAGCCGCCGTATACGCGGTACGGCAACCCGGCATTAAAGAGCGCGGTTTCCATCACCCGGCTTTGCGCGTTGCTGCGGTACAGCAGCGCGATTTCTTTGCGCTCAGTGCCATCACGCACGAGTTGCTTGACCTCGTCAACAAACCACTGCGCCTCGGCAAAATCGCTAGGTGATTCATGCACCCGCACCGGCTCGCCCGGCCCGGCCTCGGTGCGCAGGTTTTTGCCCAGGCGCTTGGTGTTGTGGCTGATCAGCGCATTGGCAGAATCCAGAATGTTGCCGAAACTGCGGTAATTACGTTCCAGTTTGATCTGATGCGTCACAGCAAATTCGCGCACAAAATCCGCCATGTTGCCGACGCGCGCGCCCCTGAAGGCGTAAATGCTTTGGTCGTCGTCACCCACCGCGATGACTGAGCCGCCCTGCATCGTGGGCACCTCACCTTCAGCGCCCTGCCCGGCCAGCATTTTGATCCACGCGTATTGCAGCTTGTTGGTGTCCTGAAACTCGTCAATCAGGATATGACGAAAGCGTCGCTGGTAATGCTCGCGTATCGGTGCGTTGTCTCTCAATAGCTCGTAGCTGCGCAGCATCAGCTCGCCAAAGTCGACCACGCCTTCGCGCTGGCATTGCTCTTCATACAGTGCATAAAGATCAATTTTTTTGCGCATGTCTTCATCGTGCGCCACCACGTCTTTGGGCCGCTGGCCGTCTTCCTTGCAACCAGCAATAAAGTACATCAACTGTTTAGGAGGAAAGCGTTCGTCGTCAATGTTGAACTGCTTGCACAGCCGCTTGACGCTTGACAGCATGTCTTGCGTGTCCAGAATCTGAAACGTCGATGGCAAGTTGGCCAGCTTGTAATGCGCCCGCAAGAACCGGTTGCAAAGCCCGTGAAAAGTACCAATCCACATGCCGCGCACATTGACGGGCAGCATGCTGGTCAGCCGCAGCATCATTTCTTTGGCGGCCTTGTTGGTAAAAGTGACGGCCAGTATGCCGCCAGGCGACACCTGCCCGGTTTGCAGCAGCCAGGCAATGCGCGTGGTCAGCACACGGGTTTTGCCAGAGCCCGCGCCAGCCAGAATCAGCGCATGGGTAGCGGGCAGCGTGACGGCGGCAAGTTGCTCGGGGTTGAGGTTGTGAAGCAGTGGGGAAGTGGGCACGGGGTCAAAAAGCATGGGCTATTGTAGATTTTTACAGTTTCGTCAATATAAAACCCGTCCGGGAAATGCGCCTAAAATCAGACACCGGGCCCAAGCGATTAGCGCCCGGATTTTTATGCCTGCAGCCATTGCAGCGTATCTGCCGGACATCTCCCAAGCGCCTTCTGTTCAACAGTTTGATCATCAGTTTGATCAACAGTTTTAAGGCTTGGAAATCATGGAAATTTTTGACTACGACAACATCCTGCTGCTGCCGCGCAAGTGCCGCGTGGACAGCCGGTCTGAATGTGATGCCGGGGTAGAACTGGGCGGGCGAACTTTTCGCATCCCGGTGGTACCTGCCAACATGAAGACGGTCATCAATGAAGACATCTGCGTGTGGATGGCTAAAAACGGCTACTTCTATGTGATGCACAGATTTGACCTGGACAACATCGCATTCGTCAAAACCATGAAGGCGCAAGGTGTGTATGCGTCAATTTCTTTGGGCGTAAAAAAACCTGACTACGCCGCAGTAGACCAAATGGTGGCGCTGGGTTTGGTGCCTGACTACATCACCATTGACATCGCGCACGGCCATGCCGATAGCGTGCAAAAAATGATCGGCTACATCAAGCAAAAACTGCCTACTGCCTTCGTTATTGCAGGTAACGTGGCCACACCTGAGGCGGTGATTGACCTGGAAAACTGGGGCGCTGATGCCACCAAAGTCGGGATTGGCCCCGGCAAGGTGTGCATCACCAAAATGAAAACCGGTTTTGGCACCGGTGGCTGGCAGTTGTCAGCCCTCAAGTGGTGCGCTCGGGTGGCCACCAAGCCCATCATTGCCGACGGCGGCATACGTGAGCATGGCGACATTGCCAAGTCCATACGCTTTGGCGCAACGATGGTGATGATTGGCTCCATGCTGGCAGGCCTGATTGAGAGCCCCGGCAAAACCGTTGAGGTCGATGGCCAGTTGTTCAAGGAATATTACGGCAGCGCGTCAGACCTCAACAAGGGCGAGTACAAACACGTTGAGGGTAAAAGCATTCTGGAACCCGTCAAGGGCACGCTGGCGGATACGCTGAAAGAAATGGAAGAAGACATTCAAAGCGCCATCAGCTACGCGGGTGGCAAGAAGCTGATGGACATCAGAAAGGTAAACTATGTGACGCTGGGTGGGGATAACGCGGGTGAGCATTTGCTGATGTGATGTTTGTAGCAGAGACTTGTCTTGACGAACTGTATACACAGGAGCTTTCAGGGCAAGTTAACTGGCGATTCAATGCAACACATCAAGATTGACAAAGGAATCAGTTAATCTTGTCAGCTGCAACTCACTAGTTTCTTGCCTCAAGGTGAACGATTTCTTGTTTGTTGTACTGCTCTCTGCTCGGCGATTCTCTGAATTTTATGAACACCTTTGACGATTCGAGATAAGCGTGAGTAGATCTACTCATGAGCACTTCGGCACTTTTCGGATCCAAAGACACAGCAAGATAGCGGTTGCAGGCAAGATACCTGACAGTCCCAAAATTCACCAAGACTTTCGGGGTAGTCGGAAAGTCAAACCATTCGCAGGCGAGTCTGACACGGCTTTGGTGACTGTACGAATCTTTCGATTGAACGCCGTCTAACCCGTAGTGCTCTCGAACTACGTATCCAACAGTGAATGTCGGTGAGCGCAAGGTCCCTGTAGGTTCAAATTTAGTTACTACCATTGAAGAATCGTGCGTTTTTGAAGTCCTTGCGATTGGTATCAAACCGCCGACTAATAATTCTTGGCTAATAATTTCAGGTACGTCTTTGCCGTTCTTCGGTGACTCCTTTACGAAGTTAGTTCGGCCGAAAGTTACAACGTTTTGTGTATTGGGGTAAAAAACTTGAACTTCGTTCAACTCAAAAGCACCACGCCGCGAGTTGCCATCTTTGCCTTTAAAAACGTAGCTGCTCTCGACTTTCAAAAACAACTCAGACGAAGCCGATGGACCAGCAAACCCGTCCGCGAACTTTGAGGCAGCATCTATCACTGCGGGATCAAGCTGCGATGGACTTAATGGCCACTTTTGAAGTTTCTCGCTAGGCTGCGATAGCTTTTCGAATCCGAAAGTCTTGGGGAAAAGTTGAGCAGCCATAGTTACTAGTGCCCTCATGTTTGCTGGCGGAACAATGACATCAAGTTGAGCCGGCGAACTCGTGGGACCTGAGTTTTCCACCGTACCAGAAGTCCCTGCAGGAGGATCAGGCTGAACCATAGGTATTGGGTTCTGCACAATTAAAACGCTGTCAACTTCTTCAGCATTGATGCTCTTATTGATAAGCCTGCTCGTTGAATCAGAATTTTGCTTACGCCAGAGAACTTGGTCTCGCTCAAACTTATCTCTCAGCACTAAGTACGATCCGCTGGAGGTGTCAGCAAGACCAAACCAAGATTTTATTGAAGCAGTTGCATGACCGCCCCAGCTGCCGATGTAAACGTTTTGATCAGCCAAGACTGCAAACTCAGCATTAAATGGGAAACGAGAGCTGTACGAAGTACCAGTTCCAAAGTGCAGTGATGTGTAGTTAAAAATCCTATATCTCCCCTGCGGCAGAGAAAGTGATCGTAAGTTCCCTTCATAGGTCCCGTCATCTAGGTCAGTTTTTCTGGTTGTGAATGGAAGACGCAACCCTGATCCAAAGCAGATCTCTGAGTAGATCCAAGTGCGTACTTCCTGAATGTCAAGACAGAGATTCCCCAAATTTGCACTTTTTTGAAGTTCAAGCATTACCCAGACTTTTCCAGTTTGAGTCTCAGTAGCCCTAGCCAAGTCCTGGGCATTCGATGAACTATTCAAAATAGCAGCCACCCAAATAGCCGCGCAAGTTGCAGGCCGCGCGTAAGCAATATGGAATTGATAGCTCATTTGTTTGTAGTGATTTCTTAATTTTGTACAGCGAAGGACCTGTTTCTCAATAATTTTACAGAAAACACGTTAAGAAGTTCTCGAAAAAATTCTCCGACACCCTATAGGGTCTGGATTGGACTTGTCCCTTAAAAGTGGACACTCGGAAATGAGTTTTGAAACAGTATTGGGTCAGATACCGTCTTGCAAAATAACATTCAACAGTGTGCCGCTACAGTGCTTCAGATTATTATTATTTTGATAGCAGCTTGCGCCCTAATCTATTGGCCTTCAAGCCAAAAATATACCTAAAAAGAGTTTGTTTTGAGGATGTACAGGTTTAAAACGGCTTATGCAGAGATTGCGGCGAACTGCGCATGGGTTGGACGTTTAAGGAAACTCTGCATAAGTCCCAGAAGTTTGTGGCGGTATTAAGCGCAGCCTGAGAAAATACCTCCTCATGAAACAAGCAACCCTCGGACTGAACCTGGACGTCAAAAAAACCCGCAAACGTCAGTTTCTGGAGCAGATGGATCAAGTCGTGCCCTGGGCTGAGCTGGTCGAGTTGATAGCCCGCTATTACCCCGAAGGGCGCACCGGCCGACCGCCCTTTGGCCTTCAAACCATGCTGCGCACACATTTCTTGCAGCAATGGTTCAGCCTGTCCGACCCCGCCATGGAGGAAGCCTTCTTTGACACACCGCTGTGCAGAGAGTTTGCTCAGCTCCAAGAGCTTAGCCGCTTGCCCGACGAGTCCACCATCTTGCGCTTTCGTCACCGGCTGGAAGAGCACAAACTGTCAGAGCAAATCCTGCAGACCGTCAACGACCTATTGACCAAGCGCGGCCTGCTGCTCAAGGTGGGCACCGCCGTTGATGCCACATTGATGCCGCACCTACCTCAACAAAGAACAAGGACAAAGCACGGGATCCCGAGATGCACTCCAGCAAAAAGGGTAATCAGTGATACTTCGGCATGAAGGCTCACATAGGCGTGGACGCCGATTCGGCTTTGGTGCACAGCGTGCGGGGAACTTCAGGGCACGTCAGTGATATTGCAGAAGGCAACAGCCTGCTGCATGGTCAAGAAAAGTTAGGTTTCGCTGATGCAGGCTACCAAGGCATTGAAAAGCGTTTGGATGCCAAAGCTGATGTCATCTGGCATATAGCGATGCGGCCGGGTAAACGCAAAAAGCTGGACAAGACCAATGAAGCTGATGCCATGCTGGATCAGGCAGAAAAGCTCAAGGCAGCCGTTAGGGCCAAGGTCGAGCACCCGTTTCGGGTGATCAAGAGGCAGTTTGGCCACATGAAAGTGCGTTACCGAGGATTAAAGAAGAACACGGCGCAATTGTTCACGCTGTTTGCACTATCGAATTTATGGATGGTGCGCAGTAAATTGATGGGAGCAGGAGCATGAGTGCGCCTGCAAACAGGGCCGATATCCTCAAAGCGTATGGAACAGCTGAAATGGGCAGCAAAAACGCAGTGATTTCTGGAGTCTGCGCTTGAAACCCCACCATTTGAAAACTACCGCCTCGCTACACCGATCGGTGATAAGTTATTCAGACCATCCTTAAGGCACTGCGTGGATTTGTGGATCTTGCAACGCATCACGCTCAACCCTGAGTCGGTATGCCTCCCGCCAACTTGCTTTGAGTTTTTCGCTCATTCAAGCGGCGCACGATCTCTTCAATGCTGTAGTTGGCATGTGCGTTTAGCTGGGCTTTGATACGCCACAAATCTTGCAAGATGGGGTCTCGCAAGCCAACCAGGTCAGCTGCTGGTACGGTTTGATGTGATGCGGATACGGTCATAGCGTGAGCTCCTCAAAAATCTCTTCGGGTGTGGCAATGATGGGAGGCCGGTATCCCAATTCACTGATTTTGTTTTACAGCTTGAACTTTGCTGCCAGGCCAACCATGTGCGCAAAGTTCCAGGAAGCAATGTAGTCAACGGCATGCAGGGTAGCCAGCGCAATGTGAAGTGCGTCTTCTGGTTCAGTGGTCGGCACTGCACCAGTATTGACAAGCAACTGCGCAAACGCCTTGACTTCAGCGGTGATTTCTAACTCAGGCAGTCCTCGACATACCTGCACACATGCCGCCGCTACTTGTGGGTCGCCTTGCGATGCCTCGTCGAGCACAAGCGGTGAAAGCCAAGCTTCGAAATGATCAGCTGTAAATCCCACAACTCGCGCATGAATTGCTGACGCGCCAGCAACATGACGTTAGAACTATTGATCCGGCCTTGTGAACTATGAACCGTTCGCCCTGAGCTTGTCGAAGGGTTTCGACAAGCTCAACCCGAACGGAAATTGAGGCATCAGCAGGCCGAATCAATAGGTCGTGCGGTCAGGTAGCTGATGACAGAAGTTTCGACGTAGATACGCGGTTTCATGATTCCATCCTAAGTCTGCTGTGCAGCCTTTTGCTACAGTGTCCAACGCGAGCTGTGCGCGCAATATCAATGTCCTGAATACAGGCACATCGGCATATGAGCTAAACAATTTCAAACAGCTCTGGCAATCAGTTGCTGAGCCAAGCGATGCAGTCGATGCGCCGGCTCAACCAGCGCATCCAACACGCTGAAGTGATTTAACCCCGGCAGCTCTTCACAAACGGGCACAGCTTTGACGCCCCAGGCTTTTTGAATCATCTCGTTGTGGCGCAAGAACTCTGCGCTTTCAGAGCCGCCAGCAACGGTATAGAGCACGCCTTTGTGGGGTGCGGGCAGCAAGGCAGGGCTGGCTTTGCGGACCTGCGCAGGTGTCAGCTTCAGTGAGTCCTTCACATTCGGCGCATGGCGCAGTGGCTCCAAGTCGTACAGGCCTGAAATGGACAGCGCGGTTTTGACCAGATCAGCCGGTAAATCTTTGGCGAAAGCCTTCCAGTTACAGGCCAGCATCATGGCCGCCAGGTGCCCGCCTGCTGAGTGGCCGATGACGGTGATGCGCCTAGGGTTGCCGCCGTGCTGGGCAATGTTGCGGTAGACCCAAGCCAGGGCCCTAACCATTTGCATCGTGATTTCCGGAATCGTCACTGCCGGGCACAGGTCGTAGTTCACGACCACGACACAGGCGCCTTGCGCTGTGAAGGCGGGTGCCACAAACGAATGGTCAGACTTGTCGAGTGAGCGCCAGTACCCACCGTGAATGAACACCACGACAGGCGCGTTTTTGGCGTGAGTGGGAAAAATATCGAGCTTCTCGCCACCGGTTTTGCCGTAGGCCACATCCACCGTGCAAGGCTGGCTGGCTCTAGCCGCTTTTGATGTTTCAATCCAGCGCTCGAAATAGTCGGCGTAGTCGGGCACCTGGCTGCGGTTGTTGTACATGCTGTCCAGCCAGACGGGGTCATTGGGGTTCATATCGTTGTCCTGGAAATTATTGATTTGTTGCTATCTTTGCACAAGCGGAGCTGTGCAAGAACTCGCGGGTTAACCCGCAATACAGAATCAGCCATACAACGTATTCTGTATACAGAGTTAAAAACAATGACCCCGAATCTCATCAAAATAGAATCCACACCCGACCTGGTTGAACAGGTCTATGCAAGCCTGCTGGACGCCATCAGTGACGGCACACTGCCGCCCGGTGCGCGCATCATGCAAGAAGACATTGCCGAGCAATTGGCCGTGTCGCGCCAGCCCGTGTTGCAGGCGCTGCGCCTGCTGCGCAAAGACGGTTTTGTGCTGGATGCGCATGGCCGGGGGGTGCTGGTAGCGCCGCTCGACGTCACTGCGCTGGTGCAGATTTACCAGGTGCGCAGCACACTTGATGCGCTTGCAGCCAGGCTGGCAGCGCAGGCTAAAACCAGACTTAACCCAAACCTCATCACGCGTGGCCGCGTGGTTGCGCGCGGCACAGACATCAAGGCCATGATGACGGCTGATGCGGCTTTTCACACGGCCATTTATGTCGCATCAGGCAACCCGCTGATTGCACAAACCGCACAAACGCACTGGCACCATATACGCCGTGCCATGGGTGCGGTACTGCAGGTGTGCACCATGCGTGAATCCATCTGGGACGAGCATGAAGCCATCGCCAAAGCGATTGCGCGTGGTGATGCCGCGCGCGCCGAAACCCTGATACGCCAGCATGGCGAAGACGCTGGCAGCAACCTGGCTATTTTGTTAACCGAGGCACTTTTAAAAACCACCAAGGAGACATCATGACATCGACCCCTGACCAACTCACTCAGTTTGATCGCGACGGCTACCTGTTTTTCCCCGGGCACTTTACGCGTGAAGAAACAAAGAATTTGACCGATGCTGTGCCAGAGTTGTACGCCAAGCGCGAAGACTACAACGTGCGTGAAAAAGGTAAGGACGCGGTGCGCACCAATTTTGCTGCGCACATGTACAGCGAGCCGTTTGCCAAGCTGGCCCGTCACCCGCGCATGATCGAGCCCGTCGAAAGCCTGCTAGGTGAAAAACTGTACATGCACCAGTTCAAAATCAACGGCAAGATGGCCTTTGAAGGCGATGTATGGCAGTGGCATCAGGACTATGGCACTTGGCTGAATGATGACCACATGCCGACTGAGCGCGCCATGAACATCGCGATTTTTCTGGACGATGTGACTGAGCACAACGGGCCGTTGATGTTTATCCCCGGCAGTCACAAAAAAGGGGTGGTCGAGGCCAGGCATGACCTGACGACCACCAGCTACCCGCTGTGGACGGTTGACAACAACCTGATTCGCCAACTGGTACAAAGAGCAGGCGGAAAAGAAGGCGGCATCGTCAGCCCCAAAGGCCCAGCGGGTTCAATGATTCTGTTCCACTCATGCTTGGTGCATGCGTCGGGCAGCAACCTGTCGCCGTTTGACCGCGTCAGTGTGTACCTGAGCCTGTGCGCGGTCAGCAACCACATTCGCCGCCACAAACGCCCTGAATACATTGCCCACCGCGACTTTACGCCGATTGAGTGTTTGCCAGATGATTGTCTGGTCAAGGACTATCCGGTTGATTTGCCGTGGAAAGATGGCGTGCCTGCGAGTGCGCTGCAAACGTCTGTCGATGAATTCAAACTGGCAGCCTAAAACCGCACAACCGTTCGCCCTGAGCTTGTCGAAGGGCTTCTCAAATCGCGGGTTAGGCGTCGACAAGCTCAGCCCGAACGGAATCAACCATGAATCTTTACACGAAACTTCAGCAACGCGCAGCCAACAACCAGCCCATTCGCATTGGGCTGATTGGGGCTGGCAAATTCGGCAGCATGTACCTGGCGCAAATCCCTAAAACGCCGGGCGTGCATTTGGTTGCGATTGCTGACCTGTCGCCCGACGCAGCGCGTACCAACCTTGCCCGCGTGGGATGGAATCCGCTATTAACCCAGGCAGAATCTGCGCAAGCAGCTATTAAAACAGGAGCGACGTGGATCACTGATGACTGGCGGGCGGTGGTGACGCATCCGCAAATTGACATCATTGTGGAATGCACGGGCAACCCGGTGGCGGCGGTTGAGCATTGCCTGGCAGCGTTTGCGCATGGCAAACATGTGGTGAATGTGACCGTGGAGGCCGATGCATTTTGCGGACCGCTTCTTGCAAGAAAGGCTGCGCAAGCTGGGGTGGTCTATTCCATGGCGTTTGGTGACCAGCCGGCGTTGATATGTGACCTGGTGGACTGGGCACGCACCTGCGGCTTTCCCGTCGTGGCGGCAGGCCGTGGCCACAAATGGCTGCCGCACTTCTCAGACAGCACACCCGACACCGTATGGGGCAACTACGGCTTAACGCCCGAGCAAGCCGCACGTGGCGGGTTGAACCCAAAAATGTTCAACAGCTTTCTGGATGGCTCCAAGCCTTCGATTGAATGCACAGCAGTGGCCAACGCAACTGGTTTGACGGTACCAAGCAACGGGCTGCTGTACCCGCCTGCCAGTGTTGAGGACATCCCGTTTGTGACGCGACCTATTCAAGAAGGTGGCGTGCTGGAGCGCAAGGGCATGGTCGAAGTCATCTCATCGCTGGAGGCCAATGGCCGCAAAATTCCTTACGACATCCGCATGGGCGTGTGGGTCACGGTTGAAGCGGAAACCGATTACATCAAGAATTGCTTTGAAGAATATAACACCCACACCGACCCCAGCGGGCGCTACTTTACGCTGTACAAACGCTGGCATTTGATTGGGCTGGAGGTGGGGGTGTCAGTAGCCAGCGTGGCGTTGCGCGGCGAGCCGACGGGCGTTGCTACCTGCTGGAATGCAGATGTGGTCGCCACGGCCAAACGCGACTTGTTGCCCGGCGACATGCTGGACGGCGAAGGCGGCTACACGGTATGGGGCAAGCTGCTACCCGCTGAAACCTCAACACGCATAGGTGGTGTGCCGCTGGGCTTGGCGCACAACGTAAAGGTGGTACGCCCGGTTAAAAAAGGCCAAAGCCTGAGCTGGGCCGATGTCGCGATGGACACCACCACCGATGCCTACAAAGTGCGGCACGAAATGGAAAGTATGTTTGCCACGACTCTACAAAAAACATCATGAACATCGCCGTATTGGGTTTGGGCAACATGGGTGTGCCAATGGCGCAGCGGCTTTGCGCTGCTGGCTACCGTGTCAGGGTTTGGAACCGAACACCGGGCAAGGCTGACAGCTTGGCCGCGCTGGGCGCTGCCGTTCACACGCAAGCCACCAGTGCGGTCAAAGACGCTGACATCGTGGTGAGCGTGCTTGAAAACGGCCCGGTGGTAGAAGAAGTGCTGTTTAATCAACGCGTAGCCGCTGCCATGAAGCCGGGCGCGCTGGTCATTGACATGGCGTCCATCAAACCACGTGAAGCTCGTGACCACGCCGCGCGCCTGGGTAGCTTGGGCATTGCGCACCTGGACGCGCCAGTATCAGGCGGTGTCGTGGGTGCCGAAGACGGCAAACTGGTCATCATGGTGGGCGGCAAGGCGGCTGATTTTGAACGGGCACTGCCAGTGTTTGCACACTTTGGCCGCGCCACACACGTCGGGCCGCACGGCAGCGGCCAACTCACCAAGCTGGCCAACCAGATGATTGTGGGCATCACCATTGGGGCGGTAGCTGAGGCACTGCTGTTTACTAAAGCCGGCGGCGCAGACATGGCCAAAGTCAAAGAGGCGATTACCGGCGGCTTTGCCGACAGCCGTATTTTGCAGGTGCACGGTCAGCGCATGGTGGAACGCGACTTTGCGCCACGTGGGCGCATGAGCATTCAGCTCAAAGACATGCGCAACGCACTGGTCACCGCTGACGAAATTGGTTTTACCGCATCCATCACCGCGCTGCTAGAAAAACTTTATGCCGAAGGCATTGAGCACGGCCTGAGTGACCTCGATCATTCAGGCCTGTTTGTAGAGCTGGCCAGCCGCAACGGCATGGAGTAAGGACACAAAATAGATGACTTGCTGATCAAAGGGACACTGGTGTTTGACGGTACAGGTGCAGAACCCGCTATCAAAGACGTAGCTTTATACGCAGGTAAGAAAAGGGCTGTAGCTCGAAATATATCTAAAAATACACATCACACCATTGATGGCACGGGTTTGGCGCTGGTGCCCGGCATCATAGATAGTCACACCCATTTTGATGCGCAGATTACCTAGGTCGCCAAGCTGAAACCGCCCAGATGCTTGCAAAAGAGAAGCAACAGCGCATGAGATCAGCGAGATGCAAATCATCGTGCGTGATGCCATCGCTGCGGGTGCTGTCGGTTTTGCCAGCAGCACCAGCCCAGCGCACAACAGAGAAGGTGGCTTGCCCATGCCGTCGCGGCTGGCCACCAACATCGAGATGATGGCACTCATCACTGCGATGGGTGAGGCTGGCAAAAGCGTGTACATGGTGACCTAGGGCGGGCAAATGCCGGTGTCGTTTCTGGAAGACATGGCCCAGCAATCAAGGCCGGCCTGTGATGATTGCCGCGCTGCTGCACAACGGCACCAACCCCACCGCAGTCTTTAAAGATCTGGACTTCATAGCCGAGGCGAACACGCGGGGGCACCGCCTGACAGGCCAAGTATCGTGCTGCCCTTTGACAATGGACTTCACTTTGGTATCGCCCTGCCCTGTGGAAGGTTTGCAAAGCTGGAAGCCTGCGCTGGGCCTGCAAGGCGATGCGTTCGAAGCGGTGCTGAAAGGCAAGGCGTTCGGGCAGTCGGTACGCGATGAAATTGCTGCGCCCACAAGCTTTTGGCTTTTAAGGGCGAATGAGACAAGAAGTCGTCGAATGTACGCTGGCAACAAACGCCAAGCTGGAACAACGTACCGTGGCCGATATTGCCAAAGCCCAAGGCTTTGATCGGCTGGAAGTGATGCTTGACTTGGCGTTGGCAGAAGACCTGCAAACCGTCTTGACAGCCAAGCTGCTCAATAGCGACGTAGACGCGGTAGGCCACATGTTAAACCACCCTATTGATTCGGCCCGCTGATGCCTCAATTTCCGTTCGGGTTGAGCTTGTCGAAACCCCTCGACAAGCTCAACCCGAACGGTTCATATCAGACGGCTAGCCGCAGCGCTTGTTTCAGCGGCCGGC
>JAYURC010000187.1:0-2283 GCA_043756405.1 Polaromonas sp.
GTTATTGCAGATGCAGGGCCAGTGATTGCATTGGCACGGATTGGGCAATTGAGTCTGTTGCCGCGCTTGTTTGGCAAAGTTTTACTCACTGATCTGGTGGCCAGCGAGTTGACAGACGGTGCCGTTTTTGCAGACACCGCTGTACTGCGAGAAGCTTTGGCAGCAGACTGGTTGGAGATCATCAAAACATCAGATCAGGACTTGTTGCAATGCCGCGACTGGGTCAATCTGCACCAGATCGACATGGGCGAAGCCAGTGCACTGGTTTTGGCAACCACACACGCAACTCTTGGCGATGATGTGCTGATAGTCCTTGACGATGCACGCGGCCGGCTTGCCGCGCAGCATGCCCGTTTAAGCGTTTTGGGTACAGCGGGCCTGTTGATATTGGCGAAAAACGCCAAAATGATTGCAGAAGTAAAACCGCTGTTGCTGGCCTTGCAGGAAGAGCATTACTTTTTAAGCGAGCGACTTTTAAAAGCAGTTTTGCAATTGGCTGATGAAAAATAAGACTGGAACAGCTCCTGAATCAGGAGCTGCTTGCGCCCGTATTTATTGGGATACAGACCGATTTGGTATCTCAAAAAGATCCAAATACGACCCAAAACCGCAAAACCACCGTTTAGTTGCGTAGGCCGGGTTAGCGCAGCGTAACCCGACGCAGGCCATGACATCATTAACTGTCGGGCATCAAATCCTTAGGCGCCAATGCCCGAATCCGCTTCCACAGCACCGCTTTTGCAATGCCCGTCATGTGCATGGCCTGCATACACACGTCCAGCCGATGCGGGTGCAGTTGCAGGTAGCCAATCGCATTGACCAGGTCGTTGCTGATGCTCTGGCCGTAGGCCGCCTGGGCTTTGGCAAAGGCTGCGGCGAGTAGTTTGGGTTTGGGCTGCATCATGGCCAGGTCAATCAAGTCACGGCTCATGACCGCGTCGTCGCGCCAGCGGTCTGAATTGGCCAGTAGTTTGCACGTGACTTTATCGAGCGCTGTCAAAACGTTAAGGCCGCAAATTTTGTCGCCCTCAATCGGCGCATCCAGCACAATGCGGCCTTCCAGAACAATCTCCAGCTTGATCTGTACGCCGTCAACTTTGACCAAAGTGCGCAGCCCGTACTGGTCGGCCCTGACCTCTCGCATTTGCACCAAGGCTTGAGCGGGGCGCGCTAGCGCGTTGATACCTTCCAGCCCAGTCAGCAGTTGCCGCAACTGCCTGTAACCTGGCACACTGGAAACTAAAAAATCGATATCAACCGACTCACGAAATTCTCCGTACGCCAGCGCAATAGCGGTTCCGCCACCGAACAGGCACTCACAATCGGCCAGCTTTTGGGCGTCGAGCGCCTCAAGCACAGTCGCAATGCGGCGGTGGTGCGAACGCTCAAACAAACAGTCGCCCTCCGCCCAGGGTGGTCACCAGCAACTGCAGCAACTCCCGTTCTTCGGTTGCCATGGCATCCAGCTGAACATGACGCCAGTTGCGCTCGTAAACATTCAAGGCGTCTTGCGGCGCTAAGTCGCCTGTGCCGCCCAAGTGCCAGGCCAGTTGCGCGAGCTGTGGGTAACGCGCCAATTCAATGCGCTTGGGTACAGCGGCAAGTACTCTGGCGGGCTTGTCTGTTTGCACCTGGGCCAGCTCGATCGACAAACCAACAGCAGTTGTGGCGCCCATGTAAGCCCCCATCGTCACAGAAGGCTCGCCGCGTTCAATGCGGTGCCAGGTGACCCTGGACATGCCAGCAGCTTCAGCCGCCACGGTCGCAGGCACTTTGAGCTGTTTGCGGCGCAAACGGATTCGCTCGCCCAGCGCAGTTAAGTGGCTGGCGTCAAAAGGCGAAAGAGCAGGGGAAACGGCTGGCATATGTATCTCATTTTAGTTATTTACATAAATTTGTCAATTATGAGATACATAATATAAATCGACGCAATACTGGCCACTCCAAAACGCGATTAAACAAAGCGAAAGGCAGACATCCGCAGTGGTGCAGCAAAATTTACTGTAAAAGACGCTGGTACCAGGCCATTGTATGCTATTAAATCAGGAGCTGCTTGCGCCCGTATTTATTGGGCTACAGGCCTAAATAACACCTGAAAACAGCTTAAAACGCCGTTTCAGGCCGTTTTGACCCGCATCGACCAGCGTTTAGCCAAACGCGGCAACACCAGTACCGCAGTTACCACAAAAATCAAAATAAGCGATACCGGGCGCTGCACGAACACCATCGCACTGCCCTCGCCTATCGACATGGCGTTGCGCAGTTGCGCTTCAGCCAGCGGGC
>JAYURC010000188.1:0-13418 GCA_043756405.1 Polaromonas sp.
GAAGGTGACCCTGAAAGTATGCCCAATGTGCCTGACATGCCAGTTTCAGGGAACTGACGCTATGGACCTTGCTTGGTCAGCACGGTTTCAAATAACTTATAGACCCGGCACGATTTATAAATGAGCTTTTGATGATTTGCGTAGTCAGATGTTTATGCAAAAAGAGGATGCCTGCAAGCAGTCGTGAGAAGCCGCCAGACGATTTGCGACAAACGCCCCGAGCAATTGAAGATCGTCAGGACTTTCGTTGGCATATAAACACAAGCTGTAAAAAGCCAAATAAAGCAAAAAAAAAGCCGGCTTGCACCGGCTTTTCAGTTCACTGCCAAAAAGCAGATGATTTGGGCAGATTACTTGACGTGCTTGCCGATCAGGCCAGCCATCTCGAACATTGACACCTGCGCTTTGCCGAATACGGCTTTGAGCTTGGCGTCTGCGTTGATCATGCGCTTGTTGATGCTGTCTTGCAATTTGTTGGCCTTGATGTAGACCCACAACTTGCTGACAATCTCAGTGCGCGGCAATGGCTTGTCGCCCAGAACTGCAGCCAGTTCTTTGCTCAAGGTCAATGCCTTCATGAACGCGGCGTTTGGGGTGCGCTTTTTGGCTGCTGGTTTAGCGGCAGCTTTTTTAGCGGGAGCTGCTTTTGGAGCTGCTACCTTTGTTGCAGGTGCTGCTTTTTTAGCGGCTACCTTTTTCGCGGGAGCTGCTGCGGGCGCAGCGACTTTCTTTGCCGGAGCAGCCTTTGTTGCAGGCGCTTTTTTAGCCGGTGCTTTTTTTGCAGTTGCCATGATTGATTTTCCTTCTAGAAGTTGATAAATCACCACCGGAGATAACTACTCTCTAATGGCATTGCGGATGCTACTGGAGAAAATGCGCTTTTCATAGGGGAAATAGGCCTTTTTGAAGGTTTCTGGTGCATATTTGTCTCTGAAAATCAAAAACAGGTTGTTCTGCACACTTCTCAGAGGAGAAAATGCAATTTTTACTCCATCTTAAGACTCATTCATGTCCAACACAAACACCATGAAATTTGCAACCTGCGACCTTTGCGATGCGCATAAAAACGATGCTACGGGCAGCTTCAGAGTTCTGCCGCCAGTGTTCAAAAACTACGGCACACAACAAAAGTTTTGCGGTGAAGTCGTCACGATCAAATGCTACGAGGACAACACACTCGTCAAGGCGGCGGTTGATTCTGCGGGGCTGGGACGGGTATTGGTGGTCGATGGTGGTGCATCACTTCGGCGCGCCTTGCTGGGTGGCAATTTGGGTGCAGCGGCAGCAAAAAATGGCTGGGCTGGCGTGGTGATTGACGGCAGCGTGCGGGACGTGGCCGAGCTGGCGCAATGCGACACAGGCATCCGGGCCTTGGCGGCCACACCGTTACCGACGGAAAAACGCGGCCACGGCCAGCGTGATGTAGCCGTTCAAATTCAAGGGGTCTGGGTGCGCACGGGCGACTGGCTATATGCTGACGATGACGGCATGGTGGTCATGCCTGCACCATTCATTTCTTAACCTGCTACGCCTCTGTAAAGCATGTAGGCCGCCAGTACATAAAGCAGGCTGGCAAAGATGCGTTTGAGCTTGCCGACAGGCAGGCTGTGAGCGGCTCTTGCGCCATAGGGTGCGGTAAAAAAGCTACATGAGGCAATGACCAGCAAGGCGGGCAGCCAGATATAACCAAAAGAGTTTGGTGGCAAACCTTGTACGGTATTGCCGCTAACAACATAGCCGATCACATTGGCCAGCGCAATCGGAAAACCAAGTGCCGCTGATGTGGCTACCGCGCTGTGGATGGCCACGTTGCACCAGGTCATAAAGGGCACACTGATAAAGCCGCCGCCAGCGCCCACCAGGCCCGACAAAAACCCAATAAAACTACCTGCTGCGAACTGGCCGGCTGTGCCCGGCATTTGGCGGCTTGGTTTGGGTTTTTTGTCAAGAAACATCTGCGTCGCCGAAAAGCTCACGAACAGGCCAAAAAATATCGCAAGGTGCGAGCCTTTCAGGAGCGCAAAAACGCCCAGGCTACCCATCAAGCTGCCGACCACAATACCCGGCGCCAAGCGTTTGACAATGTCCCAACGCACAGCACCGCGCTTGTGATGCGCGCTGACGCTGGAAATGGAGGTAAAAATGATCGTTGCCATAGACGTGGCAATGGCCATCTTTACTGCTAAATCTGGCGCAATACCCCGATTGGACATGATGAGGGTAATGAACGGCACCAGCAACATGCCGCCGCCTATGCCTAGCAATCCTGCAAGAAAGCCAGTGCTAATCCCGAGCAAGGCCAGTTCAATAATCAACAGGGGTTCAAAGGTCATGGAAAAAGAAAAAGGTGTCTGCAAGTACCGCTGGACCGTCATCCTGAACCAGGGTTCAGGTGGGCGAGGGCAGCCTGGCTTTGGGCTCATCTAACGCGAGACGGGCGCACCAACCAGACAATTTACCAAGCCCGAGCTATTAAAAGCATTGGTACAAGGAAATATAAAGCCCAACGCGTACTGTAGACGACCAGATTGTAGGCTTTAGCAAGAAAAACAGTTTACAAAAGCTGGCCGTCCTGGGCCAACACACTGTCTAGCCGCGCTATAAGCGCTGCCAGCTCGGCAGAGTCTTGGCCAGGTGCTACTGGAACCTGCGCAACAACAACCGGCGCTGGCACATCAAAAGCCAGGTTGAGCGCGGCCAGCACAGCAATGCGGTCGCGCGCTTTGATTTTTCCGCCATCGCGGATTTTGCACATTGCCAGATCAACGCGGTTAACGGCATCCAGTAATCGCGCGTCGCCGTCGGGTGGGCAACCGAGCAAGTAGCTTTGCCCCATGATTTGAACTTCAAGCTGCTTCATCATGCTGCTCTTAAAGCTGCTGTCTGGCTATGGCTGGCGTTTTCAGGCAGGCGCTCAAGTAGCGCATCAACACGCGACCGTGCAGCACCCAAACGCGATCGGAGTGAATCACGCTCTAGCGTCAGAACAGTGACTTCCTCAGTAAGCAGTGCATTGGTGCGCCGTAATTCTTCGTAGCGCAGCAGTAGCCGCTCTACGCGTTCTGTAATATGGGATGTTTGAGTTGTGTTGGTCATGGCAAACGCGATTGTAGAGTTAAGTACCAGTTGGGCGCTTAGAATCGGACCGTTGGTGCTCGCGGCGTGGTTCACATGCTGCAGTTCAACGGGAAGCAGGACAAAGTCAGCCGACCCTGGTGTGATTTTTAACCTGCGCTGCCCCCGCAACGGTAAAACGGACGACTGCACGCCAAAGGTTTTTGGTTTGCAGTCAGCTTTCATCACTCGCCACTGAGACCCCTGAACAAGGACTTGGGAAGGCGATGAGAGTAGCTCCGTGAGCCCGGATACCGGCCAACAAAGTGGCGACACGTCTTTTAAAAGATGTGTCGTCGTAACGCTCATGCACTGGCGGGGAAGCCGGTGAGAGTATTTTGTTGATTGTTTATTTTCATGAAAACCCGTTTTAAAAACGTGCGCCTTGCCGCACTGCCTTTGGCTTTGGCCGCCGCATTTCCGTCTTTTGCTCAGACCTCACCGCAAAATATGTTGCAACCCCCGCCTGTATTTAAAGAAATCACGGTAACCGCTACACGATTTTCCGAGCCAGACACCACATTGGCCTTTGGCGTTAGCGTGATCACTGCTGCTGAAATTAAAAACGCAGGCGTCACCACTGTTAACGAGGCTGTGAGCAAATTACTGGGTGTACCTGCAAGACTTGATTTTTTCGGCGGTGGAAACAGCACGCTTGACTTGCGTGGTTTTGGCAGCACTGCAAACAGCAATCAGGTCATTGTGCTGGATGGCCTTCGGCTAAACGAAGCGGATTTAAGCAGCCCATCGTTGTCGGGTATTGCTATTGACTCGGTCGAACGAATTGAAGTGTTGCGCGGCAATGGCGCGGTTCTTTACGGCGAGGGTGCTACGGGCGGCGTGATTGTCATCACAACAAAATCGGGCAAGGGCGAGGAGCGTGGAACCAGCGCGCAGTTGTCTGCTTCAATGGGCAGCTACGGTACGCGTGAGGCTAGCGCAACCGCAACATTGGCAGGCGGCGGTTTTTCACTTGACGTGACAGCCAATCAGCGACAGTCCGATAACCACCGTGATAACTTTAAATCGAAAATTGACGGATTAACGGCTACCGGCCAATGGCAAAACGATTGGCTTCGGCTGGGCTTTCGCTATGGACGTGACGATCTGCAAAGTGGCCTACCCGGTAGCTTGACGGCTAAACAATATGAGACTAATCAAAAACAAACCGTCAATCCTTTAAACACCGGGCGCATTGAAACTGAACGTTCTGGTGTTTTTGCTGAAGCCAACATGGGCAATTGGCAGTTGGGCCTGGATGCTGGCAAGCGGACAAAAAAATACACCAGTTCATCCCCCACTTTTACCTTTAAGTACGACGTACAGGCCAGTACGCTTGGCCTGCGCTTGCGTAACGAAGCTAAATTCGCCAATGTTGCCAATATTCTTGTTGTCGGTGTTGACAACAACGTGTGGGAGCGGCGTATTCCAGGCGCTTTCGGTTCGGTTGCCGTGGCAAATTCAAACGCCATCTATGCAAAAAATGACGTCACCGTACCAAGCACTGACACCCGGTTCAGCGTAGGTCTGCGGCAAGAAGTGCTACGCAGAGATCTGAACGCACCCGTGACGTTAACCGAAAGCCGTCAACAGGCCTGGGAAGTTGGTGTGGTGCAGCCAATGCCGGGCGATCTGGCGATTTTTGCTCGCGTGGGGCGTAGCTTCAGGCTGGCCAATGCTGATGAGTTTTCATTCACAACGCCAAACACGCCGATCAAACCGCAAACATCTGAGGACAAGGAAATCGGCTTGCGCTGGAAATTAGCAGCCACTAATGCTGAACTGCGCTTTTACCGCAGCGACATCACCAACGAGATTGGTTTTGACCCAGGCATTGCGAACGCCAATTCTTTCAGCGGATTTGGCGCCAACGTTAATTTTGACCCGACACAGCGCCAGGGGATTGAGCTTGAAGTCAAGCACGGCTTTAGTCCAGCAGTTGACTTGCGTGCAAATGCAGCAATCCGCCGTGCGACTTTTAAATCGGGTGTTTACGCTGGAAAAGACATCCCCCTGACACCGCGTCAAACGTTGGCGCTCTGGGCTGATTGGCGCTTTGCTTCAAAGCAGACTCTCAGTACGGGTCTTCAATGGGTGGGTAGCCAGCGGCCAGATTTTGCCAATGCCTGCACCATGCCTTCATACGCAACACTTGACGCACGTTATACCTATAAGTTGGCGAACGCAGAATTTATGTTGGGCGCCACCAATTTGGCTAACAGTAAATATTATTCGCAAGCTTTCCGGTGCGTTGCAGGTGTGACCAACGGCATTTATCCAGATGCTGGAAGAGCTGTGACTGCAACGGTACGTGTTAATTTTTAGCGCGTGATGGTGCGGCCCCAAAGGTACTGGGTTTTATGAAAAATTCTGTAAAAGTCAACCAAGGGTCTGCATTTGATTCATGGCGCACACCCGTCCTCGGACGGGTTGGCGCACACTACGGCCCGCAGCGCATCGTCTGCCTGACCGAAGAGCCGACCGAGTGGCTGTACCTGTTAGGTGAAGAGCGGCGCATTGTGGGTATATCTGGCTACTCCGTGCGGCCGCCTCGCGCACGGGAAGAAAAGCCTAAAGTGAGCGCCTTTTTAAGCGCCAAAATTGACAAGATTGTTGAATTGCAGCCCGACTGCGTGATTGGCTTTTCAGACCTGCAGGCCGACATTGCTTCAGAGCTCATCAAAAAAGGCATTCAGGTCACGATTTTTAACCAGCGCAGCGTGGCCGAGATTTTCTCGATGATGTACCAACTGGCAGCGATGGTGGGGCAGGCTGAGAAAGGCATGGCGTTGATACAAACCATGCAAAACCGCTTGCTGGAAATTGAAGCGGTCGCCAGTACGCTAAAGCGCCGCCCGCGCGTGTTCTTTGAAGAATGGTATGACCCGCACATCAGCGCAATCGCCTGGGTGTCGGAGCTGATCGGTATTGCGGGCGGCGACGACTGCTTTCCCGAGCTGGCGAAAGAGCCCATGGGCAAAGGCCGCATCATTGCTGATGGGGGTGAGATTGTTCAGCGTAACCCAGACATTATTTTTGGCTCCTGGTGTGGTCGCCGGTTCAGGCCAGCGCATGTGCGTGCCAGGCCGGGCTGGAAGGATGTCAACGCGGTTAAAACCGACCAGCTGTTTGAAATCAAATCGGCTGAAATTTTGCAGCCTGGGCCAGCGGCGTTGACCGACGGTGTCGAGCAGATTCATCAAATCATCATGACATGGAATGAGCTGCATGCAAGCGCGTAGCGAGTTCATTTTGGGCGGTCAGCGCAGCGGCAAGTCGCGCCGCGCTGAGCTGCTGGCGCGCGAGTGGCTGGCGCAATCGCCTGGTCACAAAGCCGTGATGATTGCTACCGCCACGGCTTGGGACGACGAGATGCGAGACCGCATTGCGCGCCACCAGCAAGACAGGGCAGAGCGTGTACCGGGCATGACCACGGTTGAGGAACCGATGAAGCTTGGCGAGGCTATTGAAACTCAAAGCAGGCTGCAGACCCTTGTGGTGGTCGATTGTTTGACTTTGTGGCTCACCAACTTGTTAATGCCACATCAAAATAGCTCTAAAAACAATAAAAATGCCATAAACAGTCAAAATTACGCACCAAAAGAGTTTTTGGCCCAACAAATCCGGGCGCAAGCAGCTACTCTTTTAATAGCAATTAAAAATGCACCTGGCCCGGTGGTGCTGGTCGGAAACGAGATCGGACTGGGCGTGATCCCGATGGGACGCGAAACGCGCGACTTTGTGGACGCACTGGGGCGTCTTAATCAGGAAGTAGCTGCCGCGTGCGAGCGTGTGACTTTCATGGCGGCTGGTTTGCCGTTGACTTTAAAGGGCTGACCATGAAAAAGTGGCTGATGTTGTGGGTGGTTTTTTGCAGTGCTGCTAATGCTCTGCAAGTCACAGACGACCGGGGTGTGACTGTCACCTTCACGCAAACACCGCAGCGCATCGTCAGCATGTTGCCGTCACTCACAGAAAGCATCTGCGCGATGGAGCAATGCCAGCGCCTGGTGGGTGTTGACCGCTATTCCAACTTCCCCGACAGTTTGAAAAACCTGCCCAAACTGGGCGGCGGGATGGATCCGAACATCGAGGGCATCGTGGCGCTTAAACCTGACGTGGTGCTGGTTTCAGGCAAGTCACGCGCCAGTGAGCGGCTGGAGGCGCTGGGTATCAAGGTGGTGGCGCTGGAAACCAAAACCCATGCCGATGTCAAACGCGTGCTGTCTGTATTGGGTGTGCTGCTGGCAGTGCCTGAGCGCCAAGGTGCAGACCGTTTGTGGCGCGTCATCGACAGCGGCGTGTCGGCGGCTGCGCAGTCACTGCCTGCCAAAGCCAAAACGGCGCGGGTGTATTTTGAAGTCAGCCGTGGGCCCTATGCGGCTGGCGAGGCATCATTTATTGGTGAAACGCTCACGCGATTGGGGGTAAAAAATGTCGTGCCTGCCAAGTTTGGCCCGTTTCCCCGCCTCAACCCCGAATACGTGGTGCGCGCCAACCCTGACGTGATCATGATTGGTAACCGCAGCATGGTTAACGCGGTGGCCTACCCCGGCTGGAACAGCATCAAGGCCGTTAAAAACAAACGTGTGTGTGTTTTTGACGCGGGGGACGCTGACGTGGTGGTGCGGCCCGGCCCGCGCATGGCCGAGGCGGCCAGGCTGATGGCCAAATGCCTGGAATCGTATGAATAGGCCTCTTTCTCCCTCGCCCCTCCGGGGAGAGGGCAGGGGTGAGGGGGCGGCCAAAGCAGGGTGGTTATTTGCGGTGCTGATCGTTTTGTCTTGTTTATTGCTTGTCTTGGGCATCACCGTCGGCAGCACCGGCTTTGAATCAGTCAGCAACATGCAGCGTGACCCGCAAGCCATGCTCATCGTTTGGGAAATCCGCTTGCCGCGCACGCTGGGCGCGTGGCTAGCGGGTGCGCTGCTTGGGCTGGCCGGTGCTGTAGCGCAAGGATTATTTCGCAACGCATTGGCCGACCCGTACTTGCTCGGCAGTGCCTCAGGCGCATCGCTGGGTGTGGCATTGGCCATGGCGCTGTTTGGCGTGTCACCGCTGGCCACGCAGTGGGTAGCGCGGCTGGGGCTGACGGGTGCTGCGTTTTTAGGAGCAGTTGCTGCTGTGCTGCTGACCTTGCTGCTGGCTAAGGGCGTTCAGCACACGCTGCGTTTGCTGCTGGCGGGTGTGGTGGTCGGTGTGGTGCTGGGGGCGTTTACTTCCCTGGTTTTGTTGCTCACGCCGGACATCATGCAGGCGATGCAGGCCTTCATGCTGGGCACCACGGCATTCGTTGGCTGGTCGGCCTGCGCCGTGATGGCATCCAGCTTTGCTGTGAGCCTGATAGCCGCGTGGCTGATGAGCCATGTGCTTGACGGCCTGGCGCTGGGCGAGGCGACCGCACAAAGTCTGGGGCTGCAACTGCCGCAAATGCGTGCGGCACTCGTTGCGGTGCTGGCGCTGGCTACGGGCACGGCAGTGGCACAAACGGGTTTGATTGCTTTTGTGGGTTTGGCTGCACCGCACCTGATACGTTCCGTGGTTAAAACCACGCATGGACGTTTGATTGTGCTGTCCAGCCTGATGGGCGCAGTACTGTTGGTAGCGGCCGATATTTTGGCGCGCTGGTTGATGGCACCTACTGAGCTGCCTGTGGGCGTACTGACTGCCGTGCTGGGCGGTGGTTACCTGCTGTGGTTGATGCACAGGCACAGTGGGCGAGGCTCTGAGTTATGACCATCGCTATAAATTCAGTAGCTGCGTACGCGCGTGGAATAGGGGCTAAACTCGGAAATAACGAAGTTCTAAGCGATATTTCCATTGCTTTTCGCCGCGCCTGCTGGACCAGTATTGTGGGTCCAAATGGTGCAGGTAAATCCACCTTGCTTAAAGTGTTGGCTGGTCTGACGCCCTATGCAGGGTCAGTCGAACTGCTTGGCCAACCCTTTCAAGCGATGCCCGCTAAACAGCGCGCACAGCAACTGTCATGGCTGGGCCAAAACGAAGCGTCGGCCGATGATTTGACGGCGTACGACGTGACCATGCTTGGCCGATTACCGCACCAGCCCTGGCTCGCCTCCGCGAGCGCTGCTGACCACGCTGCGGTTGAAAAAGCCTTGCGGTCAACCCACGCCTGGGAGTGGCGGGGCAGGGCGTTGGGGCAATTGTCGGGCGGAGAGCGCCAGCGCGTGTTGCTGGCACGTGCGCTGGCGGTTGAGGCCGAAGTACTGTTGATGGACGAGCCGCTGGCCAACCTGGACCCACCGCATCAAACCGACTGGCTGCTGCTGGTCAAAGCGCTGGTGGCCAGCGGTAAAACTGTCATCAGTGTGCTGCACGAGGTCTCGTTTGCGTTGCAGGCTAATGAGGTGGTGGTGCTGAATCATGGCCGCGTGACACATCAGGGCGCTTGTGGGGACGCAGCCAGTCATCGAGCCATTGAGGCTGTGTTTGACCAGCGCATTGCCATTCACTGCCTGGCTGGCCAATGGGTGGCGCTGCCGAACATTTGAAAATTGATTTAGAAATTAATTGGAGTCTGACCCCAATTAGGGGATTTAAAAATTAATTGGAGTCTGACCCCAATTAGGGGATTTATCTGGAAGTGATATGCAAATCGAAACACCACCTGTAGACAAACCTTATGAAAAACCCGAGGGCGAGCGGCGCGGGCTGCTGATCGTCAACACCGGTGACGGCAAAGGCAAAAGTACCGCGGCGTTTGGCCTGGCGCTGCGGGCGTTTGGCCGCACCCATGTGCATAACAAAAAAATCAAGATTTTCCAATTCATGAAAGTGCCCACCGCGCGCTTTGGCGAACACCGCATGTTTGAGCAACTGGGCATACCGATTGAAGGGCTGGGTGACGGCTTCAGCTGGAAGAGCCAGGACATCGAGCGTTCTGGCCAGATCGCTCGGGATGGCTGGCTAAAAGCCAAAGCCGCCATTCAAAGCGGCGAGTACTTCATGGTGGTGCTCGATGAATTTACCTACCCACTGATTTACGGCTGGATGGAACCTTTGGGCGGCGTTGAAGAGGTGGTTCAAACCCTGTTTGACCGGCCAACCCATACCCATGTTGTTATCACCGGTCGGCGCTGCCCGCCCGAGATCATTGAGCTGGCCGATACCGTGACCGAGAAGACGATGGTCAAGCACGCCTTCAAAGCGGGCATACCGGCGCAGCGCGGCATTGAGGACTAAACACTGATGACGATGCACGCCTTTCCTGAAGCCGACCAGGCAGCGGTTTACCGCGCAATTTTCGAGCGTCGTGACATGCGGCATTTCAGTGGCGGCAATGTGCCAGACGAGCAATTGCAGCGGCTGCTTGAAGCCGCGCATCACGCACCCAGCGTCGGGCTAATGCAGCCGTGGCGATTCATTCGCGTTCGCAGCCAGCCGCTGCGGCTCTTGATGCATGATGTCGTCGAGCAAGAACGCGTGTTAACGGCTCAGGCATTGGATAAGCGTGAAGACGAATTCATGAAGCTCAAAGTCCAGGGCATTTTGCAGGCTGCCGAAGTGCTGGTCGTCGCCATGCCGCCCGGCCGCGAGCAGCATATTTTTGGCCGCCGTACGCTGCCTGAAATGGACTTGGCCAGCGCCGCCTGCGCGATTCAAAACATGTGGCTGGCTGCGCGGGCTGAAGGGCTGGGCATGGGCTGGGTGTCGATGTTTTGCCCGCAAGCGCTGGCAAAGCTGCTACGGATGCCCGAGGGCAGTCATCCAATCGCAATTTTGTGCCTGGGCCCGGTTGATGCGTTTTATAACCAGCCCATGCTGCAAGCTGAAAAGTGGGCCAGCCGTGCGGCGTTGACCGATATGCTTTTTGAAGATGCATGGGGGCAATCCTGCACCTTACCCACTGCATCTGTTTTTTAATCCTGAGAGTTCCTTATGCCTTTTGAAACCGCACTGTTCCAGCTTGCACAAACCTTTTTATGGCCCGTCACCTTGCTGGTGTTGGCTGTGTTTGCTTACGCCGTCATGAGCCTGGGTGCTTTTGGCGCGGAGTGGTATCGCCGCCGCAAGCAGCCTGGCTGCGTGCTGGTGCTGACGGGCATCAAAGGTAATGGAGCTACGTCACAAGAACGGCTGGAGCTGGCTGTCCTCAAGGAACTCGAAGGCCTGCGTCTGTGCAGCCGCGTGGCGCCCATGCTGGGGCTGGTGGCCACCATGATACCGATGGGTCCGGCGCTGGTGGCTGTGGCCTCTGGCCAGTCAAGCGGTGTGGCTGAAAGCCTGGCGCCGGCTTTTGCCGCGGTGATTGTGGCGCTGGTGGCGGCGTCGATTACCTTTGTGGTGTACAGCGTGCGCCGCCGCTGGTTGCTGGCTGAAATGCTGGCGGTGCTGGATGGTGCGCCAGCATGAATCCGATCAATAAAGCCTCCAGGCCACGCTTGCACATCCTTGATGAAGAAGACGACGACCCGGTGCTGTCGACCATCAATCTGATTGACGTGTTTCTGGTGGTGATTGGCATGTTGCTGATAGCTGTCATCAACAACCCGATGAACCCCTTTACCCAAAACCCGGGCGACAAGCTGACCATCATCCGCAATGAAGGCAAGCCCAACATGGAGATCATCACCAAAGACGGCCAGAAGATCACCCGCTTCAAGGCCAGTGGCGCGTCAGGCGAGGGCGATGGCGAAAAGGCCGGCACAGCCTACCGCATGAAAGACGGCAGCATGGTGTATGTGCCTGCCATTGCTGACACCGCTAAACCATGAGTGTTTTCAAGATCGTGCTGTTAGGCCTGCTTGGGTTGTGCAGCTGCATCAGTGCGTTCGGGCAACCCTCCGTGCCAGACATCGTGCTGCTCACGACGTATGTCGTGTCACGCGCCCGCCTGGCCAAGCTGCAAGCTGCAGCAGCGCAAGCGGGTGTGGCCATGCAGACGGTATCGGCTGAAGACGACTCGCCAGATGTTTTGCAAAAAGCGCTGCGCTCGGCTGGCGTGCTGGTGCTGGACACGCCGCACCCCAGCGTGGCGCAAGCCGCTGCAGCGCGTTTTGGCGATGTCATCAACCAAAGCGGCAAGCCGTATGTGGTGGTGGGCGAGTTCAGCGCGGTAGCAAAGAACGAACCGCTTGCTTCAGCCCCACTCAAAACCGACAACGGCGTTGCCCCCGACTGGGCGCAACGCCTGCGCGAGTACTGGCGCTTTGGCGGTGCGCAAAACATGCGCCTAGCCATGCTGGCTTTAAAAAGCGGAGCAAATCAAACCATTGCGTCGCTGCCACCAGCCGTGCAGTTGCCGCTGCTAGGCTTTTACAACCCAAAGTGGCCGCAAATTGAAAATAATGCCGTTTCAGCGCTAAAAATGCTAGAAAACAGCACGGTTTACCCATCAAATCAGGCTCTAGTCCAGTTAAATCGGGCGCAAGCAGCTCCTAAATTAATAGCAAATAAAACAGTTGCGATTGCCGTGAACAATGCCGTCTTCACGTCTGACGACACGCCCTGGCTGGACGCACTCATCACCGCGCTGGAGCAGCGCGGGCTGCGCGCCTATGCTTTTTACGGGCCGCGCCAGCAAAAAGATTTGTTTTACCAGGGTACGCATGTCAGCGCCAACACTGGCTCACAGCGCATCGCTGATGTCATCATCAATTCAGCGCTGGTGTTCAACCCGACCGAACGCAAAGCCGAGCTGGAGCGCATCGGTGTGCCAGTGTTGCAAACCATGCCCGCACTGGCTATGGATGCTGCCCAATGGGCGCAAAGCAAGGACGGCCTGGCACTGAGCGACGTCGCCTACTACTACACGCCCAGCGAACTCTCGGGCATGGTGGACGCGCTGTTGATCACCGCACGTCACGCCAAAACCGGGGCGCTGGAACCCATATCAGAACAAATCAACGCCGTGGCCGACAAAGCCGCAGCACTGGCCCGCCTGCAAAGTGCGCCGCCCGCTCAGCGCCGCGTGGCGATGATGGTCTACAACTACCCGCAGGGTGAAGGCAACTTTGGCGCATCGTTTTTAAACGTGCCCAAAAGCCTGCACAACATGCTGGCCGCCATGAAAAGCGCGGGCTACCAGACAGACGTGCCATCGGCGGATCAGATCACGCAACAGGTCCAGGCCACGATGGGCGCTTTTTACAAACCCGAAACGCTGGCAGGCCTGCCTGGGCAAGGTCTGGCCGATGTGCTGTCGCTCAAGACTTACCTTGCATGGTTTCGCGCGCTGCCGCTAGAAACCCAGCGCCGCATTGAAAGCTATTGGGGCGCGCCTGAAAAGTCCATCATGCTGCGAATGGCCGTTCGCCCTGAGCTTGTCGAAGGGTCTCCTTCGA
>JAYURC010000189.1:0-13374 GCA_043756405.1 Polaromonas sp.
AGGACGAGTTGGGCCAAGCTTTGCAACGGCAGGGATAACTGATGTAGACGCGATACGTTCACATTGCGCATGTCACTGGCACGCAAACGAATGCCGCGAGATGTGCCGCTGACGAGCTCAATCACGCCTTTTCTGGCCAGCGCCTGCAGGTGTTCTTCAGCAGCATTGGCGGACTTGAAACCTAACTCGCCAGCAATTTCAGCTCGGGTCGGTGGTGCGCCAGTGCTGGCAATGGCGCGCTGAATCAACTCGAAAATCTGCTGCTGGCGCGCTGTCAGTTTGGGGCCGTCAGGCGATATATTTGTTGATCTGCTGGACGTCATGTTCGAGAAGTGATTCATGGTGTTTATCGCTGCAATCTGTGGGTAACTTGTTCGGTAACTTGGCTAGCTTAATTAAAAGCACTTGGTTGGAAACCGTTAACAAGCTGTTTTAATATCCAGTAGCTGTATTTTTAGCCAGCTTTTTTTGAATTGCAAGTTCTTTTTCAATAATTTCTCATGCTAAACAAAAAAATTGTGATTTTGGGAACAGGCGGCACGATTGCGGGGCTTGCAGCCAACACGTCCAGCCATATTGAGTACACCGCTGCCCAGGTTGGCGTTTCGCAACTGGTTGGCGACATCACTGGTCTGGGTGATGTTGTCACCGAGCAGGTGGCGCAAGTTGACAGCAAAGACATGTCGTTTGAGGTTTGGACCCAACTCGCCAGCCGTGTGCAGCATCACTTGTCGCAGGGCGATGTGCAGGGTGTTGTCATTACCCACGGCACAGACACGCTGGAAGAGACCGCCTACTTTCTGCAGGCCGTGCTTAACCCGGCCAAACCGGTGGTTTTGACTTGCGCGATGCGACCAGCAAATGCACTGGTGCCTGATGGCCCGCAAAACCTGATGGATGCAGTGGCTGTTGCAAAGCACGAGGGTGCGAAGGGGGTGGTGGTGGTTTGTGCTGGCGGTGTTTACAGCGCGCTGGACGTACAAAAAATTCACACCTACCAGCTCAACGCTTTTGACTCTGGCGATGCTGGCGCAATTGGTTATATTGAAGAAAACACTCTGATATTGTTAAGGAATTGGCCTCTAGCTCAACAGATACGTGCGCAAGAAGCTACTGAAAACATAGCAACTTTAAATGCCGTCAATACTTGGCCAAAAGTTGAAATCGTCATGAGCTACGCAGGCGCTGACGGCGCGCTGGTAGACGCATTGCTGCGCTTGGGGGTGCAAGGGCTGGTGGTGGCAGGTACGGGCAACGGCACAGTCCATCATGCGCTCCAAGCTGCATTGATAAACGCGCAAAGCCAGGGCGTACAAGTCGTGCGCGCTACCCGTTGCACGCAGGGGCGAGTGTTGCCGCGTACCGATGATTGTTTTCCATCTGCCCATGGTTTGAGTCCAGTCAAGGCGCGTATTGACATGATGCTGCGGTTGATGGGCTTGGCAGGCTTGAAGGGGTTGGTTTTGTGAACTTTTTTGCAGCCCTCAAGTCCAGCGCGTGGGCCTATCCGGCGCTGGAAGTTGTGCATATTTGCGGCATTGCCTTGTTGGTGGGCAACCTGGTGCTGCTGGAGTTACGGGTGTTTGGGTTGGGTTCTGCGCTGGATGTGAAGGCTTTGGCAAGATTGAGTTTGACCATAGCGGGTATGGGTTTTTCGCTGGCGGCGGCTTCAGGGTTGCTGATGTTTGCGTCCCAAGCCGCAGAGCTTTTAACCAATCGCGTTTTTACCTTGAAAATGATTTTGCTGATGCTGGCGGGCTGTAACGCTGCCTGGTTTCATGGACGGGCATCCTTTGACAGGCTGGACGCCTTGGCCCGCGCGCAAATGGTTGTGTCGACGCTGATTTGGCTGGCGGTCATTACTTGTGGCCGCTGGATCGCTTATGTTTGATTTTTTACCACTCAGGAGTTGACATTGAAACGACGTGATTTGCTAAAAACCTCTGCAGTTCTGGTTGTACCCGGCTTTTGCCTACCCGCTATGGCACACCACGGCTGGAGCAGTTTTGACCAGGACCGGCCCGTCTATCTGGAGGGCAGAGTCGTTAAGTCAGTCTGGCAAAACCCGCATGTCGAACTGCAAATTGACCTGCCAGCAGGTTTGAAGCTGCCGGCTGACTTGGCACAGCGCGCGCTGCCCGCCCAGTCTGCGCCAGTCGATGGCAAAGGCCTGCTGGCAAAAGCAGTGCTGCCCACACGGCAAGACAAGCGCTGGGAAGTTGAATTGGCACCGCTTGGCCGTGTTCAAGCGTGGAATGTGGCAGAGATCAAACCGGGCGACAGTATTGCAGTGCTCGGCTTTACCTTCATGGGCGAAAAGGGCTCAGCAATATTGCGCGCTGAATACCTGTTTGTCGCTGGCAAAACTTACGGGCTGCGCTCCAGCCCTATCTGATCGTTAGCCTGCCAAGGCTTGAAGTGCGCGCTGGGTAATGTCTTCAACCTGCCCCATGCCGCTGATGGCGCGGTAAGCGGGTGCTTTGGCTGGTTCGGCTTTGGCCCAGTCAGAGTAATAGGCTACCAGCGGGCGGGTCTGGGCGCTGTACACCTCCAGCCGCTTGCGTACGGTTTCTTCCTTGTCATCGTCGCGCTGAATCAGCGCCTCGCCGGTGATGTCGTCTTTTCCTTCAACCTTGGGTGGGTTGTACTTGACATGGTAGGTGCGGCCCGATGCCGTGTGCGAGCGGCGACCGCTCATGCGCTCAATGATCGCATCAAACGGAACGTCAATCTCAAGCACGTAGTCCAGCTTGACGCCGGCGGCCTTCATGGCATCAGCCTGGGGCAGAGTACGCGGAAAACCGTCAAACAAAAAGCCGTGCTCGCAGTCAGTCTGGGCAATGCGTTCCTTGACCAGGTTGATGATCAGGTCGTCACTGACCAAACCGCCTGAATCCATCACTTTTTTCGCTTCAATGCCCAGCGGCGTTCCGGCCTTGACGGCAGCGCGCAGCATGTCGCCGGTAGATATTTGCGGGATGCTGTATTTTTGGCACAAGAAGGTGGCTTGGGTTCCTTTGCCTGCACCGGGTGCGCCCAACAAAATCAGTCTCATGGTTATCCTTGTCGTTTTTATGTGTTCAGGTGCTTTTCAAGGTCAGCTTTGAACAAAAAGAATTCAATATTGAGGATAGCACGCGCCTCTTGTTGCTCACTGACGCCAAGGACGCTCTTCAGAGCTGTCCAGAGCATGCCAACGCTCGGTTCCAGTCAATTGGCAAAGTGTTGACGGGCGGCCGCCAGGTCTTCAAGCGTGTCTACACCTATGCCCGGTGACCGTTTGGTAATATGCACCGCAATCTTGTGGCCATGCCACAGCGCCCTGAGCTGCTCCAGGCATTCCAGCTGCTCCACAGGTGCTGGCGGCAGCGCAGGAAATACTTTTAAAAACCCCACGCAATAACCATAAATACCCACGTGGCGCAGTGGTTTTGGCCAGCCGATCGCCTCGGAATGGGCCCACCAGGCGCTGCCCACATGGTCTCGTGCCAGCGGGATAGGTGCCCGGCTAAAGTAAAGCGCGGTTTGTCGTGCGTCCAGCACCACTTTGACGATGTTCGGATTCAGGTAGTCGGCCAGGCTGTCAATTGCATGGGCGGCTGTGCTCATGGCGCAATCGGGCCTGCTTATCAGTAGCTCAGCAACCGCATCCATCAAGGCCACATCAATCAGCGGTTCATCGCCTTGCACATTAACCACCACTTCATCATCAGCCAACCCCAGCAAATGGCAAGCCTCGGCCAGTCGGTCACTGCCGCTGGCGTGCGTGGCAGCTGTCATCACGGCTTGAACGTCAAAGCGCGCGCATTGGTCAATGACTTCCTGGCTGTCTGTCGCCACCACCACATTTGCCGCTTGGCTGAGCTTGGCACGCTGCGCTACCCGCACCACCATGGGCGCGCCACCCAAATCGGCCAGCGGTTTGTTGGGCAAGCGCGTCGATGCCAGACGGGCGGGGATAAGGACGGTGAAGCGCATGGCCAGGCGTTACAGGCCGAGCTCTTCGTCTGTCAGCACGCGAGCTTCGCTTTCCAGCATCACAGGCATGCCGTCCTTGACCGGGTAGGCCAGGCGCGCGCTGCGCGAGACCAGCTCTTGCTTGGTGCGGTCGAAGTCGAGCGGGCCTTTGGTGACCGGGCATACCAGCAGTTCAAGCAGTTTCGTGTCCATTTTTAGCTCCTTGAGGCAATGTTAATTGAGAAGTCAGGTGAGGAGGTCGGCTGAGAAGGTCGGTTGAGCAGTGGTTGAAGAAGAACATCGACGGCCGCAAAAAACGCCGGTTCTGGCAAAAACTCAAGCGGCACCGCCAGCACGCTGCAGCCTTTGAACTGCGGTAAGTTAAACAGTTTGACGGCATCTTTTTCAGTACATAAAACCACCGCATCATGGGCTACAGGCCATGCGTAGTTTGAAAAGTCAAAGTGATCCGGCAAGGCAATGGTGTGCTGCAATTGCAAACCATCGGCCCGGAGCATGTCAAAAAAAGCGTCTGGGTTCGCAATTCCCGCCAGGGCAGTCAGGGCGCGTCCTTTCAAGCTGCTCAGTGCAACCTGATCGCCATCGGCTGTCAACGCGAACTCAGCCAGTTGCCGGGCCGAAACATAACCCTTGAAAGCGGGCGCTTGCCCGGTGTGCAAAACCAGGCTTTGCGGCGGCTTATCAATATGATACGGCTGCCGCAGCGGCCCGGCAGGCAGCAGCCAGCCATTGCCAATACCCCGGTCATCAAAAACGGTAATGTCGATATCTCTGGCCAGGGCGTGATGCTGCAGGCCGTCATCACTGACGATAACCTGGGTTGCGGGATATTTGGTCAGCAATGCCAAAACCGCATCAATACGTTTTATTGCTATAAAAACAGGAGCTTTTAGCGCACGTAATATATGGGCTGGCTCATCACCAGACTCTGAAATAGGCGTGTTTTCAGTCACTTCCAGACAAATTCGGCCTTGCCTGCCCTGTCTTCCATACCCGCGTGACACCACGCCAGCCTGCAAGCCTTGCTGTTTGAAATGCTGCATCAGGGCTATCACCAGCGGTGTTTTGCCGCCGCCACCGGCCACGACGTTACCCACCACAATGACCGGTACAGGCGCACGCCCCACTTTAAAAATGCCAAGTCGGTACACTCCTAAATGCAGACGGGACAAGGCCCAGTACACCATCGACACAGGCCAAAGAAGGCAAGCCACCCATCCGCGCTGACGCCAGCTACGGGCAAGCCAGCTGCTCATGCCTTAGCGCCCCCCAGTTTGGGCGGCGCTTTGCGTGGCAAAAGTTATTTGTGTAAAACCGTTGCGGCGTGCCGCTTCCATCACGGTAATCACCGACTGGTGGCTGCTGCTGGCGTCAGCGCTGATGATGATGACGCTGTCTTTGCCAGCAGTTGCAGCCAGCACCATCGCAGCGCCCAAACTGTCAATACTGCGGCCTTCGACCAGAGTTTTATTGATCATGTAGCGCCCGTCGCTGCTGACCGCCACGATGACCTCTTTCGGGTAGTCGCGTTGCTGTTCAGCGTCAGCCAGCGGCAGTTTGATTTGCAGCTCTGTGAACTTGCTGTAGGTGGTGGACAGCATCAAAAAAATCAGCACTACCAGTAGCACATCAATGAAGGGGATGAGGTTTATTTCAGGCTCGTCCCGGGCGGTTTTACGAAAGTTCATGGCAGCTCCAAATACTGCTGAAAGCAGCAAAGCGGCCGCAGCGACGGGCCGCCCCTAGTAAGGCCAGCCCCCTCTGGGGGCAGTGAAGTGCGCGTTGTGACGAGCGTGGGGGTCATTTTCGTAAGTGGTTGAGGTGGCGCAAAAAACGCTCGGATGCCAGTTCCATCGTCAACAAATAGCCGTCAACCCGGGCCCTGAAATAGCGCCAAAAAATAAGCGCCGGAATCGCCACGATCAAGCCAAAAGCTGTGTTGTACAGGGCAATCGATATGCCCTGAGCCAACTGAGCCGGGTTGCCGACCCCCGCTCCACTGACGGCACCGCCACCAGACTGCGAGCCAAAAATCTCGATCATGCCAATCACCGTACCCAGCAAGCCCAGCAGCGGCGCGGCCGACGCGATGGTTGCCAGCGCGGCCAGGTAGCGTTCGAGCTTGTGTGCCGCCTGGCGGCCTGCGCCTTCAATCGTGGCGCGCAAATCGTTTTCGCTGATTTTGGGTTGTGCATTCAGCGCCCTGAAGCCGCTGGCCAACACCTCGCCGAGTAGCGAGTTTTGCTCCAGTTGCGTCACCACATCGGGGGCCGGCACAGATGTTTTTGACACCATGATGGCTTCGTCAATGAGTTTTGGTGGCGCTACTTTTCTGGTTGTTAGGCTGCTGAAACGCTCAATGACGAGGGCTAAAGCCAATATGGAGCAGGCAATCAGTGGCCAAATGGGCCACCCTGCGGCTTGTATGATAGAAAACAATGCGTGCCTCCGGACAGCTGAATTGCCTGAATTATGGCTGATGCGGCAGACATTTTGGACTGATTCAGGCGGTTTGTAGGGGCAGTTAGCGGTTAAAAAGTCTGTGCAAAACTTTGTTGGTGAGTCAAACTTGGCAGTGCACTAAAAACAGCCAGAGCTGCAACAAGACCCCGTGACAAAAATTCAGCGCCATTCATTGATTTAACCCCATGCTTTTTAACGGATTTTCGTTGCCTCAAGCGACTTGCCCCAACTACTTTTTTGAACAAGTGCCGTCAGTAAAACCCCACTTTTTGTTGTCAAAGATTCGTCATGCTTGATGTTGCTGATGCATCGGGATTGCCGCAGTCCAGCGCTCGCATCTGGCCTGTTGGCTCCTTGCTCAAAGCAATTGCCGACAGCCTGGAGGGGCGCTTTAATCCGGTGGCGGTTCAGGGAGAGATATCAAGCTTTACCCGGGCTGCTAGCGGGCATTGCTACTTCTCGCTGAAAGATAACGACGGGCAAATCCGCTGCGCCATGTTTCGCCGCGCTGCAACCCTGCTTGACTTTTCGCCGCGCGACGGGCAACGTGTTGAGCTGCGCGGCAGGCTGGGCGTGTACGAATCGCGCGGCGAACTGCAATTGGTGGTGGAGTCCATGCGCCAAGCCGGGCAGGGCACCTTGTTTGAGGAGTTTTTAAAACTCAAAGCCCGGTTAGAGGCGCAAGGCCTGTTTGACAGCAGCCGCAAACGAGCGTTACCGCTGATGCCTAAAGCCATTGGCATTGTCACATCACTGGGCGCCGCCGCTTTGCATGACGTGGTGACTGCGTTGCAACGGCGAGTACCGCATATTCCGGTCATCATCTATCCGGCCAGTGTTCAGGGCGCGCAAGCCGCTGGCGAGTTGCGCAACGCTTTGCTCAAGGCTTATCAGCGCAGCGAAGTGGATGTCTTGTTGCTGGTACGCGGCGGCGGTGCGATGGAAGATTTATGGGCTTTTAACGATGAGAATCTGGCGCATACGCTGGTGGCATCACCCGTGCCCCTAGTCTGCGGCATCGGGCATGAAACTGATTTCACCATGGCTGATTTTTGCGCAGATGTGCGCGCCCCCACGCCTACTGCAGCGGCTGAGCTGTGCGCCCAGCCGCAGGCGCTGTGGCGAAACCTGCTTGACACGATGGCCGATCGCCTCAGTAACGCCATTGACCGACAGCTACAAGTCAAAAGCCAACGACTGGATATGGCAACGTCGCGCTTTGGCCGGCCGTCGCACTTCATGACTCGTCAGCAGTCGCGTCTGGCGTTACATCAACAAAATCTGCTGCACGCCCAGCGCACCAGCACGCTGCATTTGCGCAGCCGTCTGCAGTCGCATGAGTCTGAGCTCAAGCAGGCAATTCAGCGCAGTGCCAGCCTGGCGGGTGATCGCCTGGCAAAGGCCGACGTGCGCCTTGAACTGCTTAATCCTGCTTTGGTATTAAAGCGCGGCTACGCCTTGTTGGCCACGCTTGAGGGGCAGGCCGTTACCAGTGCCAAGCACGCATTGCCTGGACAGGCGTTGCGTGCAACCCTTGCGGACGGAGAGGTCGATTTAACGGTGTCAAGCCCGCGGCTGATTTAGTTTTTACAATTTACCTGTTACGCTTTTTTTTGACTCACGATATCCCACCCACTACATCAAAGGAAACCTTATGGAACACCAACTGCCCGCACTGCCTTACGCCATCGACGCGCTGGCACCCAATTACAGCCAGGAAGCGTTTGAATACCACCACGGCAAACACCACAACGCTTACGTTGTCAACCTCAACAACCTGCAAAAAGGCACTGAGTTTGAGACGATGACGCTGGAAGAGATCGTTAAAAAATCAAGTGGCGGCGTGTACAACAACGCAGCGCAAGTCTGGAACCACACATTTTTCTGGAGCTGCATGAAGCCTGCTGGTGGCGGCGAGCCAACAGGTGCGCTGGCAGAGGCCATCAACGCCAAGTTTGGCTCATATGCCGCGTTCAAAGAAGCGTTTGTCAAATCGGCTGTGGGTAATTTCGGTTCAGGCTGGACCTGGCTGGTCAAAAAAGCTGACGGCTCAGTTGATATTGTCAACACTGGCCCGGCCGGCACACCGCTGACCACTGCCGACAAAGCCTTGATGACTGTGGACGTGTGGGAACATGCTTACTACATCGACTACCGCAATGCACGTCCCAAGTTTGTTGAAACCTACTTGGCAAGCTTGGTCAACTGGAACTTTGCAGAGGCCAACTTCGCCTGATCGTTTTTATTGACCAAAAAAAGGCCGACTTGCAAGTCGGCCTTCTTATTTCTGGGCTTGAAACAACGGGCCTTGCAGCTTGCTGCCAGCCTTGATGCCTTTTTTGGCAAACCAGCCTTTGTTCATTTCCAGCACATAGCGCACCGGCTTGGCCGAGCAGTGCGGGTCCAGCACCAATGGCTTCATGTCTTCTATGTTGACGATGGTGCCATCATCAGCAATGAAGGCTGCGCTTAAGGGCAGCGGCGTGTTTTTCATCCAGAAACATTGTTTGCCCGGCTGATCGAATACAAAAATCATCCCCTCGTGCTGCGGCATGTCGTTACGGAACATCAAGCCCGTTTGACGCTGCTCGGGCGTGCTTGCCACCTGCGCGTCAATGCGGTGCATTCCAGAGGCCAGCTTTACACGCTCAAGGTTCATTTGCGGTGCATCCTGGGCCAGCGCGACCAAGGACGTCGCCACAAGACTGGCGAGTAAAAAAAACTTAAAACCCAGGGTTAACTTGTTGTTCATGGCAATACCGGCAGACGTTGGCGTAATGTGACAAAGCATAAACCACGTATTTTGTTGCCAAAAAAAATGCCCGCACAAAGCGGGCATTTTCGTGAGCGATTGCTAATTACTTGGCTGCTGGCTTGGCGTCCGCCTTGACTTCAGCTTTTGCAGCTGGCTTGGCTTCAGCTTTCTTTGCAGCTTTGGCTTCTGCTTTAGCTTTCTTTTCAGCAGCAGCTTTTTCTTTCTTGGCGGTAGCGGCAGCAGCTTTTTCTTCTTTGGTCATTTTGGCTGGCTTGGCATCAGCTTTTACTTCTGCTTTCACTTCTGCTTTTGCGGCAGGTGCAGCTGGCGTCGCAGGAGTAGCGGCAACAGCAGCGGTAGCTGGCTTGGCAGCAGCAGAGGCAGCGGCCATAGGAGCGCCAGCGTGGGAAGCAGCGAATGCGCCAACAGCAAACAGGCTAGAGATCAAAGCAGCGAGGATTTTGTTCATTTGGAGTTTCCTGAAATATGTGTTTTGGAGAAAGTACCCCGATATTCTCGGAGGCCTATCCGTAACGAGGTCACTTTGCAATTGGTTGACAAGCCGTTCGAATTTTTTTTCTGCAAGGCGTTTCCGGCTAGAATTTAGGGGTTTTCACCTAAAGCGCTTAACCAAGCGGTTTCATATTCAAACCGACATCGGAGACTCCCAGAAATGTACAAACACATTCAGGTGCCTGCACAGGGCCAAAAAATCACGGTTAATGCTGATAACTCGTTGAATGTGCCCGACGAGCCGATTATTCCTTTCATTGAAGGCGACGGCACCGGCCAGGACATCACGCCTGTTATGTTGAAGGTGGTTGACGCTGCCGTTGCCAAAGCTTATGGCGGCAAGAAAAAAATTCACTGGATGGAAGTTTACGCGGGCGAAAAATCGACTAAGGTTTACGGCCCCGACGTGTGGTTGCCTGAAGAAACCCTGCATGCCGTACGTGACTATGTGGTGTCCATCAAAGGCCCGCTCACAACGCCGGTTGGCGGCGGAATTCGTAGCCTGAACGTAGCAATGCGCCAGGAGCTCGACCTGTATGTTTGTTTGCGTCCGATTCAATATTTCAAAGGCGTTCCATCGCCTGTGAAAGAGCCGCACAAGACAAACATGGTGATCTTCCGCGAGAACTCGGAAGATATTTATGCCGGAATCGAGTTCGAATCTGGCAGCGACAAGGCCAAAAAACTCATCAAGTTTTTGCAAGATGAGATGGGTGTCAAAAAGATTCGTTTCCCCGATACTTCTGGCATCGGCATCAAGCCGGTGTCGAGCGAAGGCACAGAGCGCCTGATGCGCAAAGCCATTCAGTACGCCATTGACAATGACAAACCCAACGTGACAATTGTTCACAAGGGCAACATCATGAAATACACCGAAGGCGGCTTCCGCGACTGGGCTTACGCCCTGGCCCAGAAAGAATTCGGCGCTGAACTGGTCGATGGCGGCCCTTGGTGCAAATTCAAAAACCCGAAAACAGGCAATGAAATCGTCATCAAGGACGTGATTGCAGATGCATTTTTGCAGCAGATTTTGCTCCGTCCGGCTGAATATTCAGTCGTTGCCACACTGAACTTGAACGGCGACTACATTTCTGACGCGCTTGCAGCCCAGGTCGGCGGCATTGGTATTGCACCTGGCGCCAATTTGTCTGACACTGTGGCGTGTTTTGAAGCCACGCACGGCACAGCACCTAAGTACGCTGGCAAGGATTATGTGAATCCGGGATCAGAAATTTTGTCAGCAGAAATGATGCTGCGCCACATGGGCTGGTTTGAAGCTGCTGACCTGATCATCAGTTCCATGGAGAAATCCATTGCGTCCAAGAAAGTGACTTACGACTTTGCCCGACTGATGGAAGGTGCAATGCAGGTCAGCTGTTCTGGTTTCGGCCAGGTCATGATTGAAAACATGTAATAAGCCCTCAAATAGGGTCGATGTACAAGCCGCCCGGGAGTCATCCCGAGGCGGTTTTTTAATGGCTTGTTCTAACTTGTAACCCCAAAACCTTTGCTGATGGCTAGAATGAATTTCATGGCGACTAAATCTCCGAAATCTCCCCCCAATCCAGGCGCCCCGGCGTTCAAGCCTGAAAACGATGACGGCGGCACCGTTTTGCTGGAGCGCAGACCCCAAAAAACTAAACCGCCGCAGATGTATCAGGTGGTCGTTCTCAACGACGACTACACACCCATGGAATTTGTTGTGATGGTGATTCAGGAGTTTTTCAACAAAGACCGCGAAACCGCAACGCAGATCATGCTGAAAATCCACCTAGATGGCAAAGGTGTATGCGGTGTATTTTCGAAAGACGTTGCTGCCACCAAGGTTGATCAGGTAGCTGAGGCGGCACGCAAACATGGCCATCCTTTACAGTGTCTGAGTGAACCGATTGAATAAGCCCATTGAATAAGCAGATTAAATGAGTCTATTGAATTGTTGGATATAGCCGCCAATATCCATAGCAGAGAGTTGTCAGTTAAATTTAAAGCAGCAAGCTAAAAGGATACCGAAATGATTGCCCAGGAACTAGAAGTCAGCTTGCACATGGCCTTTGTGGAAGCACGCCAACAGCGCCACGAGTTCATCACCGTTGAGCATTTGTTGCTGGCGTTGCTGGACAACCCAAGCGCAGCAGAAGTATTGCGCGCATGCTCCGCCAACGTCGATGATTTGCGCAAAGCGTTGAGCAATTTCATCAAAGACAACACGCCGCAAGTAGCTGGCAGTGATGATGTGGACACCCAGCCGACACTAGGGTTTCAACGCGTTATCCAGCGCGCCATCATGCACGTGCAGTCCACCGGCAATGGCAAAAAAGAAGTGACTGGCGCGAACGTACTGGTTGCTATTTTTGGCGAAAAAGACTCGCACGCTGTGTACTACCTCCACCAGCAGGGCGTGACGCGCCTGGATGTCGTCAACTTTATTGCCCACGGTATCAAAAAGAGCGACCCACCCGAGCCCGCCAAAGCGGGCGAGAGTGCGGCAGAAAACGAAGAAGCCGGCGCGGAAAAGAACGAAAAGCAGTCGCCACTGGAGCAGTACACCCAAAACCTGAACCAGCTCGCCAAAGACGGCAAGATTGACCCGCTGATTGGTCGGCATTTTGAAGTCGAGCGCGTGATTCAAATTTTGTGCCGTCGCCGTAAAAACAATCCGCTCTTGGTGGGCGAAGCGGGCGTGGGTAAAACGGCGATTGCCGAGGGCCTGGCTTGGCGCATCACCCAAAAAGACGTGCCCGAAATACTGGCCGAGGCCCAGGTCTATTCGCTCGACATGGGCGCGTTGCTGGCAGGCACCAAATACCGGGGTGACTTTGAGCAGCGCTTGAAAGGTGTTTTAAAGTCGCTCAAAGACAAACCCAACGGCATTTTGTTCATTGATGAAATTCACACGCTGATTGGTGCGGGTGCGGCATCTGGCGGCACGCTGGATGCGTCCAATCTGCTCAAGCCTGCGCTCAGTTCAGGCCAGCTTAAATGTATTGGCGCAACGACGTTTACTGAATACCGCGGTATTTTTGAGAAAGACGCTGCGTTGTCACGTCGCTTTCAAAAGGTGGATGTGGTCGAACCAACTGTGCAGGAGACGGTTGACATTCTCAAAGGGCTCAAATCACGTTTTGAAGAGCATCACAGCGTGAAGTACGCCGTTGCTGCACTGCAAGCTGCCGCTGAGCTGTCTGCCAAATATATCAACGACCGTCATTTGCCTGACAAGGCGATCGACGTGATTGATGAGGCAGGTGCTGCCCAGCGCATCTTGCCGCCGTCCAAGCGCAAGAAAATCATCACCAAAACCGAGGTGGAAGAGATTGTTGCCAAAATTGCGCGCATACCGCCCGCCAATGTGTCTAATGACGACCGCGGCAAACTGAAAACTCTGGAGCGCGACTTAAAAAGCGTGGTGTTTGGGCAAGACAAGGCACTCGATGTGCTGGCCAGTGCCGTGAAAATGGCGCGCTCAGGCCTGGGTAAAGACGACAAGCCGATTGGCTCGTTCTTGTTCAGCGGCCCCACGGGCGTTGGCAAAACCGAAGCCGCCAAGCAGCTTGCCTACATCATGGGTATTGAGCTGATTCGTTTTGACATGTCAGAGTACATGGAGCGCCACGCCGTCAGCCGCCTGATTGGCGCGCCACCAGGCTATGTAGGCTTTGACCAGG
>JAYURC010000190.1:0-2269 GCA_043756405.1 Polaromonas sp.
AAAATATCCCAACACCCGGCCTGATTGCACCACCTGGCGTGCCTTGACGCGCACGCCCTCTTCGTCAAACGGCGAGCTGCCCTTGCCGCCAATCACAAACGGGTCTTCCATGATGTCAATGTGCTTGGGCAGCACCTGCTTGCCCAATGAGTCCAGCAGGAACGAACTTTTGCGGTACAGCGCACCACCGCTGATAGCCTGCACGAAAGAGCCCAAGAGCCCAGCAGCCAACGGCGACTCGAACAGTACCGGGCACTGCGTGGTGGCAATCTTGCGGGATTTGAGGCGGCTTAAAGCCCGCAAAATTGCCACCACCGAATGCCCTGTGTTATTCGAGTCCCCGCTGGCCGCTGGCCTGCTGGGCGCGTTTGTGCAGGCCATCAGCGGTGGTGCGCTGTACCGCAAGAGCTCGTTTTTGCTGGACTCGCTGGGCAAGCAGGTGCTGCCCAAACACATCAACATTTTTGAAGACCCGTTCATCAAGGGCGGTAAAGGCAGTTCGCCATTTGACGAAGAGGGCGTGCGCGTGAAAGCGCGCTCCGTGGTGGATGCGGGTGTCGTTCAAGGTTACTTTTTGGGCAGCTACTCGGCCCGCAAACTGGGCATGAAAACCACTGGCAATGCCGGCGGGTCGCACAACCTGACACTGACATCGCGCCACACCAAAGCCGGGGATGACCTGGATGCCATGATTAAGAAGCTGGGCACCGGCTTGTTTGTCACCGAGCTGATGGGCAGTGGCGTGAACTATGTGACGGGCGATTACTCGCGGGGTGCCAGCGGCTTTTGGGTCGAGAACGGGGAAATCGCTTTCCCGGTGCAGGAGATCACCATCGCCGGCAACATGAAAGCCATGCTCAAAGGTATTCAGGCTGTGGGTGCAGACACCTACAACTATGGTGCCAAGACGATTGGCTCGGTGTTGTTGGGCAAGATGAAGGTGGCCGGGAGTTAGATAGCCCCCTTGCGGTCCTCGCCTGCGGCTCATTCCGGGCTCCTCCGCTGCGCGGGTCGCTGCCCCACTACCAGCGGGGTTCCTGCGAAACTGGGGCTAATTTTCCTAGGGGCGGCCCGTCGGAAAGTTGCGCTTGCCTCCACACTTCGCCGCTGTAGCGCTCGTTGCCCGTCGCGCGAGTTAGCCCGCTAAAGCTGTTTTCACAGCGGCAGACACTTGCCCCATGTCGGCCTTGCCCGCCAGCTTGGTTTTGACTGCACCCATCACTTTACCCATGTCGCCAGGGCCAGCAGCGCGGCCCAGCTCTGCGGCCAGAGCGGTCACGATGGCTCTGACTTCAACCAGCACTTCATCAGCGCTCAGGCGTTGTGGCAGGTAGGCTTTCAGCACCACCAGCTCTGCTGATTCCTTGTCAGCCAGATCCATGCGGTTCGCCTGGGTGAAGGCGGTAATTGAGTCATTGCGCTGTTTGATGAGCTTGTCCACGATGGCCACCACCGCCACATCATCAAGCACGATACGTTCGTCCACCTCACGCTGTTTGATAGCGGCCAGCAGCAGGCGAATGGTGCCCAGGCGCTCGCTGTCTTTGGCGCGCATGGCGTTCTTCATGTCGTCGGTGATTTGGTCTTTGAGTGCCATGGTGAAGCTCCTGTGAATAAACAAGAAAGTGAGAAGAAAGTGATAAGAGGGATTCTGAAATGAAAAAAGCCCGCCTGAGCGTCCCCGGCGAGCTTGATTTGCCTTGAAGGCTGTTCGGATTCAGTCGATCAGAACAGTTTTTTCGGCAATTGCATCGAGCGGATACGTTTGTAGTTGCGCTTGACGGCGGCGGCCTTCTTGCGCTTGCGCTCGGCGGTTGGTTTTTCGTAGAACTCGCGTGCACGCAAGTCGGTCAGCAAGCCCAATTTTTCAATGGTGCGTTTGAAGCGGCGCAGAGCAACGTCAAACGGCTCGTTTTCTTTTACACGGATGGTGGTCATTAATTCAAAATTTCCGAAATTGTGCGTTTGATGGCCGACAAGAAGATCAGGCCTGCAGTCCATCTAGCGCGATAGTCCCCGTCTGTAACTAGTATTTGGCCGACGGGGCAATGCCAACTTAGCCCAACATTATAGCGTTTTGATGGGCGTTTTTTACAGTAACTTGGCCGCCAAACCGTGCGCGCAGGCAAAAGCACTGGCCCAAGCCCATTGGAAGTTGTAGACGCCCAGCCAGCCGGTCACGTCCACCACTTCGCCGATGAAGTACAGGCCAGGCTGGGTGGATTCCATGGTTTGGCTGGACAGGGCCTTGGTATCCACACCGCCTGCC
>JAYURC010000191.1:0-2264 GCA_043756405.1 Polaromonas sp.
GAGAAGGGGCTGATCAGCTGGACAGCTTACGCGCTGCAAACCTGCCTTGACCAGATTCAGTTCATGGAGAAATCGCTGCGCCTTGACACCATGCGTGACCGCATGGCGGCATGCCTTGCCTACGAGGAAAATGTGGTTAAGCAGGGTGTGCGTACGGAGTCACTGCGCGGGTTGCACTACCTGTTTGCCACACAGGCTGAGCTGGAGCGTAGCGAGTTCAAGGCACTGTTAAGTGCTGGTGGCTTGGGTGACAGGCTGGGCACAGCGCAGGTGTCGGCGCTGCTCAAACGAGGCTTGCTGGCCACCGACAGCCCCCACGGCAAGCTGCGCCTGGGTGTGCCGCAACATGCGCTGCGGTTTTACTTTCCTAACTTATGGCCCGAGGCCGAGGCGGGTGCGAAGTAGCGGGTTGGTGTGTGTTTTTGGTCTTTTTCAGGCATCATTCAGTACGCTAGCCCAATAAATACGGGCGTAAGCAGCTCCTGAATTAATAGTAATTCAAGCTGTCGATGTTGCAGCTCAACCATGCCCTGCTTGGCCACCATGGCTTTGAACTCGCTGTCGGCCTGGTTCCAGTCGACCACGTCTGCGTATATGGGCGGGCTTGGTATGTCATCGGTTCACGGCAATGCGCTACGCGGTGCTGTCTGACAGGCTTGGCAATGCGGCTTAACCACAATGAAATTGGCCGGGCGGCGCTTGGCCATGCTCCTTAAAATCTGCATCCAACTTAAAGGAAACCGACATGAAAACCAAACAAAACCCGCGCGACGAACAGGCTGCGAAGACTGGCAAGGTGGCCAATGACCACAACAAGGTGGGTGAGCAGCCGCTGACACAAATGAACCAGGCCAAGCGCACCCCCGACAGCCGCACCGACCGGGAGGCGCACATTGGCAGTGGCAACCAGACGCAGTCGCGGCGGGGTGCTACGGGGCGCTAGAAAGCCGTTTTCAGGCGTTTTTGGGTATCATTTATACCTCTAGCCCAATAGATCCGGGCGCAAGTAGCTATTTAAATAATAGCGTTGATTGACTTAAAGTGGACTGGCGCTGCCTGTATTGATTGATAAAAACGTCAATTAATTTGTAATTAATTGACGTTAATGTTAATAATATGCAAGCACTGATCAACACCATCATCAGCCAAGCGGCCGCCAAGGGGATCAGCCAGAAGGCGCTGGCTGCCAGCGCCGGGGTGCCACCAGAGACGCTGTCTCGCATGAAGCGCAAGCCGTCTGTGCGGGCGGGGGTGCTGGAGCGGCTGGCCTTGGGAGCTGGGCTTCGGCTGGCGCTGGTGACTGATGTTGATGCTGATGCTGATTTGGCGCGGCCAGCGGTGCAGCCCCGAATGGCGTCGCCCCTAAATTCGGCTGTCGCTTCGCCGCTGCCCTTCACACAAAAGTACCGCCAGCTGGTTTGGTCTAACCCGGATGCACCTGCCGAGGTGTTTGTACGCCAGGCGCTGCTCAAGCCGGACTTCAGCGTGCTGCTGGATGCAGCCACCGAGTTTGGGCTGGACTTTGTGGATGCGCAGTGGGCGGTGCTGATGGCCGAGGGCAGCAAAGAGGCGGTGCGCGCCAGGCCTGCCACCGAGCGCACGCTGCGCAACATACGGGTCGGCTATGAACAAGCCTGCTGACAAGTTAAGACCAGACACGCGCGCCGTGTGGGACGCGTTTGACGGGCATCCCCTGCTAAAGGGTTTTGTGCTGATTGGTGGCACGGCGCTGACGCTGCGCATTGGCCACCGGGTCAGTGAAGACCTGGATTTAGCTTACACGGCGCGCAAGTTGCCCAAGGTGCAAATAGCAGCGCTCGTCAAGCACCTTGGCGCAATGGGTGTGGACATGCGCCTGGCGCAAAACCCGCTGGATGAAGAGGATTTTTCTAATTCCGTCATTGGCTCGGGTTTGGACTTGAATGACTACCAGCAAAACTTCATGGCGAATGCGGCGGGTACGACTGGTGATGTCAAGGTGTCGCTGGTTTGTTATGACCCGCCGATGGCAGAATTTATAAAAGGTGAGCCGGGTGATGCCCTGCGCGTGGCCACAGTCGGCGAGATTTTTGAGACCAAGGCGTGGGTCTGCTCTGAGCGTTCCAAAACGCGCGATTGGGTGGATATGTACACGCTGATCAAACACCATGGCTATGCGTTTGAAGACATGCGCGGCGTGTATGGCCGCTTGAATCGGCTGGCGGCTTTTAACAATGCGTCAAGCCGGTTGCGTCTGGCAACACCGGGAGCTGCCGATGAGGGTT
>JAYURC010000192.1:0-5171 GCA_043756405.1 Polaromonas sp.
AAGGTGACGAGCCTTGACCCCGGCACTGACTCCACAGTTAGGGCTGCTTGGTTCCCCACCTGACCCGGTTGGCCGCTTTACCATGCGGGAAGGCTCGTCGCTGTCGATTGTAGGTGATGCGGCAATTTAGAATGTGTAAATGTCGTACCTAGTCCTGGCCCGTAAATATCGCCCGAAAAACTTCCTTGAGATGGTCGGGCAGTCGCATGTGGTGCAGGCCCTGAGCAACGCGCTGACCACCCAACGTTTGCACCACGCTTACCTGTTTACTGGCACGCGGGGTGTGGGCAAAACCACCATTTCCCGGATTTTGGCCAAGTCGCTGAACTGTATTGGCTTGGACGGGCAGGGCGGCATTACCGCTACCCCTTGTGGTTTATGCCAAGCATGCGTCGATATTGATAGCGGACGGTTTGTGGACTACACCGAGCTGGACGCCGCGTCCAACCGTGGCGTGGACGAAATTGCGCAACTGCTGGAGCAGGCGGTTTATAAGCCGGTGGTGGGGCGCTTCAAGGTCTTCATGATTGACGAGGTTCACATGCTGACGAACACGGCGTTCAACGCCATGCTCAAAACGCTGGAGGAGCCGCCCGAATACCTGAAATTTGTGCTGGCCACGACCGACCCGCAAAAAGTGCCTGCCACGGTGCTGTCGCGTTGCCTGCAATTTAACCTGCGGCCTATGGCGCCCGAGACAATTCTGGAGCATTTGGGGCATGTACTGGGCATTGAGAACGTGCCGTCTGAACCCCAAGCGCTGCGCCTGCTGGCGCGGGCTGCGCGTGGGTCCATGCGCGATGCGTTGTCGTTAACAGACCAGGCCATTGCCTTTGGTTCGGGTTCATTGCAAGAGGCCAGCGTGCGCCTGATGCTGGGTAGTGTGGACCGCAGCTATGTTTTCAGGTTGCTCGATGCGCTGGCGCGGGGAGACGGTAAAACTGTGGTGGAAACGTCTGAGGTTTTGCGCGTCAATGGCCTTAGCGCGGCGTCGACGCTAGAAGAAATGACCACCGTACTACAACGCATGGCAGTGCTGCAGGCCGTGCCTGACATGCTGGCCAAGTCACTGGAAACCGATGAAGCCACCGACCCGGAAGCGACCGAGACAGCGCGCCTGGCGCAACTGATGCCGCCTGATGAAACCCAGCTGCTCTACAGCCTGTGTTTGCACGGGCGCGGCGAACTGGGCTTGGCACCCGATGAATACGCAGCGCTGACGATGGTGCTGCTGCGGTTGCTGGCTTTCAAGCCATCGGGCAGCGTGCCGCAAACCGTTACCGCCAAAACGGGGAGTGCCGCCGAGCCGGGAAAAAAGCCGCACAGCCTGCCTGAGCCTGTTCTGGCTGCGCCCGGGCCAGCCGTACGCCCTGCAACTACTGAACAGCCAGAAAGCGCTACCGTTGAGGCATCAAATAAGCCTCTAGCCCAATCAATACCTGTGCAAGTAGCTCCTGTATTGATAGTGACAGAATCGACTTCGGTTCAACTATCCAATCCCGCCAATGCTGAATCCGGTGATTTTTGGGCCAGTTTGGTGTCGCAGCTTGTTACGGCAGATGCCATCAAAAATATGGTGCGGGAGCTGGCGCTTCAGTCGCAATTGGTATCCTGCAACAGCGAAACCTGGACGCTGCAGGTTGAAAGCCCGTCACTCAACAGCCCAGCCAATATTGACAAACTTCAAGCCGCTATCAACCTTACCCGGCAAGGCGCAGCGCCAGTGCAACTGACGGTTGAAATGGGCCAGGTAACCGACACGCCCGTACGCCGCAACCAGGCATTGGCCAAAGAACGTCAAACGCAGGCAGAAGCGTTGATCAACAATGACCCATTTGTGCAAGACATGATTCGCAACTGGGGCGGCAAAGTCGTGCCGGGCAGCATCAAGGTCAACGCTCTGCCGATATGATTAAAACCACTTGTCAATTAAATTTTTAAAAGGAAAAGCATGTTTAACAAAGGGCAACTCGCCGGTCTCATGAAGCAGGCGCAAGCCATGCAGGACAACATGAAAAAAGCCCAGGACGAGCTGGCATTTATTGAAGTGACTGCTGAGTCAGGCTCGGGTCTGGTCAAAGTCACCATGACATGCAAGCATGAAGTCAAACGGGTTGAAATTGCGCCCAGTTTGCTGACGGACGACAAAGACATGATTGAAGACCTGGTGGCTGCAGCCTTTAACGCCGCTGTGCGCAAGGCTGAAGAAGTCAGCGGCGAGAAGATGGGCAAGATCACTGCCGGTATGCCCGGCCTGCCGGGTGGTATGAAGATGCCCTTCTAACTTTGACATTCGAGACATTGCGGGAAAGACCAACGGACAGCGCAAAGCGCCCCGTTGCTCAGTCCCCAACTGATCGGGTATACCCGAATCCGAATTTGTACCCGAATTCTCTTCAAGCGCCAAAACATAAATGCAAACAAATGCTCTAGAAGGCCTGACCCAAGCCCTGCGCAAGCTGCCCGGCGTGGGTGCCAAGTCGGCGGCGCGCATGGCTTTTCATCTACTGCAGCATGACAAACCCGCCGCCCTCCAAATTGCCAAAGCGCTGGAGCATGCAGTCCAGAGCATCAAGCACTGCACGCTGTGCAACACACTGACGGAGCTTGACGTGTGCAGTACTTGCGCCAATGTGCAACGCGACCGCAGCAAACTGTGTGTGGTTGAAACGCCCGCCGACCAGGCTGCATTAGAGCGAACGCTGGCTTTCAAAGGGCTTTATTTCGTGCTGATGGGTAAATTGAGTCCACTGGACGGGATTGGCCCGCATGACATTGGCCTGCAAAAACTGTTTGACCGCGTGGTACCTAAAACCGCCAACGGCCAGCCCCTACCGGTTGAAGAGCGCGAGGTGCAAGAAGTTATTTTGGCGACCAACTTTACGGCTGAAGGTGAAGCCACCGCCCACGTCATTGCCCAGGCATTGAAGTCGCGCGGCGTGCAGGTGACGCGTCTGGCGCGCGGTGTTCCGGTCGGCAGTGAACTGGAGTATGTTGACCTGGGCACGATTGCCCATGCGCTGGTGGACAGGCGATGAGCGAGTTGATTGCTATACTTTAAGTAGCTGCTTACCCAAGTAATACATGGCCTTGAGGCCAGAAAGATACTAAAAAATGACTTTTGCACGCTTTACTATTGCTTATTGGAGTGTTCTGACCATGGCCATTTTGCCCATCGTGTGTGCGGGCATTGCCAAATACGGCATGTTCAGTAAGTCACGGCGCGACGGTGGTTATGACAACAACAATCCGCGTGCCTGGCTGGTTAAACAAACCGATTGGCGCGCCAAGGCCAACGCAGCGCAAGCCAACACTTTTGAAGCACTGCCGTTTTTCTTTGCCGCCGTCATCATTGCGCACCAGTTGCAAGCTCGGCAAACTTTGGTGGATATTCTGGCGTTCCTTTTTGTCGTACTGCGCGTCGCCTACGTGCTAATGTATGTGGCGGACATGGCTAAAACCCGTAGTGGTATCTGGGCCGCCGCTTTATTAATCAACATCTGGATTCTTTTTGCTGGATTTCGCTGATATTTCTCAATCTGCGTAACCAGCCGTAAACCCAAACAGTCGTTTGAGTAATAACCCGCACGGGATGTTCCCGATGCGGGTTTTTTGTTGTGTCGCTACGCTGTGGTCAAACGAAAAAATAAAAAAACTTTCGCGCCATGACCTTTCAGCATCCAATCACACGAAGACACTTTGCTACCAACTTAGCTTGCGCAGCTTTGGCAATGGCAGCACCAGCCGCACGTGCACAAGCCCGGCTTGAAAAATCAAAAATCATCATTTCTGTTGATGGCAAATCATCGTTCTGCTACTTGCCCCTGACGATTGCAGAGCAACTCGGATATTTCAAGGATGAAGGCCTGGACGTTCAAATCAATGACTATGCAGACGCTGCCAGCGCAACTCAGGCTTTGCTGGCGGGCGGGGCTGATGTTTGCTCAGGCTCCTTCCAGCGAGTAATAAATTTGCAATCCAAAAACCAGTCGGCCAAGGCATTCGTGTTGCAAAGCAGAACGCCGCAAATGGCTTTTGGCATGTCTACCCGTAATGCCGCCCCTTATGCTGCGGTGGGCGAGCTGCGCGGCAAAAAGATTGGCGTGCTGTCGCTCGATTCACCCGCCACGCTCATGACACAGTTGCTGTTGTTCAAAGCCGGACTTAACATCCAGGACATTAACCTGGTAGCCGTTGGCTCATCGGCTGCCGCGCTAGGCGCAATTCGCTCAGGCCAGATTGATGCACTGTGCAGCGCAGACCCGGCCATGACCATGCTGGAGCAAAAAGGTGATGTCAAAATCATCAGTGACACCCGTTCCCTGCGCGGCGCAGCCGAGCTTTTTGGGGGGGCCATGCCGTCCGCATGCTTGTATGCCAGCAACGAATTTTTAGTGAAAACCCCCAAAACCTGCCAAGCGCTCAGTTACGCCATCGTGCACAGCCTGAAGTGGCTCCAAACTGCCGGCCCTGGGGACATCATCAAAGTGGTGCCAGACAGCTACATGCTGGGCGACAGGGCGCTATACCTGGCGTCATTCAACAAAATTCGGCAATGCATTTCTCTGGATGGGCTCTTGCCCGATGACGGACCCATCACAGCTTTAAAAGCGCTCAGCCGTTTTGATCCAGGTTTGCAGCAAGCCAAAGTTGATGTGAGAAAAACTTACACCAACCTGTTTGCGTCGCTTGCCAAAGAGCGATTCAAGGTTTAAGGTTTAAGGTTTAAGGTTTAAGGTTTAAGGTTTAAACCTTCAGTCCAAAAACTTACCGCTTTTTGGGCTGCACAACCACTTTGCGGCTCGTTGGTTTTACTGTGGTTTTATTGCTGCTCTTGTTGCTGCTCTTGTTGCTGCTTTTGTCGGAGTTTTTATTGCTGCCTTGAGTGGTGCTTTTAAAGCCGCCAGTCAAACTTTTAACGGGCAAATACACCACCACCTGCTGGCCCAGTTTGAAGGCGCTGGCAGCAGCGGTGCTGTTCCATTCAGCCACATTGGCAGCATTTAAGTTGTAGCGATTGGCGATGCTGGCCACTGTTTCGCCTTTGCGCGCCTTGACTGTGGTTCGCCGCGTCACGATTTCTGGCGCCAGCAACATTTGTGCGTTGTCAGCCACCTGGCTGGTGACATCAGTTTCGTTTTTAGCCGAGCGCGGCACCAGCAGCGTGGAGC
>JAYURC010000193.1:0-5163 GCA_043756405.1 Polaromonas sp.
GGCCCAAATCAATCATTGCAGTGACCGCGAAACGGCCTTTGGTCGTGAGGCGCATAACAAGCTCCTTATAGTTAGCTTGACTATCGTTATCACTCTTGAAAATGATGTTTCAAAAGAGGTCTTCTCATCCAGTCGCCCGGTTCAGTAGCCCTGACCGTCGGTGTTTATTATTAATGCTCAGTTCCCGACTGGGTTTGTCAAGTATAACAGAAACCACGAAATTTCACGGGCCGGCAACTCACCGGTAGAAATAAATACCGTTTAGTAATATTTATCACGCTTTTCGAATCAGGCCCTGTTTTTGCCCGCACTCGCTATCGGAATGATGTTGTCTGTGCCCGGCGCTCCAAACGCTTGCTCTTTAAGAATATGCAGTTGATCTCGCACCCGCGCAGCCTTTTCAAACTCCAGGTTCTTGGCGTGCTCCACCATCTGCTTTTCGAGTCGCTTGATTTCCCGTGACACGTCTTTGTCGCTCATGTCTTCGACCAGCGCTTTTTGCATCAGTAACTTATCAGCCTCTTTGCCTGACTTTTCACTGTAGACACCGTCGATCAAGTCCTTGATGCGCTTGACCACGCTCTTTGGCGTGATGTTGTGCTCAATGTTGTGGGCGATCTGTTTATTACGGCGACGCTCGGTTTCATCCATCGCTTTTTTCATGGAGTCAGTGATGCGATCGGCGTACAAAATTGCCCGTCCATTGAGGTTACGGGCAGCTCGGCCAATGGTTTGAATCAAGCTACGTTCGGCGCGCAAGAATCCTTCTTTGTCAGCATCAAGAATCGCGACCAGCGACACCTCGGGAATGTCCAGTCCCTCGCGCAGCAAATTGATGCCGACCAGCACATCGAAAGCGCCCAAGCGAAGATCGCGCAGAATTTCAACCCGCTCGACCGTGTCCACATCGCTGTGCAGATACCGCACTTTCACGCCGTTCTCGCTCAGGTAATCAGTCAGTTGCTCGGCCATGCGTTTGGTGAGTGTCGTGATCAGCACGCGCTCATTTTTGTCCACCCGGATACGGATTTCACCAAGCACGTCGTCCACCTGATTCACCGCAGGCCGCACCTCCACTTGCGGGTCCACCAGGCCAGTTGGCCGCACCACTTGCTCAACAACCTGCCCAGCGTGCTCTTTTTCATACGCAGCGGGGGTGGCTGATACAAAAATCGCCTGGTACATTTTGGTTTCAAACTCTTCCAGTTTCAGGGGTCGGTTATCGAGCGCGCTAGGCAGTCTGAAACCATAGTCAACCAGCGTGGTTTTACGGGATCGGTCGCCGTTGTACATGGCACTGAGCTGACCCATCATGACGTGGCTTTCGTCCAGGAACATGACCGAATCTTTCGGCATGTAGTCGCACAACGTTGACGGTGGTGAGCCGGGTGGCGCGCCGCTCAAATGGCGTGTGTAGTTTTCAATGCCCTTGCAGTGGCCAATTTCGGTCAGCATTTCCAGGTCAAACCGGGTGCGCTGCTCAATACGCTGCGCTTCAACCAGCTTGCCCTGGCTGACGAAATGATCAATTCTCTCTGCCAGCTCCAGTTTGATGGTTTCAATCGACGTCATCACCTTGTCACGCGGGGTCACGTAATGGCTCTTGGGGTAGACCACAAAGCGCGGTACTTTTTGCCGGATGCGGCCCGTCAATGGGTCAAACAGTTGCAACGATTCAATCTCGTCATCAAACAACTCAATGCGCAGGGCAAGTTCAGAATGCTCTGCCGGAAACACATCAATCACATCGCCACGCACCCGAAACGTGCCGCGAGAAAAATCCTGGTCATTGCGCTGGTACTGCATGCGTATCAGCCGGGCGATCACGTCGCGCTGGCCCATCTTGTCAGCCACGCGCGCAATAAACCGCATCTGGGTGTAGTCCTCCGGGGCGCCAATGCCGTAAATAGCGCTAACCGTTGCCACAATGATGGTGTCGCGCCGCTCCAGCACACTCTTGGTAGCTGACAGGCGCATCTGCTCGATGTGCTCGTTGATGGCCGAGTCTTTTTCAATGAACAAGTCGCGCTGCGGCACATACGCTTCTGGTTGGTAATAGTCGTAATAGCTGACGAAATACTCGACCGCATTTTTAGGGAAAAACTCGCGGAACTCGCTGTACAGCTGTGCGGCCAGCGTTTTGTTGGGCGCAAACACAATGGCCGGCCTGCCGAGCCGTGCAATCACGTTGGCCATGGTGTAAGTTTTGCCTGATCCCGTCACGCCCAGCAGTGTTTGAAACACCTCGCCGTCGTTGACCCCTTCGACCAGCTTTTCAATGGCCTGCGGCTGATCGCCAGCTGGCAAGTAAGGCTGAAACAGCTCAAACGGCGAGTCAGGGAAGCTGGCAAAAGTGCCTTTGGAATGGGTGTTGTCGAGTTCGGGGATAAGTTCAAGTACTTCTGGCATAAAAACCTTGCTAATTACCTGTTTGGCTTCGTATTTGAGGCCGTTAAAATCGAGTGCAACCGACAAGCTTACGTCTTTTTTAACTTTTCAGGAGTTCCATGTCTTTGTTCACCACCGTCGAAATGGCCCCACGCGACCCAATTTTGGGCATCAACGAAGCCTTTGCGGCAGACACCAACCCCAACAAAGTCAACCTGGGCGTGGGCGTGTACTACGACGACAACGGCAAACTGCCCCTGCTGCAATGCGTGCAGGCTGCTGAAAAGCTGATGATGGCGTCGCCCAAACCGCGTGGTTATTTGCCGATTGACGGCATCGCCGCTTACGACTCAGCCGTCAAGGCGCTGGTGTTTGGCGCTGAGAGCGAACCCGTCAAAAGCGGCCGCGTAGCCACTGCCCAAGGCATTGGCGGCACTGGCGGCTTGAAAATCGGCGCTGACTTTTTAAAAAAGCTCAGCCCCAACGCAAAAGTGATGATTTCAGACCCCAGCTGGGAAAACCACAAAGCCCTGTTTGCCCAGGCCGGTTTTGAAGTCGTCAGCCACCCGTATTACGACGCCGCCAAACGCGGCATTGACTTTGACGGCATGCTGGCCGCACTGAGCGCCGCCGCACCCGGCACCATTGCTGTGTTGCACGCCTGCTGCCACAACCCAACCGGCTATGACATCACCCCCGCTCAGTGGGATCAGGTGATTGCGGTTGTCAAGGCGCGCGACATCACGCCTTTCCTCGACATGGCCTACCAGGGCTTTGGTTATGGCATTAAAGAAGACGGCGCAGCAGTCGCCAAGTTTGTCGCCGCTGGCCTGAATTTTTTCGTCTCCACCTCATTCAGCAAAAGCTTCAGCTTGTATGGCGAGCGCGTAGGCGCCCTGTCAGTCGTTTGCGCCAGCAAAGAAGAAGCTGACCGTGTGCTGAGCCAGCTCAAACTGGTCATTCGCACCAACTACAGCAACCCGCAAATCCACGGTGCCACGGTGGTAGCCACGGTACTGAACACCCCCGAGCTGCGCGCTCAGTGGGAAGCCGAGCTGACCGAGATGCGCGTCCGCATCAAGGCCATGCGGCAAAAACTGGTCGACGGTTTGAAGGCTGCGGGTGTGAAGCAGGACATGAGCTTTATCACTGACCAGATTGGGATGTTCAGCTATTCAGGTCTGTCGAAGGATCAGATGCAGCGGTTGCGTAGCGAGTTTGGGGTTTATGGGACGGATGCTGGGCGGATGTGTGTGGCGGCTTTGAATAGTGGGAATATTGCGCATGTTTGTGCGAGTATTGCCAAGGTGATGTGACTTGACGATGCTCGGCTAGCATGTTCAAGTTTGAACGGGATCAAGAAAAAGCCGTGCGCAACGTGGTCAAACACAGCGTGTCATTTGACGAGGCTGTAAGTATTTTTGGCGATGCGCTGGCACTCACATTTGCGGACTCAGATCATTCAGAATCTGAAGACAGAAGCCGCACTTACGGCATGTCCAGCAAATCCAGACTACTGGTTGTCATTCACACAGAACGACGTAACAATGTCCGAATCATCAGTGCCAGAAAGGCAACGCGGTATGAAAAAAGTATCTACCAAAACGGTTAAACAAGAGATCCCTGAATTGAAGCGTGAGCAGCTCGGCGTCGGCGTGCGCGGGAAATATCATGCGCAATTTATTCAGGGTAGCAACGTAGTCGTGTTGCAGCCTGAGATTCTTAAAGCATTTCCCACTTCTGAGGCGGTTAACAAAGCCCTTGCGAACATGTTGGCTTTTGCCAAAGAGACACAAGGCCTAACAACACGCACTAGTACCGCTGTACGCAAGCGTCTGGCAGCTTAAGCGACTACCAGATGTCATGCCTGCGCAGCGAGTTTGTGGCTTATTCAATTTGCAGGCGTTCGATGTCGCAATAGTTGGAGGTAGCCTGGTTGGTTTATGGTTTTTGGCCACTGCAATACCTAGCGTCTTGTGGTTTCTTTTCCGTGGGGCCGCTTTCGCGACAATTCCCGGACAGTCAATCTTTGGTGCCCTGGCAACTGACGACAAAATCAGGCTTGCGTACTATGTAGCGCAACTGCTATTGGCTTTTGTGCTTATCTTCAAGTCACATGTTTTCGCGTCCATTGCAACGAGAAACATGGAGGATCCGAAAAGCGATGATTAGCAAGAACAATAAGCGGCAGTACCCATTAACTCTGGGGAAAAGCTTAAAAATACCTGAAAATGGCCGTTTTTAACTATGTTTTAGGGCTATAAGCCAATGAATACGTGCACATACAGCTACTGAATTAGTAGCGGTTAACTTCTACGTTGCTGCCGGGACTCGCCCCGGCTGGCGACTCACTTTTCTTTGCTTCGCCAAAGAAACCTAAGGAAAAGAAAGGCGACCCGCAGTCTGGGCCGCCTTGCGGTTTCTTGAAAAAGCTGAAGGAGACGGGAAATCTAAAAACTAGTCGGCTTTGCCGCCGTCGGACATCTGGATTTTTTAATCCGGCTCCTTCAGCTTTTTCAAGCGCAGCCAGGACGGGGTTTGGGGAAACAGATTCGGATGCGGAATCGGGGAGGCCCTCACCCCTGCCCTCTCCCAGAGGGCGAGGGAGTCAGTCCGAATCCGGCTTTGTATTTATTCCCCCCCCATCCTGACTGAGGTGAGGAGCGCAGGGCAAAGGGGATCAGGGCAAGCGCTTGTTTGAGGCGATAGCCGAGTTTGCGATTGACCCCACTTTGACCGAGCACCGCAGCGTGCCCGTAGCGAAGCGCAGGGACT
>JAYURC010000194.1:0-2251 GCA_043756405.1 Polaromonas sp.
GGTGCAGATCGCCATGTCCATGCGCGCCGAGGGTGCCGCCAAGATCGTGGTGGTCACCGACGAGCCCGAGAAGTACGATGACGTGAAACTAGCGGAGGGCGTGACTGTGCATCACCGTGATGAGCTTGACGCACTGCAAAAGCAGTTCAGAGAAATCAAAGGCACAACCGTCATTATTTACGACCAAACCTGCGCCACTGAAAAGCGCCGTCGCCGCAAGCGCGGCACGCTGGTTGACCCGGCCAAGCGCGTGGTGATCAACGAGCTGGTGTGCGAGGGTTGCGGCGACTGCGGCGTGCAGTCGAACTGCATGAGCGTTGAGCCGCTGGAAACAGAGTTTGGCCGCAAGCGGCAAATCAACCAGAGCACCTGCAACAAAAATTATTCGTGCGTGAAAGGCTTTTGCCCGAGCTTTATCACGGTGGAGGGTGGTCAGCTCAAGAAGAAATCCAAAACCGATGCAAAGGCAAACCCCTTTACCTTAGGTGAGTTGCCTGAACCCCTGATTCCGAGCCTGGCCGCCGGCCAAGTGTGGGGCACAGTTGTCGCAGGCGTGGGCGGCACGGGCGTCATCACCATCGGCCAACTGCTGGGCATGGCCGCGCACATTGAAGGCAAGGGCATCGTCACGCAAGACGCGGCAGGCCTGGCGCAAAAAGGCGGCAGCACCTGGAGCCACGTATTGATCAGCAATGCGCCAAGCGACATTTGCACCACCCGCGTGGGCACAGCCAGTGCCGACCTCATCATTGGCTGCGACCCGATTGTTGCGGCTAATAAGGAAACGATGCTGCGTATGCTGGCGGGTAGAACGCATGTGGCGCTCAACGCACACAGCGCGCCTACAGCCACCTTCGTGCAAAACGGCGCGTGGCAAAACCCGGGCAGTGCTTGCCAGGCAGAAATTGCCAAGGCTGTCGGCACTGAAAATGTAGGCACCTTCAACGCTGACATGGCTGCCACTAAGCTGATGGGCGACAGCATTTATACCAACCCGATGCTGCTGGGCTACGCTTGGCAAAAGGGTTGGCTGCCTTTGAGTTTGGACTCGCTCATTCGGGCTATGGAGCTGAATGCAGTGGCGATTGAGAACAACAAAACTGCGTTTGCTTGGGGTCGTCGCGCGGCGCATGACTTGCCGTCGGTTGAGCGCCTTTTTGCACCTGCGCAAGTGATTGCCATGCCGACTGCCAGGGACAGCGTAGATGCACTCGTTGCCAAGCGGGTTGAGTTTTTAACCGTCTACCAAAATGCGGACTACGCCAAAATTTATGAAGCTTTTGTGCGCAAGGTGGAGCGTGCGGAAGCAAGTTTGGGTAAAACGCTCTTGAGCCAAAACGTAGCCCGTTATCTGTTCAAGCTGATGGCCTACAAAGACGAATACGAAGTCGCACGCTTGCACACCGACGCTACGTTTTTAAACAAAGTCAACGCCATGTTTGAAGGCGACTTCAAACTCAACTACCACCTTGCCCCGCCGATGATCGCCAAGCGCAACGCCAAGGGTGAACTGCAAAAGTCGAAGTTCGGCCCGTCCACCTTGTTGGTTTTCAAGCTGCTGGCGCGCCTAAAGGGGTTGCGCGGCGGCAGTTTTGACCTTTTCGGCCGATCGAGCGAGCGAAAAGCAGAGCGAGCCTTGATCGCTGAATACAAAGCCAGCATCGAAGGTGTGTTGAGCGCTCTGGCGCCATCGAACCTCGCCGTTGCCGCCGAAATCGCCCGCATTCCGGAGTTGATCAAGGGTTACGGCCACGTGAAAGAGCGCAACTTGGCGGCGGCGCGAACCAAATGGCGTGCGCTGGAGCGCGAATTCAACAGCCCAGCGGCTAACAAACGCGCTGCTTAACTATTAAAAAGATAGTAAATTGCGGCCATTTGGCCCCCTTACAATGTGCGGTTGCGCCTGCAATGCGCCCAAATTCATTCTGGGCCGTGCCAGGCATTCCGATATTTGACCCTCTCGTGTGGAGTTGACTGTGTTTATTTCTTCTGCTTTCGCCCAAACCGCCCCTGCAGCCGCCGCGCCCGGTGGTCTTGATTCCCTTTTCAGCGGCAGCGGCCTGGGGCAAATGTTGCCCCTGGTGTTGATGTTTGTGGTGCTTTATTTTGTGATGATCCGCCCTCAGATGAAGAAACAGAAAGAGCACCGCTCGATGGTGGAAGCGCTGGCCAAGGGTGATGAAATCGTGTCCGCGGGGGGCATGCTGGGCAAAGTCTCCAAATTGGGTGACTCTTACCTCGGCCTTGAAAT
>JAYURC010000195.1:0-34542 GCA_043756405.1 Polaromonas sp.
AACTCAAAGTCTTGTCAGCCTCTCCCGACCCAGCCTGTTCAATCAAGCTTTTACAGCTTAACTGGCTGGCGCTTTGAATATACGAGGTCTTTCATTATCGTATTGTTAACAATAGCTGTCTCGAGGTAGTTTTGCTTCTAGCCGGCTCACACCTCAAAACATACGCGCGAACTGCTCCTGAATAAATTGCATTTGAAGCTAACGCCGCGCAACCAACGGCCTTAGGCAGCGCGCCTTGTCTCAACCGCCTTCGACAACACCTGCAGCACCTCCAGCGAATCGCCCCACGACAAACACGCATCGGTGATGCTTTTGCCGTATTCCAGCTTGCTTGCATCGTCTTTACCAGGGGTGAATTTTTGTGCGCCGGGGTTGAGGTGGCTTTCAATCATCAGACCAAACACCTGTTTTGAGCCGCCGCTGATTTGGCCTGCAATGTCACGGGCTACTTCGAGCTGCTTTTCGTGTTGTTTAGAGCTGTTGGCATGGCTGCAATCGACCATCAGGGCGGCAGGCAGTTTGGCTGCTACAAGATCACTGCAAGCAGCCGCCACGCTGGCTGCGTCGTAGTTGGGCGCCTTGCCGCCGCGCAAAATCACGTGGCAGTCGGGGTTGCCGTTGGTTTGCACCACGGCGACCTGGCCGTTTTTATGCACTGACAAAAAGTGGTGGCCGCGCGATGCGGACTGAATGGCATCGGTGGCGATACGAATGTTGCCGTCGGTACCGTTCTTGAAGCCAATCGGCGCGGACAGACCCGACGCCAGCTCGCGGTGCACCTGGCTCTCGGTGGTGCGCGCGCCAATTGCGCCCCAAGCAATCAAATCGCCAATGTATTGCGGCGAAATCACGTCTAAAAACTCGCTGCCCGCAGGCAAGCCCATGCGGTTGATGTCGATCAACAGTTGGCGTGCCATGCGCAAGCCTTCGTCGATTCGGTAGGTTTCGTCGAGGTACGGGTCGTTGATCAGGCCCTTCCAGCCAACGGTGGTGCGGGGCTTTTCAAAGTACACGCGCATCACAATCTCCAGCGTGCCGGCGTATTTTTTGCGCTGCTCGACCAGGCGGCGCGCGTACTCTAGCGCGGCGGCCGGGTCGTGTATGGAGCATGGGCCCATCACCACCAGCAGGCGGTCGTCTGTGCCGGCGATGATGTTGTGAATGCTTTTGCGGGTGCTGGTGATCAGCGATTCAACCGGCGTGCCCTGAATCGGGAAAAAGCGGATCAGATGCTCGGGCGGTGGTAACACGGTGATGTCCTTGATGCGTTCGTCGTCGGTCTGGCTGGTTTTGTCGACAGGCGCATACCAGGTGGGTGTGGGGGAGGTCATTACGGATTCCTTTTTTAAAAACAAGAACTAAAACCAAATGAAAACGCCAAAAAAAAACCGCCGGGTGTCCGGCGGTTTTTAAAAGATTTGTGCGTTTAACAGGGGTTACGCAAAAGTCTCTCTACCGCCAGAGGCGCTTGAGAACCAGAAGTAACCAAAATAAAACTTTGCTTGGTGCATGGCGTGAAATGTAGCACAGGTTGAAATACGGGCAGGGATTCGGGGGCGGGGGCATTCACCGCCGAGTCGCGGAGAAGGGGCAGAGGACGCGGAGGAAACCATTAAATATCGCTTTTCTCCGCGTCCTCCGCGCTCTCGTCTTCTCCGCGTTGAAATGACTTCAGGCAGTACCGCCCACCGTCAGTCCGTCAATCCGTAATGTTGGCTGCCCAACACCGACAGGCACGCTCTGGCCTTCTTTGCCGCAGGTGCCCACGCCGCTGTCGAGTGCCATGTCGTTGGCCATCATGCTGACTTTTTTCAGGCATTCGGGGCCGCTGCCCACAATGGTCGCGCCTTTGACAGGGTACAAAATCTTGCCGTTTTCAACCCAATACGCTTCGCTGGCTGAAAACACAAACTTGCCGGACGTGATGTCGACCTGGCCACCCGCAAAATTGGTGGCGTACAGGCCTTTTTTGATGCTGGCAACAATTTCTTGCGGGTCCTTGTCACCGCCCAGCATGTAGGTGTTGGTCATGCGCGGCATGGGCGTGTGGGCGTAGCTTTCGCGGCGGCCATTGCCTGTGGGTTTGACGTTCATCAAACGGGCATTGAGTGAGTCCTGAATGTAGCCCTTCAAAATACCATCTTCAATCAGCACATTGCGCTGGCTGGCGTTGCCTTCGTCGTCGACGTTGAGCGAACCGCGACGGTCAGCAATGGTGCCGTCGTCCAGCACCGTCACGCCTTTGGCGGCCACGCGCTGGCCAATCTTGCCTGCAAATGCGCTTGAGCCTTTGCGGTTGAAGTCGCCTTCCAGACCGTGCCCGATGGCTTCGTGCAACAAGATGCCAGGCCAGCCTGAGCCCAAAACTACTGTCATTTCACCAGCCGGCGCGGGGCGTGCCTCTAAATTTGTTAGTGCGGACTTCACCGCCTCGTCAACGTATTTGCCAATCTGCGCATCGTCAAAATACGCCAGGCCAAAACGACCACCGCCGCCTGCTGAACCCGTTTCACGTCTGCCTTTTTGTTCAGCAATCACGGTAACTGACAGGCGCACCAGCGGACGCACGTCGGCGGCCAGCGTGCCGTCAGCACGCGCCACCATCACTACGTCATATTCACTGGCCAGGCTCGCCATGACTTGTACGATGCGCGGGTCTTTGGCTTTGGCCAGTTTTTCAACCTTTTCGAGCAGTTTGACTTTGGCCGTGCTGCCCAGCGTGGCGATCGGGTCACCGCCTTCGTACAGTGAGCGACTACTTGCAATTTTTCGGCCAGGAGTTTTGACTTTGGCGGACTTGCCAGCACCAGAAATGCTGCGCACCGTGCGTGCAGCGTCCATCAGTGAGGCTTCAGAAATGTCGTCTGAATAGGCAAAGGCGGTTTTCTCGCCACTCACGGCCCGCACGCCTACGCCCTGGTCAATGCTGAAGGAGCCGGTTTTAACGATACCTTCTTCCAGGCTCCAACCTTCACTGCGGGTATATTGAAAGTACAGGTCGGCGTCGTCTGCGCCTTTGGAAGTGATTTCTGCCAGCGCTTTTGACAGGTGCGACTCTGTTAGCCCGAAGGGGGTGAGCAGCAGTTTTTGCGCTATTTCCAGGCGACTCGATGTCGACGCCGCTGTGGGCTTGACGGTTGATGAAGTGATGGAAGAGTTCAGGGCAGAAGTGGAGGAGCGCAATGTGATCATGACCTGATTGTAGGCAGCACACCGCGCCCCTGCCGGGGTCCGGCAATTCAGCTCTGGTCGTCTGTTAGCGCAGCGGGGCCGTTGGTTTTGCACGAGGCAATGCCGTTGTTGCGGCTGGACTCGCTGGCGTACATCTGGCTGGTGCCGATCACCTGATGGTTGCCTGCCTTGAGCACGAAATACGGTGCATCGCCTTTGCCCATCAGGCGTTCATAGCGTGCGTCATCAGCCGCATTTTTCTTGATGGATTCAATGCCGTTAAGTGCGCTGGCTTTGGTTTCGTACATTTCGCTGCCAAGAATGGTTTGACCATTTCCTGCCAGCAACGAGAAAAAATACTTGTCGTTTTTGGACTTTTTAAGTTCAAATTTTCCGGCCATGGTGAGTATCCTGTTCGAGTTAGAAAGACGTATTTGTAACTGCTTGTTTACCCAAACGCAAGGCGGGTTTTAGTCAATGCTGCGCTGAATTATCGACTTGGTCACGTCTACACACTAATTTGCGACTTTTTTATCACTCAGCAGTTTGAAAATAGCCGCATCATCCTCATTAGCCAGCCCTGCGGCATGCGCCCGTTGAAACACAGCGCTGGCCGCTGCGCCCAACGGCCCGTCAAAGCCCGCAGCAAGCGCACATTGCAGCGCCAGCCGGGTGTCTTTTTCAAGCAGCGTGACGTGGGCGCGCGGGGCATAGTCGTCTGCCATCGCGCGGCGCAGGCGGTCGGAGCCTATCCAGCTCTGCCCGCTTGACTGCTCAATGACGTCCAATGTTTTGCTTGCATCCAGACCCAGCTTTTCAGCCAAGGCCAGTGCCTCGGCTGCACCCACGAGGTTGATGCCCGCTAACAGGTTGTTGACCAGCTTGGTTCGCACCGCATCACCTGGCCATTCACTGATGTTAAAAACTTTGCTTGACAGCGCATTGAGCAACCCGGCCTGCTGCGCGAACACGGCTTGCGGGCAAGCGACCAGCAGGCTCATCGTGCCATCTGCCGCCCGCGCCGGGCCGCCAGACATCGGCGCATCAATGGTGTGGATCCCGCGCTCTGCTAGCCGCGCGGCAAACGATTCAACATCTTGCGGCAATATCGTGGGGCAAAGAATGACAGTTTGGCCTGGCTGCAAGCGGTACACCAGCCCATCGTCGCCAAACAACACGTCCTCAGTTTGCGCAGCATCGACCACACAAACGATAATTGCTACTATTTCAGGAGCTATCTGCGCACGTATTATTTGGGCTACAGCCCCTTTTGATGCCCATTTTTCGACTTTTTGAGCATCAATATCGCTTACCAGCACATTCCAGCCCTTGCCAAGCAAGTTGGCAGCCATGCCGCCGCCCATGTTGCCGACCCCAACAATCAAGACAGATTTGGCAAATGTCACGACTGGACCAGCCGTTTGGCTTTGGCAATCGACATCAAAATACCGACCGCCAGCCCCAGCGTGACCATGGCAGTGCCGCCATAGCTGATGAAAGGCAGCGGTACGCCCACCACCGGCAAAATACCGCTGACCATGCCCATATTGACGAACGCATAGGTGAAAAAGATCATCGTCACCGCGCCTGCCAAAAGGCGTGAAAAAAGTGTCGGAGCGTCCATGGCAATCATCAAACCGCGCATGATTAAAAAGATGAACCCGGCAATCAGCAGCAGGTTGCCGGCCAGGCCAAACTCTTCTGAAAATGCAGCAAAGATAAAGTCAGTGGTGCGCTCGGGGATAAATTCAAGGTGCGTTTGCGTCCCCGCCATGAACCCCTTACCAAACAGGCCACCCGAGCCTATGGCAATCATGCCCTGAATGATGTGAAAACCCTTGCCCAGCGGGTCTCGCGACGGGTCCAGCAATGTGCAAATACGCTGCTGCTGGTAGTCGTGCAGCACCGGCCAGCGCAAACCATCCACACACAGCGCCGGCTCAAACCAGACAATTAAAAACATGCCCACCAGCGCCAACACCGCAGGTGGGACGATCAGTTTCCAGCTCAGCCCGGCAAAAAATATGACAGCCAGCCCGGCAGCCAGCACCAGCAGCGATGTGCCCAAGTCAGGCTGCTTCATCACGAGGCCGACCGGAACAATGAGCAAGGCAGCCGCCACCATAAAGTCCAGCGGCCGCAACTGTCCTTCGCGTTTTTGAAACCACCAGGCCAGCATCAGCGGCATGGCAATCTTCATGATTTCACTGGGCTGAATAACGATGCCCACATTCAGCCAGCGGCGCGCGCCTTTTTTGGTGATGCCAAAAATAGCCACCGCTATCAACAGGCCCACACCGACCACGTAAATGGGTACAGCCAGCGCCATCAACCGCTGCGGCGGTATTTGCGCCACCACAAACATGATGAAACCTGCTATCAGCATGTTGCGGCCATGGTCAACAAAGCGGCTTCCGTGGTCATAACCTGACGAATACATGATCAACATCCCGGCGCTAGCCAATAAAAACACGGCAAACGCCAGCGGACCGTCAAAGCCGCTAAAAAGCGGCGCAGCACGCTTGAAAAGCGGGGGTTTGTCAAAAACAGCAGCCATCAACGATTATCGATCAGTATCAAAAGCCTAGCGCCTGATTACACTTGCCAGTCACCACTAAAAGGCGCTCATTTTGTTTGTATTGTTTGAAGAAGCCGGCAAGCATTTGGCCGGCCGCATTTTGTCTGAGGCAGACAGCTCACTGCAAGTCGAGCTGGACTCGGGTAAGCGCGTCAAAGTCAAGGCGGTCAATGCCCTCTTGAAGTTTGAAAAGCCCGCACCCGCTGACTTTGTTGCTATTGCACAAAAACTAAGCGCAGACATTGAACTCGAGCTGGCCTGGGAATTTGCCAGCGATGACGAGTTTGGCTTTGCGGAGCTGGCGCGTGACTACTTCAGTGCTGACCCCAGCAAACCCGCCACGCTGGAGCAGCAAGCGGCCGCCTTGTTCAGGCTGTTTGATGCACCACATTACTTTCGCCGGGCTGGCAAAGGGCGGTTTAAAAAAGCGCCGCTGGAGATTCTGCAACTGGCACTCGCGGCGATTGAAAAGAAAAAACAAGTCGCCCTGCAGATCACGACCTGGGCCGAAGCACTGGCACAAGGCACTTGCCCTGAGCCGATTCGGGAGCAGCTTTACAAGATTTTGTTCAAGCCAGACAAAAACAGTGTTGAATATAAAGCGGTGGTCGAGGCATCAAAAAACACTCACGTTGCCCCGCTGGACTTGCTGCAACGCTCTGGCGCAATTGCCTCGCCCTATCAGTTTCATTACAAACGCTTTTTGTTTGAAAATTTCCCCAAAGGCACGGGCTTTGCTCAGGTTGCCGCGCCAACGCATACCGAAAACCTGCCGCTGGCCAACGTGCAGGCGTTTTCGATTGACGACTCCGCCACCACCGAGATTGACGATGCGCTGTCTGTAGCAGGCATTGGCACGGGTACGGTGACGCTGGGCATACATATTGCCGCGCCAGGCTTGGCGGTGCAGCCGGGCAGCCCTGTAGATTTGCTGGGGCGCGCGCGCTTGTCAACCGTCTACATGCCAGGTTACAAGCTGACCATGCTGCCTGACGATGTGGTGCAAAACTACACATTGATGGCGGGGCGGAATTGCCCGGCAGTGTCGCTGTATGTGACGATGGATGAGGCCACGTTTGAGATCAAGGAAACCGCAACCAAACTGGAACTTGTTCCGATAGCGGCAAACTTGCGCCATGATGTGCTGGACAGTACGTTCAATGAAGCTTTCTTTGAAGCAGCGATTGCTACGAATAACGTAGCTAATCACGCAAGTATTGATTGGGCTACAGAGCTAATTTACCTGCATAAACTGGCCAAATACCTGAAATCACAGCGCGAAGTGGTACGCGGCAAGCCAGAAAACTTCAACCGGCCTGACTACAACTTCAAGCTTGACAACCCAAGCGGGCAAGAGCCGCAGGGCAACGAGCAAGTCAGCATCACCACGCGCCAGCGCGGCGCGCCGCTGGACCTGATCGTGGCTGAGGCGATGATTCTGGCCAACAGCACCTGGGGCAACTGGCTGGCCGAGCACGGCGTGCCCGGCATTTACCGCAGCCAGGCCAGCATGGCACCGGGCGTGAAGGTACGCATGGGTACCAAAGCGCTGCCCCACGCGGGCCTGGGCGTTAAAAGCTACGCCTGGTCAACATCGCCACTGCGCCGCTACACCGACCTGGTTAACCAGTGGCAAATCATTGCTTGCGCCAAGCATGGCCGTACGGCAGCGCTTGTTGCGCCATTTAAACCCAAAGACGCCGAGCTGTTCTCCATCATCTCGGGGTTTGACGCGGCCTACAGCGCCTACAACGGCTACCAGAGCGGCATTGAGCGCTACTGGACGCTGAAGTATTTGCAGCAAAACGGCATCACAGAACTGGTGGCAACGGCCTTTAAAGACAACCTGGTGCGCGCCGACGAGTTGCCACTGGTGCTGCCCGCCACGGGCGCGCTGGGCTTGCCGCGTGGTGCCAAAGTGCGTGTCAAACTGGGCGAGATTGATGAGATCACGCTGGACATCACGGGTGCAGTGATTGAGCGACTGGACATGGTGATTGAGGCTAATGGCCAAGTAGGTGCCGACGAGGACGCCGACGAGGACGATGCTCCGGCGGGCCCGATAGCGATTGCCGTTGATGTGAACGAAGTTGCTGAAGATGCTGCAACACCAGGCAGCTAAAGCGTCATATTCTTCTTGCAAATTCATCTTGCATTCCCCCTGATAATTTCTGTGTGAAAACTTTTAGTACTCTGCAAATTGCCTTGGGCGTGTCGGTCTTGCTGCATGCCGTGGTGCTGACGACGCGGTTTGTAGACCCGCAAAGTTTTGACCGGGTGTTCAAAGACACGCCGCTGGAAGTGATTTTGGTTAACGCCAAGTCAAACGAGAAGCCAGACATTGCCAAAGCGATTGCCCAAGCATCGCTTTCAGGCGGCGGCCAGTTAGAAAAAGGCCGCGCCACGTCGCCCCTGCCGCCATCAGCGCTGACTGACCTGGGCGATGCCGCCGAAGACGCGCAAAAAAAAATCGAGGCCATGCAAGAGCAGCAAAGCCAGTTGCTGGCGCAAATCAAAAAACAGCTGGCCACCATGCCGCCGCCTGACCCAAAAGCGCCAACCAACGACCCGGTGCAGGCCGAGCGCGAAGAAAAGCGCAAGCAGCTGATCAAAATCTTGGCGGAGATTGAAAAGCGCATTAACGAAGAAAACGCCCGACCTAAAAAGCGCTACATCAGCCCGGCCACGCGTGAAGAGGTCTACGCCGTCTATTACGACAGTCTGCGCCGCAAGATTGAGAGCAAAGGCACAACCAACTTTCCTGAACTGGCAGGTAAAAAACTGTACGGTGAGTTAACGATGATCGTGACCGTCAACTTTGATGGCCGCATTTTAGCCACTGAGGTGGTGGAGACATCAGGCAACCTGACCCTTGACCGCCGCGCCCAAGCCATCGTGAAAGGTACAGGACCATTTGACAAATTTAGTGATGCCATGCGGCGCAAAGCTGATCAGATTGTGGTGGTGTCGCGCTTCAAATTCACGCGTGACGAAACGCTTGAAACCACGCTCTCAAATCGCTAAAAGCAGGCTATGAAAGCATTTTTTCGCCTGATACTTTTGATGTTTTTGGCAGGCTTGTCGTTGCAGCTTTATTTTGTGGCCCGCATCGCCTTGATGGCTGTGGTGGACCCCGAATCCACAGCGTTTGAACGCTCTGCGGTTTACAGCGTGGTAACGACAACCGGCCGCCTGAAATGGCGTCAGCAGTGGGTGCCTTACAGCGACATGTCTGACAACTTGAAGCGCGCGGTGATTGCGTCTGAAGATGCCAGCTTTACCGAACACGAAGGCGTGGACATTGAGGCGCTTGAAAAAGCCTGGGATAAAAATGCCAAGGCTGAACAAAAGGTGCAGCAGTCAGCGCCTAAAAACCTGAACTCCAAAGCGCTCGCCAAACCCATGAAGCCGGCAAAAATCGTTGGGGGCTCCACCATCACCCAGCAGCTGGCCAAGAATCTTTTCTTGTCGGGTGAGCGCACATTGCTGCGCAAAGGGCAAGAGCTGGTGCTGACATTGCTGCTCGAAAGCCTTTTGAGCAAGCAGCGTATTTTGGAGATTTACCTGAACAGCGTTGAATGGGGTGAAGGCGTTTACGGTGCAGAGGCTGCGTCGCAACACTATTACCGCAAAAGTGCCAGCATGCTAAGCGCGTATGAGGCCGCACGTCTGGCCGTGATGCTGCCCCGCCCCAAATATTTTGAGACCCGGCACAACTCGGGCTACCTGTCGTCACGTGCCAGCACGATTGCCGCCCGCATGGGTGGGGTGGAATTGCCTTAAGTTATGACATTCCACGCGAAATTGATGAGTTTGTTTTTGCTCGGGTTAATCCGCGCATTGACTGGCGCGCAAGCCCGCTGGCAGGGTTGCCCACCCAAGGCCGAGCAGCGCATTTACTTTGCCAACCACCAAAGCCATGCAGACCTGGTGTTGATGTGGGCAGCGCTGCCCGAAGAATTGCGCAGCATCACGCGGCCCATTGCAGCCAAAGACTACTGGACCAAAACACCGTTCAAAAAGTGGATCACGACCGCAGTGTTTAACGCGATTTATGTTGACCGCGTCAAAACGGGCGACCAGGATCCACTGGAGCCACTGCTTGACGCCCTGGGCAATGGGGACTCGATCATCCTGTTTCCGGAAGGTACGCGCGGCAATCAGGAAGACCCGCAAAAGTTCAAGTCCGGGCTGTACAACCTGGCGCAAAAGTTTCCTGACGTGGTGCTGGTACCAGCGTGGATCAACAACGTGCAGCGCGTGATGCCCAAGGGCGAGGTGGTGCCGGTACCGATTTTGTGCTCGGTCACTTTTGGCGCGCCGATTGCCTTGGGGCTTGAAGAAAGCAGAAGCGATTTTTTAGCCCGCGCGCGTGATGCGGTTATGGCATTGAGGCAAACATGATCAACACCTTCTTGCTCAGCTTGCGCCCCTCGCAGCAGGTCGGTTTGCTGTTTGTACTGCTGTTTGGCCTGCTCGCAGCGGTCAGCGTTTATGCCTTTGTCACCTCGCTGCGTGAACGGCCTGACGGCGATCCGCGTGTTCAGGCACTCAAGGAATTCAATGGCGTGCTGCAAACCACATGGGTGATGGCGACGGTGTTCTGGGTCGGTTGGGCGCTGGGGGAAACCGTGGCAACGGTGCTGTTTGGTATCGTGGCTTTTTTTGCGTTGAGGGAGTTCATCACCCTGTCACCGACCCGTCAGGGCGACCACCGCAGTCTGGTGTTGGCTTTTTTTGTGGTGCTACCGGTTCAGTTTTACCTGGTCATCACCAGGCACTTTGATTTGGTCACGGTGTTCATCCCGGTGTATGTGTTTTTAGCCATCCCGGTGGTCAGTGCGCTGGCCAACGACCCGGCGCGGTTTTTGGAGCGCAATGCCAAGCTGCAATGGGGCATCATGGTGTGCGTCTACGGCATCAGCCATGTCCCTGCTTTGCTATTGCTCAAGTTTCCCGACTACCAGGGCAAGAATGCATTTTTAGTCTTCTTTTTGGTGATTGTGGTGCAAAGTTGCATGCTGGTGCAGTACCTGGTGGACAACAAATACAAACGAAAGCCAGTGGCGCCTCAGATCAGCGCAACCTTTAACTGGACAGGCTGGTTGATAGCGGTGGTGGCGGCCAGCCTGATTGGCGGGTTGATGTCTGGGCTGACGCCCTTTGAACCTGCGCAGGCTGTGGCCATGGCGCTGATTGCCTGCGTAGCGGGTACCTTGGGGCATCTGGTGATGAAAGCACTCAAACGTGACCGGGGCATTACCAATTGGGGTACCGAAGGCAAGTCTGTCACGGGTGCTGGCGGCTTGCTAGACCGGGTGGATGCGCTGTGTTTTGCTGCACCGGTGTTTTTTCACTCGGTACGGTGGTATTTTGGGATATAAATTGGCCTACAGCCCAATAAATACCTGCGCAATACGCTCCTATAATAATAGCAATTAACATGATGCGTGTTCTTGGAATAGACCCGGGTTTGCAAATTACCGGCTTTGGTGTGGTCGATGTAGACGGCCAAAAATTAACTTATGTGGCCAGCGGCACCATCAAAACCGCACACATGGACAAAAAAGATTTGCCCGGCCGGCTCAAAGTGCTGTTTGACGGTGTGCGGGAAGTGGTGGCGCGCTACCAGCCAGACTGCTCGTCGATCGAAATTGTGTTTGTAAACGTGAATCCACAAGCCACCTTGTTGCTCGGTCAGGCCAGAGGGGCTTGTATTACCGCTTTGGTATCCACAAATTTAAGCGTGGCCGAATACAGCGCATTGCATATGAAAAAGTCGATTGCCGGGTACGGCAAGGCTGGCAAGGCGGAAGTGCAGCAGATGGTGATGCGTTTGCTCAAACTGCCCACGCTGCCTGGCAAAGATGCAGCCGATGCGCTGGGCTTGGCAATTACCCATGCCCACGCGGGTAAAGCTCTGGCGATGATGGCAACAGCGCTTAAAAAGCCTTGAAACTGGTTTAAGCGATTCGTTCCACGATGAGCACGACAAAGAAAATGAATCCGGCAATCAACGTCCATTTCAGTGTGACCAAACCGTAGCGTTTGTAGCGTTCTTGGCTGGTCAGGGCATAAAACAGAAACGACACCGCCGAACCAAGCAGCAAGGCAAGAAGTAACCAGCGTAAGAAAAGCATGTGGGCAATTTACCAGGCAGGTGCCAAGGCGGCAAACCCTATAGGGGCACGTTTTTCATCTTCGAACGTGACAACTTCATACGCGTCGTCGTGCGCCAACAACTCGCGCAGCAGTTTATTGTTGAGCGCATGACCAGAGCGAAACGCGCTGTAAGCTGCCAACAAAGGCTTACCCAGCAAGTACAGGTCGCCCATAGCGTCGAGAATTTTGTGCTTCACAAACTCGTCGTTGTAACGCAGGCCTTCACTGTTTAACACCTTGTAGTCGTCCATCACGATGGCGTTGTCCAGCCCGCCGCCCATGGCCAAGCCGTTGGCACGCATCATCTCGACGTCTTTGGTAAAGCCAAATGTTCTGGCTCTGGCAATGTCGCGCGTATAAGAGCCGATGCTCATGTCAAACTCAACCCGCTGACCCGTGGAGTCAACAGCCGGGTGGTCAAAGTCAATTTCAAAACTCAATTTATAGCCGTCGAACGGTGATAGCCTGGCCCATTTGGTATTCACCCCTTCGCCTTCACGAACCTCAACGGCTTTGAGCACGCGCACAAACCGCTTCGGCGCGTTTTGCAACTCAATGCCTGCTGATTGCAGCAAAAAAACGAACGACGAAGCAGAGCCATCCAAAATGGGCACTTCCTCAGCGGTGATGTCAACGTAAAGATTGTCGAGCCCCAAACCAGCACAAGCGGACATCAAATGCTCGACAGTGAATACTTTGGCACTGCCGTTGGAAATGGTGGATGCCAGACGCGTGTCGGTCACAGCCAACGCTGAAATTGCGATGTCTACGGGCTGCGGCAGATCAACCCGCCTGAAAACAATACCGGTATCAGGCGCAGCGGGCCGCAAAGTTAATTCAACCCGCTGACCACTGTGGAGCCCCACGCCAACGGCTTTCGTGATGGATCTGAGAGTTCTTTGAGCGAGCATGCCTTATTTTACGGCTGCACTTCGATATGACGAGAACCACGTGGCAATTGACACTCTTGCCGTTACCTTATGCAGCAATCTCTTAGCTATCTTGGTAATAGTCCCGGCTGAAGTGGTGCTCTATGCTCGCGAACCTGTTCAACCAAGTATTCAAGCTTGAGCCCGTTATCAGAGATACTTTGGATGCGCCTTAGGTCTACTATCAACACATCACCTTTCCCAAATCGTTCCAGCCCCGACTCAATTCGTGCCAAAAAATCCGTGTCAGAAATCTCTGCAAAGAATGACGTTGCTCCATCGTTGAAGCGCCACTTGTTGTCTTCTTTAAATACTGCAGATTCAATCTGAAGGAGCACACTTTCGCTCACGCTGTCCGACACAACATCGGCTGCACCAGCAGCCATCTCAAAAAATGGTAACTCAGCTTTTGTAACGACGGTTTCTGTCTTTCCATCGCGTCCGCAAGCGAAGAAATCGACTCCATCTCTTTCCAAAGGCTTCATTACTTTAGCCAGCGACTGCCGCACTACCCGGCTTTGATACAACCGCCCTGCAACCAAGTCAACTTCAAAGGTTTCGGTTGTTTCGCTCGAACTGATTTCGAAAATAGTTTTATCACCATCCAGGCGAATCGCGTTCGGCTTTCTGCCAGCCAGCCACTTGATGACGCCAATCAGCCCGCCCGCACCAAGAAGTCCCACTCCGCCTAGGATTGCGAAAAGGTTCGCCGCAGCAGTTGCCCTAGGGCCTGCCAGCATTGTTACGATTTGATCTGTAATGCTCTGCAAAGCTACCAAATCGACGCCGAAAGAACCTCCCTTAAAGTTTCCTTTGATCTGTACGCGAACCTCGTCAGAGTCAGGGAATGCCGCGCGGTTGGCCTCTTCCAAGAGATTTGACAGAGCGATAAGTGCCGGAGCCAACTCGCGCACATCCATTTGATGACTTGCCAAAGCAGGCCCGTCATACTTAATGGAAAAATGCACTGAGGCGCTCATAAGATCCATTTTAAACAGTTCCAATCTCTAATTTGCTTGAAAACCCGATGAGGATATTGTTCTGCCAAAAGTAAGGCTGCCTTGCTTGGTTGCAGTGATGTGTCAACGATTTATTAGATGTGAAGCGTATCCGCAGGCCAAGCTTGAACCGAGCAGTAGAGTCGTATTAGCGTACAGCTCACACCACCGGGTCGAAATCAGTTCGTGCAGCAGCTTCACGCCTGTCAATCAGCCTGCTTGCGCAAGAAGGCCGGGATCTCAAAATCATCCATCCCGCCCGATGCCAGCGCGTCAACTTTGGCTGCCGCTTGCGTGCGGTTGGTCCGCCACACGCTTGGCACAGCCATGTTGCCGTAGTCAGGCTGGCTGGAACCCATGGACGAATGACCCATGCCGGTCATGTTGCCGCCCATGCCTGCAACAGAATTGAGCGTTGGCACATTGAAGGGCACGTTGTCCGTACCGGTGCGCAGTACTTGCAGCGGCGGTGCGTGGCGGCGTACGCCCTGGCGGCTCAGGCCTGTGGCAACCACGGTCACGCGAATATCGTCACCGAGCTTGTCGTCATAGGCGGCACCGTAAATAACGTGTGCGTCTGCCGAGGCATAGGCACGGATGGTGTTCATCGCCAGCTTGGATTCGCTCAGTTTGAGCGAGCCTTTGGCAGCCGTGACCAGCACCAGAACGCCTTTGGCACCAGACAAATCAATGCCTTCAAGCAGTGGGCAGGCCACGGCTTGCTCGGCAGCAATGCGGGCGCGGTCCGGGCCGCTGGCCACTGCCGTACCCATCATGGCTTTGCCGGGCTCGCCCATCACGGTGCGCACGTCTTCAAAGTCGACGTTGACGTTGCCGTATTCGTTGATGATTTCTGCAATGCCGCCCACGGCGTTTTTAAGCACATCGTTGGCATGGGCAAAGGCCTGGTCTTGCGTGACTTCATCACCCAGCACTTCGAGTAGTTTCTCATTGAGCACCACGATCAGTGAATCAACGTTGGCCTCAAGCTCTGCCAGGCCCAAATCGGCATTGGTCATGCGGCGGCCACCTTCAAACTCAAATGGTTTGGTCACCACTCCCACCGTCAAAATACCCATTTCTTTGGCGATGCGCGCAATCACTGGGGCAGCGCCCGTGCCGGTACCGCCGCCCATACCCGCTGTGATGAACAGCATGTGCGCACCGTCAATCGCGCTGCGAATGTCGTCCACGGCCAGCTCGGCGGCATCGCGGCCTTTGTCTGGCTTGCTACCTGCACCCAGGCCGCTGCCGCCGAGCTGAATGGTTTTGTGTGCGTTACCACGGCTGAGCGCTTGTGCATCGGTGTTGGCGCAGATGAACTCCACGCCTTGCACGCCGCAGGCCATCATGTGCCCGACCGCGTTGCCACCACCACCGCCGACACCAATCACCTTGATTTGTGTGCCCTGGTTAAATTCTTCGATTTCAATCATTTCGATGCTCATGGGGAGCCTCCTGTTTGGTTAAGTTGCACTTGCTAAAAATTAAAAATTATTGAGTGGTTTGAGGTTTTCATGACGGTGGATCAGCGCCTCCTGACCTTGTCATGGTTTGCGCGAAAGGCGGCGCAGCAGGGATAAATGATGTGTCGTGTTTCATCAGAAATTCCCCACAAACCAGTCCTTGACCCGGCCAAAAGCGTTATGCACGCTACCGGCTTTTTGCGACACCTTGTAGCCACGCATGCGCGCCAGGCGCGCTTCTTCAAGCAGGCCCATGACCGTGGCAGCGCGAGCCTGAGCCACCATGTCGTAAAGCGAGCTTGAATACCGTGGAATACCGCGCCGCACTGGCTTCAAAAAGATGTCTTCGCCGAGCTCCAGCATGCCGGGCATAACAGCGCTGCCGCCCGTCAGCACAATGCCAGACGACAGCACTTCTTCGTAGCCAGACTCGCGAATGACCTGTTGAACCAGCGAAAAAATCTCTTCAATGCGCGGCTCAATCACACCAGCCAGGGCTTGCTTGCTGAGCATGCGCGGTGCGCGGTCGCCCAGGCCAGGGACTTCGACCTGCGTATCCGGGTCTGCAAGTAATTGTTTGGCGTAGCCGCTTTCAACCTTGATGTCTTCTGCATCTTTTGTGGGTGTACGCAGCGCCATCGCAATGTCACTGGTGATCAAATCGCCTGCAATCGGGATCACCGCCGTGTGGCGAATCGCACCGCCGGTAAAAATCGCCACATCGGTGGTGCCCGCCCCAATGTCTACCAGTGCCACACCAAGCTCCTGCTCGTCTTGCGTCAGCACGGCCAGGCTGGACGCCAGCGGGTTCAGCATCAGCTGGTCAACCTCCAGGCCGCAACGCCGTACGCACTTGATGATGTTTTCAGCGGCACTTTGCGCGCCTGTAACGATATGAACTTTGGCCTCCAGCCGAATGCCGCTCATGCCAATCGGCTCGCGCACGTCCTGACCATCAATCACAAACTCTTGCGGCTCAACCAGCAGCAAGCGCTGGTCGGTAGAGATATTGATGGCCTTGGCAGTTTCAATCACGCGGGCGACATCAGCCTGGGTCACTTCCTTGTCTTTGACAGCCACCATACCGCTGGAATTGATACCGCGAATATGACTGCCAGTGATGCCGGTGTAGACGCGGGCAATTTTGCAGTCGGCCATCAGCTCAGCTTCTTTTAACGCCTGCTGAATGCTTTGCACCGTGGCGTCGATGTTGACGACCACGCCGCGTTTAAGCCCGTTGCTGGCAGCAATGCCCAAGCCCGCCAGTTTCAGGTCTCCGCTGGGCAGTACCTCGGCAACCACCACCATGACCTTGCTGGTTCCGATGTCCAGCCCAACTACCAAGTCTTTGTATTCTTTGGCCACAAGCTTTACCTTTTCATTTTCTTGTCGTCTTTGTCACCGGGGTTCAAAGTGGTGACGCCTTTTAACTTGAGCGCATAGCCATTGCCGTAGCGCAAATCTGCAGATTCAAGATCTCGTCCATAGCGTGATGACACCTGGCTCAATGTCGCCAAAAAACGCTGTGTTCTAGCTTCAATTTCATCAACAGAACCATGACCCAGTTCGAGCGAAGCACCGTTGTCAAGCCGAGCGCGCCAGCTGCCCTGGCCCGTTAATTCAAGGCGCTCCAGCTGCATGTCGAGCTTTTCAAACTGTGCAAACAACTGGCGATAGGCCTGAAGCACCAACGGCGTTTGACCTGTGGGGCCGTTGAGTTGCGGCAGGTCGCTGGCCTCAACCTCGGCCTGATTGGCCTCAAACACCTCGCCAAAGCTGTTCACCAGCCGCGTGTCACCCTCAGGCCCCCAAAAGGCCACCGCCTGGTGTTCTTGCAACATCACTTTTAAACGGTCAGGAAACTGGCGCTTCACCACAGCCATACGCACCCAGGGCACTGACTCAAACACCGCACGGGTTTGCGCCAGATTCACGGTGAAAAAATTACCGACCAGCTTGGGGGCCACATTGGCACGCAGCGTTACGGCGTTGTTGTGCGTGATGTCGCCCTGCACCGTGATGGCACTCAGGTTAAAAATCGGCTGCCTGAGCAACCATGCGCTAGCCACCAGCAAGCCCATCAATACAAGCAGTACGCCAAACGCCATCGACATGCCGTTCATGAAACGGATGTCAACGGGCAGCACAAGCGGCCGTCCGGTTGATGGCGCTGGTCGTCTCACGCAGCGGCTCCCGGCGCTGCCTGATAGTCAAGCGCAGCGGTGTTGAGAATGTCGATGCACAAGTCTTCATACGAGATGCCTGCGGCGCGCGCAGACATCGGCACCAGCGAATGGCTGGTCATGCCGGGTGAGGTGTTGACCTCCAGCAAATACGGCTTGCGTGTCAGCTTGTCAATCATGACATCGGCACGCGCCCAGCCCCGGCAATTCAGCGTTCGGTAAGCCTGCAAAACCAGGTGCTGAATGGCGGCTTCTTCGCCTTCGGGCAAACCGCAAGGCACCAGGTATTGGGTCGTGTCTGTGAAGTATTTATTTTGATAGTCATAGTTGCCGTCTTCCGCAGCAATGCGGATAACAGGCAGTGCATAGGCATGACTACTTGTGCCCAGTACAGGGCAAGTCACTTCATCGCCGTCGATGAACTGCTCGCACAGAACATCAGCATCTAACTGCGCAGCCTGTTCCACCGCAGCCTGCATTTGCGATGCTTCTGTCACCTTGGTCAAGCCAATTGACGAGCCTTCGCGCGCTGGCTTGACGATCAGCGGCAACCCCAGCTTGTCAACCGCAGCGTTGACATCGTCCGCGGTGTAGGTGCCGCGCCTGAGCAGCACATGCTGCGGCGTGGGCAAGCCCTCGGCAAGTAGCACGCGCTTGGTCATGACCTTGTCAATCGCAATGCTCGATGCCATCACGCCGGAGCCGGTGTACGGAATACCCAGCAACTCAAGCGCGCCCTGCACAGTGCCGTCTTCACCAAAGCGGCCATGAAGGGTAATGAAGCAGCGGTTAAACCCAGCCGACTTCAGAGCGCCCATGTCCTGCAGCGAAGGGTCAAAAGCATGAGCGTTTACACCGCGCGCCAGCAGTGCAGCCAGCACACCATTACCCGACATGAGCGATATTTCCCGCTCGGCCGACTGGCCGCCCATCAGCACGGCTACTTTACCGAAATTTGTTTGATTTTTAGTATTGTTTAGGCTCATAGCGCCCTGCTTTCTTGCGCAGATAGCTCATTTATTTGTAGCATGTCTACCACTTTTTGCGGCACGTTGCCAATTGAGCCTGCACCCATACACAGCACCACATCGCCGCCGAGCGTGTTGTCGATGATGGCCTCAGGCATGGCTTCAATCGCGTCAACAAATACAGGCTCTACCTTGCCAGCAATACGCAATGCGCGGCTCAGCGACCTGCCGTCTGCAGCAACAATCGGCGCCTCTCCCGCGGCATACACCTCGGACAGTAGCACCACATCAGCTGCGCCCATGACTTTGATGAAGTCCTCAAAACAGTCACGTGTTCGGCTGTAGCGGTGCGGCTGAAAAGCCAGCACCAGCCGCCTGCCTGGAAAAGCGCCGCGCGCTGCCGCCAAAGTAGCTGCCATTTCAACCGGGTGGTGGCCGTAGTCTTCAATCACTGTAATCAGGCCGCCTTTGGGGGACGGCAGGTCGCCATAGATTTGAAAGCGGCGGCCCACACCTTTGAACTCTGCCAGTGCTTTTTGTACCGCAGCGTCAGGCACATTGAGTTCAACAGCCACGGCAATTGCTGACAGAGCATTTAAAACATTGTGATCACCGGGCAAGTTAAGCACCACCTCCATATCGGGCAGCGTGACGCCATTGCGCCGCTGCACCGTGAAATGCATTTGCTCGCCCACGGGACGCACATTGACTGCACGCACCTGGGCATCGGCGTTAAAGCCGTAGCTGGTAATGGGGCAGGTGACTGAAGGCATGATGCTTTGCACCGCTGCGTCATCGGTACACAACACAGCCGTGCCATAAAAAGGCATGCGGTGCAGAAAATCAACAAACGCTTTTTTTAAGTTGCCAAAGTCATGACCATAGGTTTCCATGTGGTCGGCATCAATATTGGTGACCACGGCCATTACAGGCAGCAGGTTTAAAAACGAAGCGTCAGACTCATCCGCCTCGACCACGATGTAGTCACCCGCACCCAGTTTGGCGTTGGCACCCGCACTGTTCAAGCGGCCACCAATCACATACGTCGGGTCCAGGCCGCCTTCAGCCAAAATGCTAGCCACCAGACTGGTAGTGGTGGTTTTACCGTGGGTACCGGCGATCGCAATGCCCTGCTTGAGACGCATCAGTTCGGCCAGCATCAAGGCGCGCGGCACCACAGGGATGTGCTTTTCACGTGCAGCCAGCACTTCGGGGTTGTCAGCCTGGACCGCAGTTGATGTGACTACCGCATCCACGTTTGCCAAATTTTCTGCTGCGTGACCGACGAAGGTCTTGATACCCATACCGGACAACCGCTGCAGCGTGTTGCTGTTTGACAAGTCGGATCCGGAAATTACATAACCCAGGTTGTGCAGCACCTCAGCGATGCCCGACATGCCTGAGCCTCCCAGGCCGATGAAGTGAATATTTTTTATGGCGTGTTTCATGCGTTACTTAAGACGTGAGCTCTTCACAGGCGGCCACAATATGCGTTGTAGCGGCTATTTTTTGCATTTTTTTGGCCTCTAGCCCAATACTCATAAGCGTAAGACGCTCTGTTATTTGTAGCATGTCTGCGAGCCTTTGCGGTGTCAATTCGCTTTGCGCCATTTGCCACCCTGCGCCGCGCTCGACCAAAAAGCGGGCGTTGCTGGTTTGGTGGTCATCGACAGCCGACGGAAACGGCACAAACAGTGCTGCAGCACCCACAGCGGCAATTTCAGTCACGGTGCTGGCACCAGCCCGGCAAATGATCAGGTCAGCAGCTGCAAATGCGCAAGCGGTATCGTCAATAAACGGCGTTAGGGTTGCCTCAACGTTTGCAGAGTTGTAGTTGGCGCGTAATTCGTCAATCTGCTTTGCGCCGCTTTGATGAGTTACCACAGGCCGTTGTTCTGGCGGCATCAATGCCAGCGCTTGAGGCACGATGCTGTTCAATGCTTTGGCACCCAGGCTGCCGCCCACCACCAGCAACCGCAGTGGGCCGGTGCGCCCTGAAAAACGGGCATCTGGCTCAGCCTGCTGGGTAAAGGGCGTGCGCAGCGGGTTACCCACCCATTCAGCGTTCTTCAGCACATTGGGAAAGGCAGTGAACACCCGGTCTGCCAACTGGGCCAAAATTTTATTGACCATTCCGGCCACTGAATTTTGCTCGTGCAGCACCAAAGGCTTGCCCAGCAAAACCGCCATCATGCCCGCCGGGAAAGCAATGTAGCCACCCAGACCAATCACCACCTGCGGCTTGACGCGGCGAATCACCTGAATACTTTGCCAAAACGCCTTGAGCAGACGCAGCGGCAGCAAGGCCAGCGTGACGGGGCCTTTACCGCGCACGCCTGAAAAATCAATCGTTTCAAACGCAAAACCACGCGGCGGCACAAGCTGGCTTTCCATGCTCGGGTTGCCTGGGCTGCCCTTGCCGCCCAGCCAATGCACCCGCCAGCCTTTGTCGCGCAAGGCTTCGGCTACGGCCAAGCCGGGAAAAATATGGCCGCCAGTACCACCCGCCATGATCAAAGCACACGGTGCCATCATGCCCGACCTCCGCGCATCAGCAATCGATTCTCATAATCAATCCGCAGCACCACAGCCAGCGAAATCAGGTTCATTAATATCGCTGAGCCGCCGTAACTCATCAGAGGCAACGTCAAGCCCTTTGTAGGCAGCGCGCCCAGGTTCACACCAATGTTGATAAAGGTTTGAAAGCCGATCCAGATGGCAATACCTTGGGCGGTTAAGCCAGCAAATAGCCTGTCTAGTGCTATCGACTGGCGGCCAATGTGCATGATGCGCCTGACTATCCACATGAACAGGCCAATCACAATGAGCACACCAATCAAGCCAAACTCTTCACCAATCACGGCCATTAAAAAATCGGTGTGTGCTTCTGGCAGCCAATGCAGCTTTTCAATACTGCCACCGAGTCCCACGCCAAAGATTTCGCCGCGCCCAAACGCTATCAGTGAATGTGTGAGTTGGTAACCTTTACCCAGTGCATTGGTGTCGCTCCACGGATCCAGGTAAGCAAAAATTCGCGCCCGGCGGTAATCGTTAAATGCGATCATCAAGCAGAAAGCGCCTGCAAGAACTGTAGCGATCAGAAAAAACATGCGGGCATTGACGCCGCCCAAAAACAGAATACCCATGGCAATCACAGCGATCACCATAAACGCACCCATGTCGGGTTCGGCCAGCAGCAGGACGCCGACCACACCAACCGACACGCCCATGGGCAAAACTGCGCGCCAAAACTTTTCTTTGACTTCCATTTTGCGCACCATGTAGTCGGCCGCGTAAAGAAGCACAGCGAACTTGGCCAGCTCTGACGGCTGGAAATTCATGATGCCAAGAGGCAACCAGCGACGCGCGCCATACACCACCTTGCCCACGCCCGGTATCAGCACCAGCACCAGCAAAAGCAGCGACACCACAAACAGCCACGGCGCCAGCTTTTCCCAAGTGCTGACTGGCACTTGAAAAGCCAGCAAAGCCGCCACAAAAGCCACCATCAGTGACATTACATGACGCATTAAAAAATGGGTGTGCGTATAACGGGAAAATTTGGGGTTGTCAGGCATGGCAACCGATGCCGAATAGACCATCACCAGCCCGAACATCAGCAACGCGACCGTCACCCACACCAGTGCCTGGTCAAAACCTGAAAGGCTGACGGGTGATGTGTGCGTGCCGCTCAGGCTCTGGCCACCCAGGCGCACCGGCAGCGCTTCGCCTGCTGATCGGCCTGTCGATGGGCGGGCCATACCCGGCATCCAACCGAACAAGCGTGAGCCGATGCTGGTGGTCATAGCACCACGCCCTCTTCAAGCGCCAAGGCATTCACAGCCTCACAAAACACGCGGGCGCGGTGCTCATAGTTGTCAAACATGTCAAAGCTGGCGCAAGCTGGCGACATCAGCACGGCGTCCCCCGGCTGCGCCTGCTCAGCCGCCAGGCTGACAGCCTCCTGCATCGATTGAGCCATCAGCACCGCCGCAGCGCCCTCTGCAAGCGCAGCGCTGATCAGCGGTGCATCACGACCTATCAGCACCACAGAACGCGCAAACCGCGACACGGGCAGTGCCAACGGAGAAAAGTCCTGATCTTTACCCTCGCCACCCAAAATGACGACAAGTTTGCGCTGCACGCCCAGACCTGTCAGCGCAGCAACTGTTGCACCCACATTGGTGCCTTTGCTGTCGTCAAAATATTCAACGTCGTTGATCACGGCCACCGACTCAACGCGGTGCGGCTCGCCCTTGTAATCGCGCAGGCCATGCAACATGGGGCCTAAAGTACAACCCACCGCGTGCGCCAGCGCCAGCGCAGCCAGTGCATTGGTGGCGTTGTGCAGGCCTTGTATGCGCAGAGCATCGACTGGCATCAAGCGCTGGATGTGCAGCTCTATGTCTTCGCTCTTGTCACCACGCTTGCGTTTAATGGTTTCATCCGCCTCAGCAGCCCTGACCAGCCAAGCCATACCATTAACGGTTTCAATGCCGTAATCTCCGGGGCGCTGTGGCTCATCATGCCCATAGGTCAAATAATTGCGGGCTGGCTTACCCTTAATCTGCACAGGCACAGCTGCCATGACCATTGGATCATTGCGGTTGAGCAGCATCAGCCCGCTGGTGCCGTACACATTGTTTTTTGCAGATGCATAGGCCTCGAACGTGCCGTGCCAGTCCAGATGATCCTGGGTAATGTTCAATACCGCAGCCGCTGTGGGTTCAAAGTTTTTGATGCCGTCCAGCTGAAAACTGGACAGCTCCAGCACCCAGACTTCTGGCAAGCTGTCTGCATCCAGTTTTTCAGCCAACGTGTCGAGCAAGGTCGGGCCGATGTTGCCTGCAACAGCTACCGTCTTGCCAGTGCGTTGCACCAGTTGCCCGACCAGCGATGTCACGGTGGTTTTGCCATTGGTACCCGTGATGCCAATGACTTGCGGTGCATAACCGGTATCTTCTTTCAAGTCAGCAAGCGCTTGCGCAAACAGGCTGAGTTCATTGCCATAAGCAGTACCGCGTAGTTGGGCAGCGGCCATGACGCCAGCAATATCAGAGGGACTCAAACCCGGGCTTTTAAGCAGCATGTCAAACGCCGTGCCATCAAGCAAAGCAGCACTCATGTCAGAGCGTACAAAGCCGCCTAATGGAACACTGGCGCGCAAGGCGCCCAATTGCGGCGGCTCGGCGCGTGTATCAGTCACCGTTACCTGCGCACCGCACCTGGCGCACCAGCGTGCCAGTGCCAGACCGGAATGACCCAAGCCCAGAACCAGCACGTGTTTTCCCGCCAAGTTTTTCATCTAAGCTTTAATGTTGAAAGACCCACCAGACACAGCAGCATGGTGATGATCCAGAAGCGAACCACTACCTGCGTTTCTTTCCAGCCGCTTTTTTCAAAATGGTGGTGGAGCGGTGCCATCTTTAAAATACGTCTGCCTGTGCCGAAGCGTTTTTTGGTGTATTTGAAATAAGTCACCTGCAGCATTACCGACAGCGCTTCAACGACAAAAATACCACCCATGATGGCCAGCACAATTTCCTGGCGAACGATCACGGCAATCGTGCCAAGTGCCGCGCCCAAAGCCAGCGCACCGACATCGCCCATAAAAACCTGCGCAGGGTGGGTGTTAAACCATAAAAATGCCAAACCGCTGCCAGCCATGGCAGCGCAAAAAATCATCAACTCACCCGAGCCAGGAATAGACGGGAAGAGCAAGTACTTTGAGTAGACCGAACTACCCGTCACGTAGGCAAAAACGCCCAATGCCGAGCCCACCATGACCACCGGCATGATGGCCAAGCCATCTAAGCCGTCTGTCAGGTTGACGGCGTTGCTCGATCCCACGATGACCAGATAGGTCAGGATGACAAAACCAAATACGCCCAGTGGGTAGCTGACCTCTTTGACAAACGGTACCAACAGACCCGCCTTGGGCGGCAAATTCACATCAAAACCCGATTGCACCCAACTGATGAAAAGCCCAATCACACGCATGTTCGAGCTTTCAGAAATACTGAACACCAGATACAGCGCTGCAATAAATCCGATCAACGATTGCCACAAATACTTTTCTCGCGAGCGCATGCCCTCTGGGTCTTTATGCACCACTTTGCGCCAGTCATCCACCCAGCCGATGGCACCAAAACCCAAAGTAACCAGCAACACAATCCAGACAAAGCGGTTTGACAAGTCAGCCCACAACAGCGTGGACACTGCTATGCAAAACAGAATCAACACACCGCCCATGGTGGGGGTTCCTGATTTGCTCAAATGTGTTTGCATGGCATATTCACGGATAGGTTGGCCAATCTTGAGGGCGGTCAGCCTGCGAATCACAAAAGGGCCTGCGACCAGGCCCATGAGCAACGCCGTCAAGGCTGCCATCACCGCTCGAAACGTCAGGTATTGAAAGACCCGGAATGAGCCGAATTCGGGTGACATTCCTTGGAGCCATTGCGCCAGGCTAAGCAGCATGCTGGGTTTCCTTTTTTTCTGTTGTTGAAGCCAATGCGTATGCTGTGATGGCCTGTACAACACGCTCCATCTTCATGAAACGCGAACCCTTGACGAGGATGCTGCCGACGCGCGGCAACTGGGCAAGAACTGCCGCTGTCAACGTGCCGTTGTCTTCAAAATGCTGTCCACTACCAAAACTGCTGCTAGCCGCTGACGACTGCAGACCCAGGGCATACAAAATGTCAATGCCTTGTGCTGACGCATAGCGCCCAGCTTCGTCGTGAAACTGCGGCCCCTGGTCTCCCACCTCGCCCATATCACCCATCACCAGCAGGCGCGGGCCGGGCAGCGCCGCCAGTACGTCAATGGCGGCGCGCATGGAGTCCGGGTTGGCGTTGTAGGTGTCGTCAATCAGGGTGATGCTGCGCGCTTGATAGTTGACCCGTACGGCGCGTGAACGCCCTTTGACAGGCTCAAACGCCGTCAGCCCCGCAGCAATACAAGCCGCGGGCACACCGGCCGCCAGCGCACAGGCCGTAGCAGCCAATGCATTTTTAACGTTGTGCTGTCCCGCAATGTGCAGTTTGAATTCGAGTGTTCCAGCAGGCGTTGACGCTACCACCTGCCAGCAGTCAGCGTTCCAATGTGCATTGGCCGTGACATCAGCGGGGCCACTTAAAGCAAACGTGAGCTGGACGCGTGCGCCTGCCGCCTTGCGCCAGACAGCGGTGTAATCATCATCGGCAGGAAACACAGCCACACCACGACTGCCCAAGGCGTCAATGACGGAGCCGTTTTCATGCGCCACAGCCTCAACCGTCCCCATGAATTCAAGGTGCTCGCGCTGGGCATTGTTGACCAATGCCGTTGTTGGCTTGACCATATCGGCCAGGTATGCAATCTCGCCCGGGTGATTCATGCCGAGCTCAACAACGCCTATTTTGTGACCCGCATTCAAACGCATCAGCGTCAGGGGCACACCAATGTCATTGTTTAAGTTACCTTCAGTGGCGAACGCCAGGTCAGCACGATATGCACGCAGAATGCACGCAATCATCTGCGTTACTGTGGTCTTGCCATTGCTGCCAGTAACTGCAATCAGCGGCAAGTCAAACTGCGAACGCCAGCCTTTGGCGAGTTGACCCAGAGCAAGTTTTGAGTCATTGACCTGCAAACCAGGCAAGCCCGCAGCATTCAGCCCGTACTGCGCAATTACTGCGACTGCGCCCTGCACTTTGGCCTGCGCTAAAAAGTCATGGGCATCAAATTTGTCGCCCTTGAGTGCCACGAACAAATCACCCGGCATCAGGCTGCGTGTGTCGGTATGCACGCGCTTGATCTCAATGCTGGCATCACCCATCAGCTTTGCAGCATTGATCCAGCCCACGGCTTGGCCTAAAGTCATCATGACGAGGCTCCCGAATCTGGCAGATAAGGCAGATCAGGCTGAAGCAAATCAAGCGCTGCCTGGGCGTGCTGCAGGTCATCAAACAGGTGTTTGATACCGCCTGTTTCCTGGTAGTTTTCATGCCCTTTGCCCGCCAGAAGCACCACATCGCCTGGCTGCGCGCTGGCCACCGTTTGCGCTATTGCCAAAGCACGATCAGCCTGAACATGCACCGAGTTACTGTGCGTCAAACCGCGCAGAATTTGACTCATGATGACAGCCGGGTTCTCGCTGCGTGGGTTGTCGCTGGTCACCACCACCTGGTCTGCATTTTTTTGCGCCGCAGCCGCCATTAGCGGGCGCTTTGAGGCATCTCGGTCGCCACCGCAACCAAATACACACCACAGCTGGCCGCCTCTGGCGTGTGCAACCGGTTTAAGTGCTGACAACACCTTTTCAAGGGCATCGGGCGTGTGGGCGTAGTCAATAACTACAACTGGTTTACCGGGTTGGGTCAGCGTGTTCAAGCGGCCCGGCACAGCAGACAAGTTGCTACACGCATTGGCGGCAGCTTCAAGCGAGATTCCCAGAGCACGCAGCGCACCGATGACGCCCAGCAGATTAGAGACGTTGTACAAACCTATTGCGCCCGTGGAGACCGTTCGCCGTTCGTCACTTTCAGCAACAGTAAAACTCAATGCGTCGGCATGCTGCTCAATCGCCTCGGCTTGCAGTCGAGCTGGTTGACCGATGGCTACGGTCCAGACATCCATGCTCGAGTTTTTTAGCGACAAACTCAATACCTGCCCTTTGGCATCATCAATATTGATAACCGCAGACAGTAGACCCGGCCAGGCAAAAAGCGACGCCTTAGCCGCCCAATAGGCCTGCATGGAGCCGTGATAGTCCAAGTGATCTTGGGTGAAGTTTGTAAAAACAGCGACTTGCAAATGTGTTGCATCCAGACGTTTTTCTGCAATGCCTATGGATGAAGCCTCAATGGCGCATGCAGAAAAACCGTCGTCTACAAAGCGGCGCAACTGCTGCTGTAGCAATACCGGATCAGGCGTTGTCAGGCCGTTAAACGACAACGCGCCAGGTATTCCTATGCCCAACGTGCCTACCACGCCGCATTTTTGGTGGAGCTTGTTGAGCGACTGTGCCAGCCACCATGCGGTCGATGTTTTGCCATTGGTTCCAGTAATGGCGATGGTTTGTAAATGAGTGCTCGGCTTTTCAAAATAGGCCGCAGCAATGGGCCCCGCCGCGGTTTTCAAGTCAGCATAAGCTGCAATTTTCTCGTCTGTAAAACCATAGCTTTCAATATCGGCCAGGTCGACAAGACAGGCACCGGCACCGGCTTTGATGACATCTCCTACGTATTGACGGGCATCAACCACTGCGCCCGGCCAGGCAATCAACCCATCGCCCGCAGCAACCTTGCGGCTGTCGGTAGTCAAGCTACCCGTCACGCGCGCGCGCAGCCAACTTGCCGCTTGCACTGGTGTGTGGAGTTGCGTGATCAAAACGATTCTTCCACGGTATGCATGACGATTTGCGGCTTGACCGACATGTCGGGCTGGACACCCTTCATGCGCAGCGCCTGTTGCACCAATTCACTAAAGACCGGTGCTGCGACCTCGCCACCATAATATTTTCCCGCTCTGGGCTCATCAATCATGACCGCCACAATCACGCGCGGCTTGTCAATGGGTGCCATGCCGACAAACCAGCCGCGGTACTTTCGGTCTTTGTCGGTGCCGTATGTTTTGCCCACCTGTTTAAACGCCGTCCCCGACTTGCCGCCGACTGAATAGCCTAGCGTTTGAGCCTTTTGCCCGGTACCGCCGGGGCCTGCTGCCATTTGCAACATTTTGCGAACCTCAAGTGCTGTTTTGGCTGAGAAAACCTGCACGCCTGCTGCAGGCTGATCGGTCTTGAGCAGCGTGGCATCAATGATTTGTCCGTCATGGCCAAACACGGTGTAGGCACGCGCCATTTGGAATAGCGAGGCCGACAAACCATAGCCATAAGACATCGTGGCCTGCTCAATGGGCCGCCATGTTTTGTAAGGCCGCAAGCGCCCCGACACCACGCCAGGAAAAGCAATCTGCGGCTTTTGCCCAAATCCTGCCTGTGAAAAAGTTTCCCACATCTCGCGTGGCTGCATTTGCATGGCCATCTTGACCGTGCCCACATTGCTCGATTTTTGAAGCACTTCCTGCACCGTCAGCAAGCCGTTCGGATGCGCGTCAGAAATGGTAGACCCGGTGATTTGCATCCGCCCGGGTGCTGTTTGAATTTGCGTCAAGGGATTGACACGTCCGGACTCCAGCGCCAGCCCCACGGTAAAAGCCTTCATGACTGAACCGGGTTCAAACGTGTCGGTTAATGCGCGATTGCGCAGCTGGTTACCTGTCATGTTTTGCCGCTTGTCAGGCACATAACTGGGGTAATTGGCCATGGCCAGCACCTCACCCGTGATGGCATCGAGCATGACGACACTACCCGCGACCGCCTTGTTGGCGATGACGGCGTCCCGCAGCTTTTGGTAGGCCACAAACTGCATTTTGCTGTCAATCGACAGCTGCAAGTCTTTGCCATCAACCGGCGGAACCTGCTCGCGCGTGTCTTCCACCACACGGCCCAGCCGGTCTTTGATCACCCGGCGTGAGCCTGCCCGGCCACCCAGCTCCTTGTTGAACGCCAGCTCCATGCCTTCCTGGCCGCGATCTTCAACGTTGGTAAAGCCGACCACATGGGCAATGGTTTCGCCCTCAGGGTATTGACGTTTGTATTCTTTGCGCTGATAGACGCCCTTGATGTTCAGCACGGTTATTTTTTGCGCCACGTCGTCGTCGACCTGGCGCTTGATCCAGACAAAGTTTTTGTCTTCATCTGCGAGTTTTTTATTTAACTCACCGATTGGCATGTCAAGCAGCCTTGCCAGTTCAGCAAGCTGCGGCTTTGTCGCAACGATGTCTTCTGGAATCGCCCAAATACTAGGCGCTGGAACGCTGGACGCCAAAATCAACCCATTGCGATCCAGAATGCGTCCACGGTTAGCGGGCAACTCTAACGTGCGTGCAAACCGTACTTCGCCCTGCCTTTGGTAAAAGTCATTACCCAGCACCTGCACATAGACCGCCCGCCCCGCGAGTCCAAAGAATGCCAAAGCGATAGCAGCAACAATAAATTTACTGCGCCATACAGGCGTTTTGCTGGCCAGTAACGGGCTGGACGTGTACCGCACGCTTCGGCTCATCTGACCACCCCGGTCGCTGTGCCATTTTGCGTCACGTACTGCGTGATGGCTGGCGTCACACTGCGCATTTCCAGCTTGTCTTTGGCCAGTTTTTCAACCCGCAATGGCGTGGCCTGAGCGCGTTTTTCAACTTGTAGACGTTCGTTTTCAGCCTCTAGTTTGCGGTTTTGTGTTGTGGCTTTTTCAAGCTCAACATACAACCGTCGCGACTCATACTGAGTCCGCACCAGATACAGGGCGCTGGCCATCACAGCCAGCAGCAACACAAGATTGAGCCGCGTCATGCCGCCACCTCAGTGCGCTCGGCAATGCGCATCACGGCGCTACGGGCACGCGGATTGGCCACTATTTCGTCGTCACTTGGTTTCACGCGACCTAGCGCTTTAAGCCGCATAGCTTTGGGCGCAGCAAAAGGCGCCCGACGGTCAAAAACATCGCGTGAATGTTCAGCGATGAATTGTTTGACAATGCGGTCTTCCAGCGAATGAAAGCTGATCACCACCAGTTGGCCCCCGGGTTGCAAGACATGCAGCGATGCGGCTAACGCTTGAGCAAGCTCTTCAAGCTCGGCATTGATGAAAATCCGTAAAGCCTGAAAGGTGCGCGTTGCTGGGTCTTTGCCCGGCTCGCGGGTTTTGACCGCACCAGCCACGATACCGGCCAGTTCATGCGTACGCGTGATTCGGCCCCGCTCCTGCCTTGCACGGTCAATCGCCTTTGCAATCGGCCCAGCAAACCGCTCTTCGCCAAAGTCACGAATCACCTCCGTCATGCTCTCTACTGAGGCATCGGCCAGCCAGTCGGCCACACTTTGGCCGCGTGTGGTGTCCATCCGCATGTCCAGAGGCCCGTCGCCACGAAATGAAAAACCCCGCGCTGCGTTGTCGATTTGCGGTGAGCTGATGCCCAAGTCCATCAAAAGACCTGCAACGCTCGAAGGGGCGAGTTGCGCCACCTGATTGAAGCCTTCGTGACGAATTGAAAAGCGCGGGTCGCTGATGGTAGCCGCCTCGGCAATAGCCTCCAGGTCCTTGTCGAAAGCTGTCAGTGAGCCCTTCGCCGACAGCTGCGAAAGGATCAGCCGCGAATGCCCGCCACGACCAAAGGTAGCGTCGATGTAGTGTCCGTCTGGCAAGATGCGAAGCGCTGTAACTGCTTCGTTCAACAAGACGGTGCGGTGTGTCCATGTGTCCTGCACCATCATCTTTCTAAAATGAAAAGTCCCTGAAGACGTCAGGCATATCGCCCTTCATCTGCTCAGCTTCTTTGGCTGCATAGGTTGCCGCATCCCACAATTCAAAGTGGCCGCCCATGCCAAGTAGCACCGTGTCTTTGGTGATGCCGGCCCCTGCACGCAGCTCAGGTGAGACGAGCACGCGCCCCGTGGCGTCCATGTCAACATCCATCGCGTTGCCCAAAAAAATACGTTTCCACCACTGAGCCTGCATGGGCAATGAGGCAATCCGGTCCCGGAATTTTTCCCACTCATTACGTGGGAAGATCATCAGGCAGCCGTGCGGATGTTTGGTAATGGTGAGCTGGCTATTTGCAGTGGCGCTGAGCACGTCCCGATGCCGGGTTGGCACAGAAAGCCGACCCTTGGTATCGAGAGCAACACATGACGCGCCTTGGAACACTGATTAAAACCTTTAAAAAGCACTTTTCACCACTAAATTGCACTTCCTCCCACTTTATCAGGAAAGAAATCGGATGCAAGCACTTCGAAACAAATTTTTTCAATGGAATCAAGGACTTAGAGGCGTTTTTAATCGCCACGATAAATAAAAAACGTTATGAATGAAGCACTTAGCACATGCAGTGAAAGTGTTTACTCAAGTTCAGACGACTTGTCGATAGAAACCAGACGGCGAGACAAAAAAGTGCCAGATGCGAGCTGCACTTTACGGGACTAGGGCGTGGCTTGTGACTAGTCCCGCCGGGTGGTAACTTTGGCATGCTCGGTGATGCCGATCACATTGAAAAAAGCCGCTACCAGTCGATGGACTTCAGAAAAATGTACCGCACGATTTTCTGCTTGTCTAGCCGATACCCAATTAAGCAATGTTCCGGCGGCTGAAAAGTCCACCCGTATGAGCTTGGCACACGAAATGATCATGATGTCTGCACCCATCAGCTTGGTTTCAAGTTTTTCCAGCATCGCAACAGCGTCGCCTTCAATGTAGCCCGACAGTTCGACCGACAAAAGATGGGTCATTTGCGAGGACAAGGCATCCATGTGCGTGTCACCATCAAAAGCACTCAGACTGGACGGAATCGAATCCCGGTAAACATCACCAATGATGGCATGACCGGTAACAGCCACACCTTGATTGTCTATTGGCTTGTAGTCACAACGTGCGACTTCCCAGGCCGGCGGAGAAACCTCGTAAGTCACGCAAAAGTCCAGGGCTGCCAATTCAAACTCATCCGGCCTGTGCATCACCCGCAAAGCCTCCATGCGCAATTGCCACCACTCCTTAGGCGTGGCGGGATCGTCTGACGGCGTCGCATTCTGCAAAATCTGGTTCAGGTGGCTATCGCCGATAAAACGCAGTTGCACCGGTTGCGCGGACCAGCTTGCAAACAGTTTGCAAAGAAGCTCGACTGCACCAGGCTCTATGCTTTTAAGATTAATCCAGTTCAGACGCCAGGGCATGGGCGCCTTCGCCAAGGCCGCTTTCAGTGCAGCAACGGTCTGGATACCCATGACGGACGAGCAAATCCAGTCGGCAGTCTGGTTGCTAACTGGCGCTTTAGCTGCCGGCTCTCCAAGCTGCATGACGATGGCGGGCATTGAATACCACTGCGGTGCAGAGCGGTCAAATTTTTGTACGAACTTGATGGCAGCCGTCTCAAATTTTTCCTGGCTATCAGTAGCGCGATACAAGTCGAAAAGCGCCATCCAGACTTCGGACTGGCCGGTTCGCGAACCGTCGGGCGCCAGCATCTCGAGCAACGTGGCCTCAGCCGCTGCGTTGTCACCGTTGGCGTAACTGATTGAAGCTTCTTCCAGCTCGGCGTCGTGTGCGACTTCTTGCACCTCCATCGCCGTCATGCTGGTCAAGTTAAAGTTTGCAAATCCTTCTTCAACGTTTACAGGCGCTGCTGCCAGTTCATTTACCGCTGCTGGCGTGGGGCGAACAGCAGCGTGTGACATGCTTTCGGGCGTCAGAGGCTCCAGGCCAACAGACTCGGTGGTGCTGTAGCCCGCAGGTAAATCAGCAAGATTGATGGCATGCCGCGGCATTTGTGGGCGTAACGGCGTTAACGGCGGTGTTGTGGCGCCCAAATACGAGATAGAGGAATCAACCGATTGCGAAGAAGACGACGCGACATTTTTGGTTTTCCACCACTGCATGGACATTTGGGCTTCAATTTCGTCAATCTTTTTAATCGTCTTTGCTCGATCATCTGGCTTTGACGGCAGGCTGCTCTGGAAAAAAGAAGGTCGCCCGCCTGGGTCTTGCCCGACCATGGCCTCACGCTTGCGCATCATGCGAAGCATGTCAAATTCACGCTTTCGCACAAAATCATTGCGCCGCTTGCGCTCAATCATCTCCTTGAGCAAGAGCTTGCTCATGGCCTCGTCCCGGTCCGCCTCTTTGGCGTCAAGGTCAGTCCAGCTCGTCGACGGATTGCGAACGAACTTCACCATCTTCGACAATAAGCCTGCTGACGTGTCTTCTTTAGCCATGAAGCTTGTTTCGGGAGACCTTAAAACAGTGTTGCCGCTGAATGAGCGTTAATCACCGAACATTTTTTGCTTTAACTCGCGGCGCTGCTGCGCCTCAAGCGACAGGCTGGCTGTTGGCCTTGCAATCAGCCGGCCCACGCCAATGGGCTCGCCGGTTTCGTCACAGTAACCGTAGTCACCCGAATCTATGCGGGAAATCGATTGCTCAATTTTTTTCAAAAGTTTGCGCTCACGGTCACGGGTACGTAATTCCAGAGCGTGCTCTTCCTCAATTGTGGCGCGATCAGCCGGATCAGGCACGACTGCCGTGTCTTCACGCAAATGCTCGGTGGTGGCGCCTGCGCTGTTGTGTATGTCCTGTTTGAGGACCGACAGCTTGAAGCGGAAAAACGCCATTTGCTTGTCGTTCATGTATTCAGCATCAGGCATGGCCTTGACTTCTTCGTCGGACAAGGTCTCGGCCGCTTTGGCTTTCCAGTTATTGGCCAATTTGGGGTCTTTTTTGGCGGCCACATGAGGCTGCGGCGCGATCACACGTTCGGTCATTGTTGAATAACTGGCTTTGGCTGCGTCTGGCGCATGGGTAGGCACCATGGGTGCGGGGGGAGGCATGTGGGCCAGCGCGCGCGAAGAACTACGACGGCCTGGCTTGAGAGGCGGCGGCGGCGGCAAGCCGTTGCTTGCAGGCGCTGGTTTGGGCGGCAATACCGGCTTGGTGGCGACTGGCGGCATGGCGACAGGCATGGTTTTTTTGCTGGCTACTTCTTGCACGGGTTTGAGGGTTTCTTTTAAAACTGGTTTGGTGACTGATTTGGCTTGAGTCACAACTTTGGCGGGTGCCGGTAACGTAGCTGCCTTGGGCAAAGGTTTGACAGCGGCTTTGACCGGTGTTTTGGCCTTGACTTTGCCGGGCACAACTTTAATCACGGGCTTGACGACGGTTTTTTTCACGGCGGGCTTGGCCAATTTTTTTGCCGCTGGCAACGCTGTCGACTTGGAGGCGGGCTTTGGCTTGGCAACCGGCTTGGGTGAGGCTTTGGGCAGCGGCTTGGCAGTAATTTTGACAACCGGCTTGCTTGCGCCTGTTTTCGCGGCTTTTGCTGTGTTGGCCGTCTTTACTGTCTTGACGGCCTGTTTGGCTTTGGTCGCTGGCTTGCTGGCGCTTTTAACCGCCTTGACTGATTTTGCTGGTTTTGCTTTCACTGCCTGTCTCCTCTGGGATGCCGCCTCTGGATGAACGCCGCCGTCAGCGCCAGATGGCGTGTCGGACCGAGTATGC
>JAYURC010000196.1:0-13199 GCA_043756405.1 Polaromonas sp.
CGGCCTTGTGAACTATGAACCGTTCGCCCTGAGCTTGTCGAAGGGTTTCGACAAGCTCAACCCGAACGGGAATTGAGGCATCAGCGGGCCGAATCAATAGAAAGTGGCAATCGCGTTTTAGAGTCCGGTAAATTTACGAATGACCGGAAAGTACAACCTGGGCGGGAGCAACGCCAACGCCTTCATCAACCAGGTAAAGCGCTTGGGGAAATGAATTTCAAATTCACCTTTGCCCCAGCCGCGCAATATTTCTTCCGCTGCTTTTTCAGGTTTGATCAAGCCTGGCATGCTGAACTTGTTTTGCGCTGTCAGGGGCGTTTCAACAAAACCCGGGCAAATCAGGCTGACACCAATCTGGCTGTCTTTCAAATCGACATGCAGCGTTTCGGCCAGGTTGATCAGTGCGGCTTTGGTGGGCCCATAGGCCAGCCCTTGCGGCAGGCCGCGGTAGCCCGCCACGCTGCTGACCAGGCTGATGTGCCCGGCCTTGCGTGCCAAAAAGTACGGCAACACCGCTGACAGCACATACAAAGCACCGACATAGTTGACCTGGTTGTGCTGCAGCATTTGGCCCAGGTCAAACTCGGTGGCACGCATTTCTTTGTAGTAACCGGCGCAGTACAGCACCAGGTCTAACGGGCCTGCGCCAAGCACGACTTGCGCGGCGGCCTCGACTGAAGCGGCATCGGCGGCGTCCATTGCCACCACCGTCGCCCCAGGGTGTTCGGCTGCAAATTCGTCCAGGGCGCGCTGGCTGCGCGCTGAAACGATGACTTTTGCACCCAGCGTGTGCAGCTGGTGCGCAGTTGCCCGGCCAATACCGGTGGATGCGCCAACCAGCCACACGGTTTTGCCGCGCCAGTCGTTGATGGGAAGGTTGTGGGGCATGGTGTTGGCCTGTAGTTACTATCAATTCAGGATCTGCTAGCGCAAGTATTTGATGGGCTAGAGGCTGATTTGACGCCTAAAACCGACCCAGCAGACGTGATTTCAGCGCTTGACGAAGGTCAGGGTCACTTCGCCGAGCTTGAAGCCAAACTTGCTCATGTCGGCCTTGTTGATCATGATTTTGTCGTTCATCAGGTACATCCAGTCGTCAAACTGCACTTCAATGGTTTTGCCGTCAACCGGCAGCAGCAACGTGTAGCCCCAGCGAAAGGCGTTGCCCTTGACTTCACCGTTGGCAACACCCAGAACGTCACCCGCTGTGCCGGTGTACTTGCCGTCAGAGGTGCGCTTGAGCGTCCAGACGCGGCGGTCTTTGGTGCCGTCTGAATAGGTGAAATACTCGTCCAGCACACCCACCTCCTGCCCGGGTGCGCCTGTCCAGGTGCAAATCATCTCGACTGTGAAGCGCTTGACGACTTTGCCCGACCGGTCGGTAAAAATCCCGTAGGCATCAACAGTCCCGGTAAAGTATTGGCGCAAATCAAGTGTTGGCTTTTCGGCAGCATAGTCGCTGATTTGCGGCCCGGCGCAGCCAGCCAGCAAAGCGCTGCTGACAGCCAGGGCGCACATCAAACGGCGAGCCGTTTTTTTAAAGAAAGTCATGGGTTGATTCCGACAGGTTTTGAAGAAGGCTGAATGATGAAGAAATAAAGGCAAGCGCTGGCGGCAAGCTTTAAAACGCAAGGCAATACACAGTAAGCAATGCTGAGTGCGCCCAGCGCTTGCGTGCTGCGCACGCCGGGTGCGTAACCAAACACAGCAAGAAGGGGCAGCGCCAAACCGGCGGCCAGCGCCAGGTTGAGCTTGATGGCGAAGTTCCACCAGCCAAAGTACGCGCCTTCAGCTTTGCCAGAATCACCATTGCGTTGAATCACGCCCGCCAGCATGGCACCGGGCAGTGCCAGGTCTGTGCCCAGTGCAACGCCTGAAAGCGCACAAATGATCAAAAAAGCGGTGGTCTGGCCACTGCCAATTTGCGTCGCCCAGCTGAACACCGCAATGGCCAACGCCATACCGCAAAGCCACGCCCTGGCCAAGCCGATGCGTTTGACAATCGCTAACCAAAGTGGAATGGATACGGCTGCTGCCAAAAAATAACTGCCCAGAAAAAGCGGCTCCATGCTGCTGGGCGCTTGCAAACGGTCTTGAATAAAAAACAAAACCAGGGTGGCGGGTACTGCGCTGGCCGTGCCGTTCAGCATGAAGACCAGCAGCAGGCGCTTGAAGTTGCTGTGTTTGAAGGGCTGCCAGATGGCACCCGCCACGTGAGCGGCATCTTGTTTGGCAACAGGCTGTACGGCCCGTGTCCAGGCCAGCCAGCCGACACCGAGCGTTACAAAAAAGACAATGGTTGTAGCGGGCATGCCCAGCGCAACGGGCATAACTGACGCCATCACCACACCGACCAGCCCCAATGCCTCGCGCCAGGCCACGATACGGCTGCGCTCGGCCTCATTACCGCCCAGCATCGCACCCCAGGACTGGTGCGACACGCTTAAAAAACTGTAGGCTGCGTAAGTCACCATCAGCATCACACTGGCCCACACAATCAAAGCATTTGGCTTTGTGACCTGTGGGAAAAACAGCAGTGCAAAGCCTGCCGCCAAAACCAAAGCAGCCACCACGCCCGCCTGCAGCACCGCGTTGGCAGAGCGTTTGAACAGATGGTCGCTAAACCGCCCCAGCAGCGGGTCAATGACAGCATCAAACAACCGCGCACCCAGCAAAATTGCACCCAATATGGCCAGCGGCACACCAAACTCTTTGGCGTAGTAATTGGGCAAGATGACATACAGCGGTAGCGCCACAAATGCCAATGGCAAGCCCAGCAGGCCATAGGCCAGACCATTGCGCTTGCCGAACGTCTGCATGGTCAGTTCACACCTGACAGAAGGACACCACGCAGTTTGGGTTCCGATGTTTTGGGCGACAGCCAGATACCAAAAAACAGCCGGGCAAACTCAGCGTCGCGGATTTCGCCAGACGCCTTGCCGTTGACCAAAAACTGCGCACCCACGCCGGGCTGGTTGACACCCATGATGCGGTCGCCTTTTTTAATGTCGGGTATGACCCGCTGCATGGCAGCAAGCCAGGTTTTGGCTTGCTCGTCATTGATGCTGGCTGAGCGCCGCATCTCCTTGATGGAGCGCTCGGCCGTGTCTTCGCTGGTGAAGTCACGCAGGTAAGCCAGCTCTAGCGCAAACGGCTGGGCCGGCAAATTGTCTGGCTTAAAGCCCGGTAACGCCCAGAGCCTGGCGTCGTACACCTGAAACCCCCACACCACCAGCCGGCCTTTGCCAATCAGGCGGTGCTGCGGCAGCAGCGTGTCTAGCTCGACCCGGGCATCATCTGCGTTGGGTATGGTTTGAGCGCTTGCTTGACCACCGAAAGCAGCTAGCAGCAAAGCGCCCGTCAATGTACGACGATTCATCATGCGGGCTTTCTCAGTGTGTACTGCACCACATCGGTGTTGGCCTCTAAAAAAGCGGCCTCACAGTAGCTGAGGTAAAACTCCCAGATGCGTATAAACCGCTCATCAAACCCGAGTTGCAACACATGCGCCTGCTGCGCGGCAAATTGCTCGCGCCATATTTGTAGCGTGCGTGCGTAATCTTGACCAAAAGAAAATTCGTCCACCACCTCAAAGCCCGCTGCAACCGCTTGCGCACGAAACTCTTGGGGGCAAGGCAGGCAACCGCCAGGAAAAACATACTGCTGGATAAAGTCAGTGGAAGTCAGGTAGCGATCAAACAGCTCGTCAGCAATCACGATGCTTTGAATGCAGGCATAACCACCGGGCTTGAGCAAGCGGTGCACCGTTTGAAAATACTCTGGCCAGTATTCGCGGCCTACCGCTTCCACCATTTCAATCGAGCAAATGGCATCAAATGGGGCATCCGCTGTAGTCTTGCCAATGTCGCGGTAGTCCTGCAAACGCAAATCCGCTTTTTCAGCAACGCCTTCGGCTTGCATACGTTTGTTGGCCCAGGCAAGCTGCTCGGTGCTGAGCGTCACGCCGACAACGTTCGCATCAAACTCTTTCGTGGCTTTTTCAGCCAGCGCACCCCAACCGCAGCCAATCTCCAGCACGCAGTCACCCGCCGACACTCGCGCCATGCGCAGTGCGCGCCGCACTTTGGCGTGCTGGGCGTCTTTCATTGACGTTTCTGGCGTTTCAAAAATGGCCGACGAATAGTTCATCGTGCCATCGAGCCACAACTCGTAGAACGCATTGCCCAAGTCGTAATGCGCATGAATATTTTTTTGGCTGTTGGCCTTGGTATTGCGGTTGAGCAAATGCTTGACGCGGTAGACAAAACGCCCCAGCCAAGTGCCGTAAATCACGTCTTCCACTTCCTTGCGGTTGACTATGAGAACCTGCAGCAAATCGGTCAAGTGCGGCGTGGTCCAGTCGCCTGCAATATAGCTTTCAGCAAACCCGATGTCGCCTGATTTAAGGGCCGCGCTGCAAACATTCCAGTTCAGCAAATGAAGACTTGCTTGCGGTGCTTTACCGTTGCCGAAGCGCTGCAGGGACCCGTCAGGCAGTTTAAGCGTCAACGTGCCGTGCTTGAGGCGCAGCAGCAGTTTGAGCGTCGCGCGCGCAGCCGACGGCGCACCAGCAGGCAATGTAAAAACGCTGGTCGGGTTGGAGGTATTGCTGGTGGTCATCGCGTTACAAATATTTTTGGGGGCTTGGGTTTGGAAACAAAAGGCACTTGCTTGAGCCATAACTTGGCGGCTTGCCAATGAATGCGGGCTACCACGCCAAACGTCATGGCCGGGTAACGCCACAGCGCTTTGCGCAGCGTGGTGTTTGTTACAGGTAGCAGAGTGCCGCTAACGCTGGTCTGGATCAATGGGCCCAATGCGTCGTCATAGTCAATACGAGCCACGGTCTTGTCGACACCACCGTGGTGGCTGCGCATGAAACGAAAGCGGTAATGGCCTTCCAGTGTGCAAAACGGCGAGACGTGAAAAACCTTGTCGGCGGTCAGTTCGTGCCCGTATTGCGGCCTGTCAAGAAAGTAGCAATGCCGCTCACCAAAGGTGTTGTTAACTTCAACAACGATGGCACGCAACGCGCCATCAGCCGCATGGCAATACCAAAAGCTGACGGGTTTGAAGGTGTAGCCCAGCACGCGTGGGTAGGTATGCAGCCAGATCTCGCCTTGCGCGTCCTCAACCCCTTCGCGTTGCAACAACTCGTCAATCCAGGTCACGGCATCGGCTCGCCCATCGCCATGGTCAGTGTCAAAAAAGCTCAACAGCCCTGATCGGTTGTGAGCCAGTGCATGCGCCTTGCTGGCCTGCATCGCACGCATGGGCAACATCAAAAAATAGTTGGGATAGGCAAACGCGTTTTTTGCAGGCTTTAAACGCGTGTGGCGCACTTGCCCAAAGCCGATCAGTGGACCTGAAACCCCCACGCTTTTCATTGCATGTAATGTGCTGCACCTTGCAGGCCGCCACTCGCCAGAAGCATCGTTTCTGTCGCCTGTCCCAACCTGCTCAAGCAGGTTAGGAGCCGCAGGCTCCAGCCCCGAGGGGGCACTGCTTGCTAGGGGCGGCCCGTCGCTGCGCATTACGGCTGTCACGCGGCAACCCTTGGCAGGTTCAAAATATGCTCTGCTACCTTCAGGCCAGACTTCAAGCCGTCCTCATGAAAGCCGTAACCCATCCAGGCACCGCAAAAGTAAGTGTTGTGTTGGCCTTGCAAGGCAGCGACTTCGCCCTGCGCACGAATAGCCGCCAGGTCAAACACCGGGTGGGCGTAATCAAACTCGGCCATGGTGAGATGCGGAGTGATCTCATTGATCGGATTCAGTGAGACAACAACGCTTTGCGTAAACGGCAGCGGCTGCAGCATATTAAGCAGGTAGTGCAGACAGACTTGACTGGTCTCGGTACTGGTGTGCGCCGCGCGCTCGTAGTTCCAGGCCGCCCAGGCCATTTTATTTTGCGGCAGCACGGACGTGTCGGTATGCAGCACGGCACGGTTGGGCTGATAGCGGATGGCGCTCAAGGCGTGCGTTTCCGCGTCACTGGGCGCATCCAACATGCCGAGTGCCTGGTCTGAATGCGTGGCCAGCACCACCTTGTCGAACAGCTCAGTACCAGCGTCGGTGCTGACCTGTACGCCAGCGGCATGCCGCACGATCCGCCTGACGGGCGTGTTCAAACGTTTGTCAGCAATCCCCGCGATGATTTTTTCGACATAGTGTTTTGCACCGCCCTTGACTGTCCACCACTGCGGCCGATTGGTCACCTGAATCAGCCCGTGGTTGTAGCAAAAGCGAATCATGGTCGCCACAGGAAATTGCAGCATCTGGTCGGTAGGGCACGACCAGATGCACCCCATCATGGGCAGGAAATACCAGTCTCGAAATTCGTCGGAGAATTTTTGGTCTTTTAAAAAATCCCCAAGTGGCTGCATCATGGCCAGCTCTGCGTTCGCGTTGGCCAGTTCTGTCGTAACGCGGTTAAACCGCAGGATGTCCCGAAGCATGCGCAAAAACTTCGGGCTGACCAAATTTTTGCGTTGTGCGAACACGCTGTTAAGCGACGAGCCGCTCCATTCAAGCTGCTGGCCGCCAGCACGCGGAACCTGCACAGAAAACGACATGTCCGACTTGGCAGTTTCTACCTCCAGGTCAGCCAACAGGCTGATCAGGTTTGGGTAAGTGCGTTCGTTAAAAACCAGAAAACCCGTGTCGACACCATGCGTTACCAGCCCATGTGCACCAGGCAGCATGACGTCTACGGTGTGGGTGTGTCCGCCAAAATAGTCAGCCGCTTCAAACAGCGTGATGTTGGCTTTGCTGCGAAGGGCATAAGCCGTTGCCAGTCCGGAAATGCCGGATCCAACGATGGCAATGCGCTGCTGATTTGGAGATTGCGGGCTGAAGGTCATCAGCGCGCGAAAGATAAAAATGTTGCGAAGCGCCCCGAGGCGAACAAGGGAGGGAGGGAGGAGGAGAACCGCTCCGGGATTTCATCTAAAGCCAAACGGCCAAGACGGCTTCGCAACAATGAAACTGTGCTGCTGCAGCTTGCTGCAACAGGTGGTTGTACGAATCGAGGGGCCTTCATTAAGTTCCCGCACTTGATCACAACGAGAGCGTAAAAGTTTGTTATGGAACTAAGATTCATAGTCAATAATAACTTGAAATTACTCATCATTCAAATAATGACTGATTGGTATTTTTGTTCCTGAACTCATCACAATCGCGCTTATTTGCTGGCCAACTGCTTTTCGATTTCCCTGATGAAAGATTTGCTTTTCGGATCTGTCATGGCGTTAAAACTCTCCACGTTTTGCCCGTTACGGCTGATCACGTATTTGTAGAAATTCCATTTGGGTGCGGTGCCTGATTTGGCGCTCAGCTGTTTGAACAGCGGGCTCGCGTCTTTGCCTGAAACACTGGTTTTGGTGAACATCGGGAACTTCACGCCAAACGTGTTCTCGCAAAACTCGGCAATTTGTTTGTTGCTTCCGGTCTCTTGAGAAAAGTCATTTGACGGGAAACCGAGCACGACAAGTCCCTGGTCTTTGTACTTGGTGTGCAGTGCCTCCAGGCCCTCGTACTGCGAGGTAAAGCCACAAAAACTGGCGGTGTTGACCACCACGACCACCTTGCCAGCGTACTGGCACAGCGATTGCGGCTTTTCATCTTGCAGGCGCAAAACGTTTTGCTGTAACAGCGCAGGACAGGCGCTGTTTGCCGGTGTTGCCGCATGCGCAGCAGACGCGCTGAAAACCCCTACAAACAAAGCAGCTGGTAAGAAGACAAATCTGGACAAAAAAGAGCGCATGATGATGTGATGTTTAAAAGCAACCGGAAAATACCGCGTCTTGTTGGGTTATACGCCGGATTTGAAACATCAGATTCAGAGCCCCAGACTTGGAATGACCCTTTTTGGGGTTATTTGTCACACAATCCGCCTAAAATTACGCAAACATCCAAGGCAGCATATTCTGCGTACTAAGTACAAATGCATGACAGAGCACGGAGTAACTTAAATGCTTTATCCAGAATTGTTCAAACAACTCGAGTCCGTCCGTTGGGATATGGACAAAGACATTCCGTGGGACAGCTTTGATGCGTCGCAGCTGTCTGACGAGCAAGCCCAAACCATCAAGATGAACGCCATCACCGAGTGGTCCGCGTTGCCTGCAACGGAAATGTTTTTGCGCGACAACAAGGATGACAGTGATTTTTCGGCCTTCATGTCGATCTGGTTTTTTGAAGAGCAAAAGCATTCCCTGGTCCTGATGGAGTACCTCAAACGCTTCAGACCCGACCTGGCGCCCACAGAAAAAGAACTGCACGAAGTGCGGTTTGAATTTGAGCCCGCCCCGCCGCTTGAAACCCTGATGCTGCACTTTTGCGGCGAGATTCGCTTAAACCATTGGTACCGCCGCGCCAGCGAATGGCACACCGAGCCGGTCATCAAAAAAATCTACACCCAGCTCAGCCAGGACGAAGCACGTCACGGCGGCGCTTACCTGCGCTACATGAAACGCGCCATCAACAACGTCGGCAACGATGCACGCGCTGCGTTTACCAAAGTAGGCGTGCTGATGGCCAGCGCCCGCCGCACGGCACAAGCGCTGCACCCGACCAATTTACATGTGAATAAAAACCTGTTCCCGCGTGACACGATTCAGTCGCGCTTGCCCAATCCAGACTGGCTGGAGCACTGGCTCGACAAGCAAATTAACTTTGATGCGGTGTGGGAAGGCAAAGTGGTGGAGCGCATCTTGCACAACATGAGCCTTTTGATGAACCAGAGCTTCAAGACCGTGCAGGAACTCAACCGCTACCGCAAAGAGCTCAGCCGCGAAATCGCAGGTGCGATTACTCTGGCACCCGCCACATCGCCCGCGCTTGAAACGAAACCGTTGACCGCGTGAGCGCCTTAGGTTTTCTAAGCAAACTGGCTTCGCGTGATGAAGCCCTGGCTCGGGTCGCCGCATTGCCCAAGCCTGTGGTTTTTACCAACGGCGTGTTTGATGTGCTGCATCGCGGGCATGTCACGTACCTGGCCGAAGCGCGTGCACTAGGCGCGAGCCTGGTCGTGGCGCTGAACACCGACGCATCAGCGCGGCGTCTCGGCAAGGGCCCTGACCGACCACTAAATAACCAGGACGACCGCGCCGCAGTCATTGCCGCGCTGGAGTCCGTCAGCCTGGTCACCTGGTTCAGCGAGGACACGCCGCTTGAACTGATTACCGAGCTGAAGCCCGGCACGCTGGTCAAGGGCGGCGACTACGACATCCGCTTGCTGCCCGAGACAGCAGTGGTTGAAAGCTACGGCGGCAAGGCTGTGGCAATTGCGTTTGTGCAGGGCCATTCGACTACCGCGTTGGTAAAGAAGATTCGACAAACTCAGGATTAGTCTTACTATTAATTTAATAGCTGATTACCGATATATTTTACTAGGCTAAAGGCCTTTTAAGGCATGGAACGCCACCTAGCTACTAACCCGCTTTTATCTTGGCCTCGACGTCAAACGTAACATTGGCCACCGCACCACTCTATCGCCATCTCGCATTGGGAAAATGCGGACTAGCAACTGCACTTGCTTGAGAGTCGTTCAGACCTTCCTTTGGGTGCTTCAAAGTCTATTTGTCAAATGGCATTACTGGCCTGGTTTGGAGATTGCCGTTTATCCTGTCGGTAAGATTTACAGAGTTACCGTTAATCACGTTTCCGGATCGATAAAAATTGAAAGTTTTGACGGCCTTCTTTTTGCTCCCCGAAAACCCAAATAACTTTTCCGGTCCGTACCATAGCGACCCACTCGCAAAGATCATTTCGTACTGTCCAAGTGGAATTTGTACTGTCACGGTTTCCCCTTTTCTCAATGGAACTATTCCCACCGTCCGCGAGGTACCTACTTCCGTGACTCGAACTGCATAAAACTTGTCACCTCGCTCTGGTGCAGTTATCGTAAACGGTGCGCCCTCACCCTTTACTTCAGGAACAAACCAAAGTACTTGCCCAGATACGGGAAAAGTAAGGGACCCCACAGGAAGGATTGCATATTTGGTTGCCAAGAAGATCAGCGAGCAAACAGCTAAAGTCCAAATGGTTATCTTCTTCATTGACCATTTTGCTTTGGGCGTGCTCGCTCTTTGAAATCGGGAATCTGAGGACTTTCCTGCTTTTCGATGACGCTCATGCATGTAATCGCGATCAATCAAGCCCATGCGTACCCGTCGTAAAAATTTTGATTATGCATTGCTGAAACGTAAGAACGCCTGTCTTTATATCTGGACGGTTCTAAGTCGGTATCGCGCTCGGTTTTCGATCAAACTTTTCAATCGAAAACTTCACAAAATTAAAGCAGGTACCTTTTCCTTTTTTAGACAACCAGCAGGGGGCCATTAAAGGGCAGCATGCCTGAGGGTATGGATGGCACTGAGGGTAGCGAGCCAAGAGATCAAAGCTTCAATTAAATGCCATGTTATTGATAGCTGCTCACGCCTTATATATGCAGCTACAGACCTATTCGCATCTACTTTCGTCTTCTAGCCATCAACTCGCATCAGCTCTAACCACCACCTGACCTTTCACATCGGTATCTAAATTGCCTAGAAAGGCTTTCGGCTGCACCGGCGTCTCTTGTCCACGTCTGAAAACCTTGCGCCACATTTTCGCCAGCCACTCCTCCAGGTCGTCGACCAGCGTGTAAACCGCGGGTATCACCAGCAGACTCAGCAGGGTGGACGTCATCAGCCCGCCGATGACCGCCACGCCCATGGGGGCGCGAAAGCTGCCGTCGGCTGCGCCCCAGCTGAACGCAATAGGCATCATGCCGGCACCCATGGCGATGGTGGTCATCACAATCGGGCGGGCGCGTTTGTGGCATGCGTCCAGCAGCGCCTCGGCCCGGCTCATGGGGGCCACTGCCTCTTGCGTGTCGGTGGCGGGTTTGCCGCGGCGGGCTTCAATGGCGTATTCAACCAGCAAGATCGAGTTTTTGGTGGCAATGCCCATCAGCATGATCAGGCCAATTAGGGACGGCATTGAAAAGCTCTTGTCGCCAATCAGCAGCGCCGCAAATGCGCCGCCGAGAGACAGCGGCAGCGCTGCCAGAATGGTGAAAGGGTGCAAGAAGTCCTTGAACAGCAGCACCAGCACGATGTAAATACACAGCACAGCGGTCAGCATGGCCAGGCCAAAACTCGCAAACAGCTCGCCCATCACTTCCGCATCGCCAATGACCACCTGCTTGACGCCAGCGGGCAGGTTTTTCAAAGTGGGCAACTCGTTAACAGCTTTGGTCACATCGCCTAACGGCATGCCCGACAGCTCCACCTCAAACTGCACATTGCGGGAGCGGTTAAATCGGTCAATGACTGCCGGGCCGCCTGCCAGCTCAATCGTGGCGACCTGGCCCAGCATGACGGGGCCCCCGCCTTTGCCATTTCCTGGCACCATCAGGCGCTGCAGGGCGCTGATGTCGTCCCTGGCATCGTCAGACAAGCGCACCACGATGGGAACCTGGCGCTGCGCCAAATTGAGTTTTGGCAGATTGGCGTCAAAGTCGCCCACCGTGGCAATGCGAATCGTCGCGCCAATGTCAGCGCTGGTAACGCCGAGGTCGGCCATGCGGGCAAAGTCGGGCCGCACTGTTAACTCGGGCCGCACTAGCGATGCGCTAGAGGCCACCGTGCCCAGGCCGGGGATGGTGCGCAGCTCTTTTTCAAGCGCGGCAGCGGCCGTGGTCAGTGCGACTGGCTCCTCACCCGTTAGCGCCAGCACGTACTTTTCACCCGAGCCGCCCAGGCCGACTTTGCTGCGCACGCCTGGCAGGTCTTCCAGCGCTTTTCGGATGTTGTTTTCAATGCCTTGCTTGCGCGGGCGCTCGCCACGCTCAGCCAGCAAAATGGTCAGTGTGGCCTTGCGCGGTTCAGCCACGCCGCCGGGCGCAAACGGGTCGCCGCCGGCAGCGCCGCCGCCCACCGTGGTGTAGACCGACTTGACGTGCTCTACCTTGGCAATCAGCAACCTTGCAGCCTCAGCTGCGGCCATGGTTTGCGCCAGTTTGGTGCCGGGCGGCAGCTCAATATTGACCTGTGTTTGCGAGTTGTCGTCGGGCGGAATAAAGCCGGTGGGCAGCAGCGGAATCAAAAACAGCGAGCCGACAAAAAACGCGCCGGCTGCCAGCACGGTGATCAGCCGGTGCTGCAGGCACCAGCGGCTGGTGCGCATGTACCAGCGCATCAGCGCACCGTCTTGCACGTTGTGCTCTTTGGCCAGTGGTTTGAGGATGTAGGCCGCCATCATGGGGGTCAGCATTCGGGCCACAACCAAAGACGCAAACACGGCCAACGCCGCTGTCCAGCCAAACTGCTTGAAGAACTTGCCCACAATGCCGCTCATGAACGCTGTTGGCAAAAACACCGCAATCAGGGTGAAGGTAATGGCAATCACCGCTACACCAATTTCGTCTGCCGCCTCCATCGCCGCCTGGTAGGGCGTTTTGCCCATGCGCAGGTGGCGCACGATGTTCTCAACCTCCACAATCGCGTCATCGACCAGGATGCCGATGACCAGCGACAGCGCCAGCAGCGTGATGACGTTGATCGAAAAGCCCAGCAGGTTCATGCCGATGAAGGCGGGAATCACCGACAGCGGAAGCGCCACCGCTGAGACAAAGGTTGCGCGCCAGTCACGCTGAAAAAGCCACACCACCAGCACCGCCAGAATGCCGCCTTCATAGAGCAGGTGCATGGAGCCGTCGTATTCTTCCTGCACCGGCTGCACGAAGTTGAAGGCTTCGGTGAGCACGATGTCGGGGCGCTGCAGCTTGAGTTCGGCGAGGGCTTGTTGCACCGCGGCGCCGACGGCAACTTCGCTTTCGCCACGGCTGCGCGAGACCTCGAAACCGACGACGGGCTTGCCATTGAGCAGGGCGGCCGCGCGCGGCTCCGCCGTGGTGTCGCTGACGGTGGCGACATCGCTCAGCCGGATGCGCCGCCCGTCGCTCAGCGCCAGCTGCAATCGGCCCAGTTCCTCGGCCGATTTCACGGTGGCCAGCGTGCGCATGGGCTGCTCGCTGCCGCCAAGGTCGGCGCGCCCGCCAGCGCTTTCGCTCTGCACCTGGCGCAGCTGGCGCGAAATGTCGGTCGCCGTGGCGCCCAGCGCCTGCAGGCGTGAGGGGTCAAGCGCCACGCGCACCTCGCGCGAGACGCCGCCCACGCGCTTGATGGCGCCGACGCCGCGCACCGCCAGCAG
>JAYURC010000197.1:0-13021 GCA_043756405.1 Polaromonas sp.
CAAGTGCGAATCAATGGCAGCCCAACCAGCGCAGTTGGGTCATCGCTGTCGATGGCGTCGAGCAGCGCAATGCCCAGCCCCTCACTTTTGGCACTGCCAGCGCAGTCGTAGGGCTTTTCCATTTGCAGGTAATTTTCAATCTCATCGTCAGTCAAGTCCCTGAATTTCACCCGCACTGCCGCCAGGCTGCGTTGCTCAAAACCGCTGTCCTGGCAAACCACCGCCACAGCCGTTTGAAATACGACAGTTTGGCCCCGCATTAGCCGCAGTTGCGCAACGGCTTTGTCATGTGTGCCCGGTTTACCCAGGCTCAAGCCATTTAGGTCGGCTACCTGGTCTGAACCAATGACAACGGCCATCGGAAATTGCGCGGCTACCGCTTTGGCTTTGGCAAGTGCCAATCGTTCGGCCAAGACCTTGGGCGATTCATGCGGCAAAGGGGTCTCATCGACGTCAGGCGCGGCCACCTCAAAAGGAATGTGCAAACGCTCCAGAAGCTCGCGCCGATAGCGCGACGTTGACCCCAGAATGAGTTGGCGAGTGACTTGTGAAGGTTTTAGCGAAAAGTTCATGGCATTGATTCTCTTACACTGACGGCATGAACCGACACCCGCAAGCCACCCACCTGAACATGCAAGCCTTCGCCGAAGCAGGCGTGAAGTTGACTGAGGCTACACCGCTACAAAATTTAGAGCGCCTAGCGCATGAAATCAGTGGCTCACAGCATGATTTAATCGTTAATTGGCAAGCTACACCCGAGTTGCGTGTCGGCAGCTCGGGTCAAACAGACATTTGGCTGCATTTGACAGCAAACGCAACCCTGCCCTTAACCTGCCAGCGCTGCATGGGGCCTGTACAAATTGGCTTGCAGACAGACCAGTGGTATCGATTTGTCGCGTCAGAAGACATTGCCATGGCAGAAGATGATGCTGCTGACGAAGACCTGCTGGTGCTGACGCCTCAGTTTGACTTGATGGAAGTGCTGGAAGACGAGTTGCTGATGGCGCTGCCGCTGGTGCCTATGCATGTTGCGTGCCCGGAACTGCCCGTGTTTAGTGCGGGTGTTCTCGACATGCCTCCATACGCAGCCGATAAACCAAATCCTTTTGCCGCCCTGGCCCAGCTCAAGAAAAAGTAGGCGCTGCTGTAGTCGCCGAGTCTGCCAGTACCATGCGCCGAAGCCGCTACATCCGGGCTATAATCAAAGGCTTCGCGTACTGACCCGATACGCAATTTACCAACTTTTTACCCGCGCAGTGAGGATTTTCACAGCGCGATTCAGGAGCACACCATGGCAGTTCAGCAAAACAAAAAATCTCCTTCCAAGCGCGGCATGCACCGCTCACACAACGCCCTGGACGTTCCAGGCATCGCTGTAGAGTCCACAACAGGCGAAATTCATTTGCGTCACCACATCAGCCCAACTGGCTTTTATCGTGGTCGCAAGGTGTTGAAAACAAAATCTGAAGCGTAATCAGTCGGCGCTTTAAAACGTGCCGCGCACACCCGAAAGCCCGCTTTATTTGCGGGCTTTTCTTTTGGCAAAAGTCAACCGATACACTTTGTTGAGCCCATCATGATCAGGATAGCTGTTGATGCCATGGGCGGCGACTTTGGCCCCGCGGTCACCATCCCTGCCAGCCTTGCTTTTCTGAATAGCCATACCAGTGCTGCTTTGGCGCTTGTAGGGCAGGTTGAGGTGCTTCAAAAACATCCGCAATTCGTACAACTCCAGGCAAACCCTCGCTGCCAGGTCATAGCAGCCACAGAAGTCGTCACGATGGACGACCCGATAGAGATCGCACTTCGGCGCAAGAAAAATTCATCGATGCGGGTGGCGATTAACCAGGTCAAAGAAGGCGCATCTCAAGCGGCGGTTTCGGCTGGCAACACGGGCGCGTTGATGGCCATCGCCCGCTATGTTTTAAAAACCATGGACGGCATTGACCGACCAGCCATTGCGACCCAACTGCCCAACGCCAAAGGCGGCGCAACCACGGTGTTGGACTTAGGGGCCAACGTTGACTGTACCGAAGACCACTTGCTGCAATTCGCAGTCATGGGTTCTGCACTGGTCACGGCCATTTCAAATAACCCAACTCCTAGCGTCGGTTTACTTAATATTGGCGAAGAAGCGATAAAAGGCAGCGAAGTGATTAAAAAAGCAGGCGATCTGCTGCGATCTGCTGCCAATTCTGGCGATTTGAACTTTTATGGCAACGTCGAAGGCAACGATATATTTAAAGGCACCACGGATATTGTGGTGTGCGATGGTTTTGTCGGCAATGTGGCGCTCAAGACCAGCGAAGGCTTGGCCACCATGATCGGTAGCTTCATGAAGGTTGAGTTCTCGCGCAACTTTTTTACTAAATTTGCTGCTATCGTTTCTTATCCAGTTTTAACTGCGTTTAAAAAGCGAATGGACCACAGGCGTTACAACGGTGCCGCATTGCTTGGCCTGCGCGGACTGGTGTTTAAAAGTCATGGTTCGGCGGACGCGTTTGCATTTGAACGTGCGATAAAAAGAGCTCATGACGCAGCCAGCAATAACTTGCTGGAGCGTGTGCGGGGGCGCATTGCGCACGCCGCACCTGTATTGGTGGCACAAGCTTTTGAGCCTGACTTACCTGTTTCCACCCAGAACAGCAGCTTTTCAAACAGTGCCCCGGTAGCGTTACAGTAAACGTTAACTTTTACCCAATTTGTCCTGATGGCACTTTTTTCACGCATTACTGGCACTGGCAGCTATCTGCCACCTGATCGCTTGACCAACGCTGATTTGGCTAAACGACTTGCCGCCACAGGTGTCGAAACGTCTGACGAATGGATCGTTGAGCGCACCGGCATTCACGCCAGGCACTTTGCGGCACCCAATGTGTCGTGCAGTGACCTGGCCTTGGAAGCTTCAAAAAACGCATTGCAGGCGGCTGGTTTGCAGCCGGGCGATATTGATCTCATCATTGTGGCGACGTCCACGCCCGACATGGTATTTCCGTCAAGCGCTTGCATTTTGCAAAACAAGCTTGGTGTAGCGGGCTGTCCTGCGTTTGACATTCAGGCTGTTTGCAGCGGCTTTGTGTACGCGCTCAGCGTGGCGGACGCCATGATTAAAACCGGTGCGGCCAGCAAAGCGCTGGTGGTGGGCGCTGAAGTTTTTTCACGCATTTTGGACTTTACTGACCGCACTACCTGTGTGCTGTTTGGCGACGGTGCAGGGGCTGTGGTGCTTGAGGCTTCTAGTACACCCGGTATTTTGGCCAGCGATTTGCACGCCGATGGCAAGCATGTGGGTATTTTGTGTGTGCCGGGCAATGTGTCGGGCGGTAAGGTCATCGGCAACGCGCTGCTAAAAATGGACGGTCAGGCAGTTTTCAAGCTGGCCGTGGGTGTGCTTGAAAGCGCAGCCCGCACTACTCTGGCTAAAGCCAGCATGACCGATGCTGATATCGATTGGCTGATTCCGCACCAGGCGAACATACGCATCATGCAGAGCACGGCCAAAAAGCTCAAACTACCGCTTGAAAAGTTGATTGTCACAGTCGACCAGCACGGCAACACCTCGGCTGCGTCGATTCCTTTGGCACTTGACGTGTCAGTACGCAGCGGCAAGATTAAAAAGGGTGACACGCTGATGCTGGAAGGCGTGGGCGGGGGGTTTACCTGGGGTGCGGTGCTTCTCAATTATTGAAAGCGTCGGTGTCATGGCGTTTTCTCATCGCAACTGCTTGCTTGTTGCCTTGTTCTTATCAGACGTCTGCAGATTGCTTCCAGGCGTTTCGTTAACCGGAGTCTTCTTTGAAACCATTTGCTTTTGTATTTCCTGGCCAAGGCTCGCAGTCTGTGGGCATGCTGGATGCTTGGGGCGATCATCCAGCCGTGCTTCAAACTGTCCAGGAAGCGTCTGATGCCTTGGGGCAGGACGTTGGTCGATTGATCAAGGACGGCCCGAAAGATGATTTGGCGCTTACCACCAACACCCAGCCCGTCATGCTGGTTGCAGGCGTAGCCGCGTACCGGGTTTGGATGGCTGAGACTGACCTGGCACCAGCTTTGGTGGCGGGCCACTCGCTGGGCGAATACACGGCTTTGGTTGCCAGTGGTGCTTTGAGCTTGACGCAAGCTGCGCCGCTGGTACGCTTCAGGGCGCAGGCGATGCAAGACGCCGTACCTGTAGGCACAGGCGCGATGGCTGCTATTCTTGGGCTGGATGCTGCTGAAATAATAGCTACTTGCGCTCGAATAACGGGCGCTACAGCCCAATATGACTTGCAAATAAATGACGTGGTTGAGGCCGTTAACTTCAACGACCCGATGCAAACGGTGATTGCTGGCAGCAAGGCAGCGGTTGACAAAGCATGTGAGGTACTGAAAGCCGAAGGTGCCAAGCGCGCACTGTTGCTGCAGGTTTCAGCGCCGTTTCATTCCAGCTTGATGAAGCCTGCTGCTGAAAAACTCAGGGAAAAGCTGGCTGAAACCGTCTTTGCGCCAATGCAGATTCCATTGCTTAACAACATCGACGTTGAAATTGAAACCGATGTTGGCCGCATCCGCGATGCCTTGTACCGCCAGGCTTTTGGCGCGGTGCGCTGGGTGGAATGCGTCCAGGCCATCAAGGCTCGCGGCGTAAGCCACATCATTGAATGCGGGCCAGGCAAAGTGCTTGCAGGTTTGGTCAAGCGAATTGATGCAGAGCTGGTGGGAGCGCCTCTTTTTGACCCGGCCTCCATGGCTCAAGTAAAGGAATTATTGGTATGAGCGAGATCAAGTTTGAAGGTCAAATAGCGCTTGTGACGGGTGCAACACGCGGCATCGGTGCGGCAATTGCAATCGAATTGGCCAAAAAAGGCGTGAAAGTTATTGGCACGGCAACCACCGACGAAGGCGCCGACAAAATCAGCCAGGCGCTGGCTGCTTATCCAGGCTGCGCTGGTAAAAAGCTTAATGTGACTGATGCCGCCGCCGCCGAGACGCTGATTGACGGGATTGTCAAAGAGCAGGGTGCCCTGCATGTGCTGGTTAACAACGCCGGTATCACCCGCGACATGCTGGCCATGCGCCTGAAAGACGATGACTGGGACGCGGTCTTGGATACCAATTTAAAGGCTGTTTTTCGCATGAGCCGCGCAGTGATGCGAACCATGATGAAGCAGCGCTACGGCCGCATCATCAACATCACCTCTGTCGTAGGCAGTTCTGGCAACGCTGGCCAGTCAAATTACGCCGCAGCCAAGGCGGGCGTGGCGGGTATGACGCGGGCACTGGCCCGGGAACTGGGTAGCCGAAACATTACCGTCAACTGCATTGCACCGGGTTTTATTGAAACCGACATGACTGCTGGGTTGACCGAAGATCAGCAAAAGGCGCTGTTAGGACAAATTCCGCTGGGTCACTTGGGCAAGCCGCAAGATGTAGCGCATGCCGTAGCCTTTGTGGCCAGCCCACAAGCAGCTTACATTACTGGCCAGGAAATCCACGTGAATGGCGGCATGTACATGTAGCATTGGGGCACTTCGCAGTGGTAAAACACTGCAAACGCAAGCCGGTTTTATCCGTCCGGTGCAGCGATCAACAAGGCGCTTAGGGGTTTGCCTCTAACGCGCTAAAATCACGGATTAATTTACTACCCCTTGGGCGGAACTATGAGCGATATCGAAGCACGTGTTAAAAAAATCATTGCCGAGCAACTCGGCGTTGAAGAAGGTCAAGTCACCAGCGAAAAAGCCTTTGTGGCTGATCTGGGTGCTGACTCACTTGACACGGTAGAGCTGGTCATGGCTCTTGAAGACGAGTTTGGCATTGAAATCCCGGATGAAGAAGCCGAGAAAATCACCACCGTCCAAAACGCGATTGATTACGCCAACACGCATCAAAAAGCGTAAGCTGCCTTTTTATTACCCGTTTAAAAAGCCCCAGCCGGGGCTTTTTCGTCATCTTTGCAGAAGTATTTTCAGGATGTGCGCATGAATCGTCGCCGTGTTGTAGTCACTGGTCTGGGCTGTATCAGCCCAGTCGGTAATACCGTTGCCGAGAACTGGTCCAATTTATTGGCTGGCCAATCCGGCATCGACCTGATCACCAAATTTGATGCAACCAACTTTGCCTGCAAGATTGCTGGCGAAGTCAAAGGCTTTGCGATTGGGGAATACATTCCTGAAAAAGAAGCTCGCCACATGGATACTTTTATCCACTATGGCTTGGCAGCTGCCTGCCAGGCAGTGGTTGACAGCGGCTTGAAAACAGGCAATGCCTTGAGCGACGACGAAGCCGTAAGAATCGGTTGCGTGATTGGTTCGGGTATCGGTGGTTTGCCGCTGATTGAAAACACGCACGAAGAGCTAACCAAGCGCGGACCCAGGCGCATCACCCCGTTTTTTGTGCCCGGCTCCATCATCAACATGATTGCCGGTCATGTGTCGATGAAATTTGGCTTCAAAGGCCCCAACATTGCCATCGTCACGGCCTGTACTACGGGCCTGCATTGCATTGGCGATGCTGGCAGGATGATTGAATACGGCGATGCCGATGTCATGATTGCTGGTGGTGCTGAAGCTACTGTGTCGCCACTTGGCATCGGCGGTTTTGCGGCGATGCGTGCGCTGTCCACCCGCAACGACGACCCAAAAACGGCCAGCCGACCCTGGGACAAAGACCGCGATGGTTTTGTACTGGGTGAGGGTGCCGGCATGATGGTGCTGGAAGAGTACGAGCATGCCAAAGCACGTGGCGCCAAAATTTATGCTGAGCTTGCCGGGTTTGGCATGAGCGCCGATGCTGGCCACATCACAGCACCGAGCATGGATGGTCCCCGCCGCGCCATGTTGTATGCGCTTGGAAATGCTGGCCTCAATGCTGATGCGGTGGACTACCTCAATGCGCACGGCACCTCAACACCGCTGGGTGACATCAACGAAACCAACGCCATCAAGGCAGCGTTTGGTGCGCACGCCCATAGGATAGTGGTCAGCTCCACAAAGTCCATGACGGGTCATTTGCTGGGTGGCGCTGGTGGTATCGAGTCGGTATTTACAGTGCTGGCACTGCACCATCAAAAAATTCCTCCCACCATCAATATTTTTAATCAGGATGCTGAATGCGACCTCGATTTTTGCGCCAACACGGCGCGTGATGTCAAGATGGATGTGGCAGTCAAAAACAATTTTGGTTTTGGCGGCACCAATGGCACGCTGGTTTTCAAGCGCGCCTGACGGCATGCCAGAGCTGTCTTGAGTCAACATAACGCTCCTGCAGTCACGTATCCGCTAGGGCGCTCGCGCTGGCAAATTTGGGTTTTGTCAGGCTTTTGGTTGACGGCTCTGATATCGATTTGCGCTTGGGGCGTGACCAGTCAACACATCAATTGGCGGCACTTCGTTGGCTTGGCAGCAGTCATCGCTACTGGCCTGTTTGCGTTACGAGGCTGGAAAAACTCACCCGTTGGGCAACTGGTTTGGGACGGCCAAACTTGGCGCTGGGAAGGACGTGGCTACCAGGCCGGTGTTGCCGACTACGACCTTTTGGTCACGATTGATTTTCAAAACCTGATGCTGCTGCGCATTGAAAACCAGGCACATGCCAAGTTGTGGCTTTGGGCTGAGCGACGAGCCTTTCCCGCGCGCTGGTTAGATTTTCGCCGGGCAGTTTATTCGCCGCATCGCTCGATGGACAGTTTGGTCAGGCCTGCATGAGCACAGATCCTGCGCACCCACCGGAGGTCAAAGCCATCGACAGTGACGCCCCGCTGGTCGAACGCGCGGTGGCGGGTGACCACAAGGCTTTTGAACTGCTGGTTATCAAGTACCAGCGCCGCATTCAGCGCCTGATTGGCCGCATGGTGCGCGACGTTGACCTGGTTGAAGACATTGCACAGGAAACATTTATTCGCGCGTATCGTGCGCTGGCCCAATTTCGTGGGGATGCTCAGTTTTACACCTGGCTGTACCGTATCGCTATCAACACCGCCAAGAAGTCCTTGATGGATTTGAAGCGCAATCCGACGGTTTCAGAAAATTCTTTCAAATCCGACGACGATGATGAAACTTCCCCCGTTGAAAACGAACTAACCAGCTCTGAAACGCCTGATGCTGTGCTTGCGAGCAAAGAAATAGCACAGATTATTAACACCGCGCTAGAGGCCTTGCCAGAAGAGCTCAGGCAAGCCATCACGTTGCGTGAAATTGAAGGTTTGAGTTACGAGGAAATATCTGAAGCCATGAATTGCCCAATTGGAACGGTTCGCTCACGCATTTTCAGAGCGCGCGAAGCGATTTCTCAAAAGGTAAAGCCGTTGCTTGAGAACCAGAGTGGCAAGCGTTGGTAATAGCTAGAAAAGATCAATTTTCAAAAGATCCGCACCAAGATGACGACCCTACAAATTTCTAGTCCTGAACTGCTTTCCGCTTTAGTTGATGGCGAACTTGTCGGTAGTGAATTGGTTAATCCCGAATTGGCTTGCCCTGAATTGGTGCAGGGCGTTTTTGAAGATGGCTTGTATGGCGTTTTTCAGTTAAGCACACTGCACAGCGACTGGAACAGATACCAGGTGATTGGGCAAGCGCTCAAGGACGGTACGGCGGCGGTCCCGCCATTGGGCGCTGATTCGGCTTTTTTGCAGCGCTTGAATGCGCGACTTGCCAGTGAAAAAATCACGCCTCCTGTTCAATTTGTTGCGAGCCTAGATGCCATTAGCGCGTACAGCCAGCCAGCTGCCAATGATGGCGTTTTTCGCTGGAAACTGGTGGCCGGTTTTTCATCATTGGCTGCTGCGCTGGTGGTTGGGTGGAATTTCGTTGCCGCGCCGGACGCATCATCAGGCGCGCAGCTCGCACAAAAGCAGACGGTTGAGCAGGTTGTGGTGGCATCGCCGCAAGGGCCGTTGGTGCGCGATACACGGCTTGAAGAGCTGATGGCGGCGCACAAGCAACTTGGCGGTTCATCGTTGCAGGCGCCCTCTGGTTTTTTGCGCAACGCAGGCTTTGAAAACGCTCAGAGCAGCCGTCGTTAAGTTGCCCCAGACCGCCTGAAAACTGCAAATACAATGAATTTTAAGCTTTTCGGCCTTTTAGCCCTTTATTTATATGCACAAGCTGCTACTGGTTTTGTAGCGGCTCAGACTGCGCCGCCGAATGCAGCTGTAACTGCTTACCCAGCGCTTGCATCTGCTGAGCCGAAAAGCATCAATGATTGGCTGCTGCGTCTGCATGAGCTGTCCAAGCGGCGCAGCTATATCGGTACTTATGTGGTGTCTTCGGGCGGCCAGATGCACAGCGCCAAAATCTGGCATGTTTATGAAGGCGCTCAACAGATTGAGCGGGTTGAAAGTCTGACGGGCGCACCGCGCTCAACTTTCAGGCACAACGACAAAATAGTGACTTTCCTGCCTGAGCAAAAAATTGCGCGCAGCGAAAAACGTGGCGTCTCCGGCAGTTTTCCTGAGTTGATTCAATCGGCCGACAACCGGATTGCGGAGTTTTACAAGCTCAAAGCCGAAGGTGTCGAGCGTATTGCCGGGCTGGAGTCAGATGTTGTGCTGTTGCTACCCAAAGACAGCCTGCGCTTTGGCTACCGTGTCTGGACCGAACAGAAAAAGGGCTTGGTCGTGAAGCTGCAAACGCTGGATTCTGACGGACGTGTGCTGGAGCAAGCCGCCTTTTCGGAGCTGCTGCTTGATGTCCCGGTCAAGATGGACAAGCTGCTGCAAATGATGGGCAAGGTTGATGGCTATCGGGTTGAGGAATCGGCGCTTGTCAAAACAACAGCAAGCGCCGAGGGCTGGCGGCAGGTAGTGCCGGTGGCCGGGTTTAAACCCATGAACTGCTACAAGCGTCCCGCGCCAGGTCGTTCAGCCACTGCGGTTATGGATGAACCCATGCAGTGGGTTTTTTCAGACGGCTTGGCGTCAGTGTCGCTTTTTGTTGAGCCGTTTGACCGCCAAAAGCACAGCAAAGAATCTGCCATGTCGATGGGTGCCACGCACACCCTCTCGCGCCAGCTCGGCAGCTACTGGCTGACCGCCATGGGTGAAGTGCCGATGAATACGCTCAAACAGTTTGCCAGCGGGCTTGAGCGTAAGAAGTGATTTTTTGAATTTTTTAACGAGGTCAATGATGTTTGTTTTCATGAAAAATCCGTGGCGTTCAGTCACTTCGATGACGGTTACCGGCCTGTTTGCGGTGGTTGTAGCTACTGGTCTGCTGCCTGCAACACCTGCAGCGGCACAAAACCGCCTGCTGCCCGACTTTACTGACTTGGTGGAGCAGGTCAGCCCGTCGGTTGTCAATATTCGAACGTCTGAAAAAACCAAGGCTGCGGTTGCAGGTGGCGGCAGCGGTATGGACGAGCAAATGCTTGAATTTTTTCGGCGCTTTGGTATCCCCGTGCCGCCCAACATGCCGCGCGGCCCACGTTCAGACAGAGCGCCCGCACCGCAAGAAGACGCCCAGCCGCGTGGTGTCGGCTCGGGTTTTATCCTGACGTCGGATGGCTTTGTCATGACCAACGCGCACGTGGTGGAAGGCGCTGACGAAGTGATCGTCACCCTGACCGACAACCGTGAGTACAAGGCAAAAATCATTGGTGCCGACAAACGGTCCGATGTTGCCGTGGTAAAAATTGAAGCCACTGGGCTGCCAGCCGTCAAGCTTGGCGACGTCAGCCGCCTCAAAGTCGGTGAGTGGGTGATGGCCATCGGATCGCCTTTTGGCCTTGAGAATACCGTGACTGCCGGCATCGTGAGCGCCAAGCAGCGCGATACGGGTGACTATTTGCCGTTTATTCAAACCGATGTGGCAATTAATCCCGGCAACTCAGGCGGCCCGCTGATCAACATGCGCGGCGAAGTGATCGGTATCAACAGCCAGATTTATTCTCGCTCGGGTGGTTTTCAGGGTATTTCGTTCGCCATACCGATTGACGAAGCTGCCCGGGTGTCTGATCAATTGCGCTCCACTGGCAAGGTAACGCGTGGTCGTATTGGTGTGCAGATCGACCAGGTCAGCAAAGAAGTTGCCGAATCTATTGGCCTGGGCAAGGCGCAAGGCGCATTGGTGCGCGGCGTAGAAGCTGGCGCGCCAGCCGACAAAGCAGGCATTGAGGCCGGCGACATCATCACCAAGTTTGATGGCAAGATGATTGAAAAATCAACCGACCTTCCTCGCTTGGTGGGTAACGTCAAGCCGGGTACCAAATCCGTGGTGACTGTCTTCAGGCGCGGTAACACCCGAGATTTCACTGTGACTGTGGCAGAAATTGAGGCAGAAAAGCCAGCTCGCAAAGCAGCTGGGCCAGAGCCAAAGCCGCCTGTTGCCGGACCTGCGCAGGTGATGGGATTTGCTGTTAGCGACATCACCGATGCGCAAAGGAAAGAACTCAAAGTAAAAGGTGGCGTAAAAGTTGATACCGCTGAAGGTGCAGCAGCAAGAGCTGGTGTGCGTGAAGGCGACGTCATCATCGCCATTGCCAATGTTGAAATTACAAACGTCAAAGAATTCGAAGCCGCGCTTGTCAAGCTTGATAAAAGCAAGCCTGTCAATGTGTTGCTGAGGCGCGGCGAGTTGGCTCAGTATGTCTTGATCCGGCCCGCGCGCTAATCATTTAAACGCGTTAGCGGTGCAGTTTGCTGCCTCTTGCCGAGGTTGTTAACATGCCCCATACCCTAAGCGGTCTGGGGTTTTTACTGAAATTGTGTGTATCAGCCAGCGATAAAAAATATATTCGTCGTCAGTAGATGGATCATTTTGTTGGTGAACACTAACAAAAATCCCAAAGAATTCCTTCTTTAGTTATATTGAAGTTTGATCATTGTTACTATCAAGTATATTAAACACACTAAAATCCTGTTTTTGGATTTGTACCGAGTTATCACCCGCTGATCCACAGATCACCCACAAGTTGTTCAGAATAATCCATTGGCAACTGTGAATAACTTGTGGACAGATTTCGTGTTGCTACCTTGCAACGACAAAGCTTGGGCAGTTTTGGGACTGTTGGGAGCTGGCTTTTTGCCTACAATGGAGACCCAACATAGCAGTTGCCATAGATTGTTGGTTCAGGGCGCGTCGCAAACCGACGCGCCCTTTTTTATGTTTTCTCGCGAATGATCATGTCATTGTTCGCAATACTTTCAAGCACTTAGGCGTTCTCGTTGATGAATCACATCAGAAATTTTTCGATCATTGCGCACATTGATCACGGCAAGTCCACGCTTGCAGACAGACTCATTCAGCGCTGCGGCGGATTGCAGGACAGAGAGATGAGTGCGCAGGTACTGGATTCGATGGACATCGAAAAAGAGCGTGGGATAACCATCAAGGCGCAGACTGCTGCGCTCAAATACAAAGCGCTTGACGGTCAGATCTATAACCTCAATTTAATCGACACACCAGGTCACGTCGACTTCTCGTATGAAGTAAGCCGTTCATTGTCCGCATGTGAAGGCGCGTTGCTAGTAGTCGACGCATCACAAGGTGTTGAAGCTCAAACGGTAGCCAACTGCTACACCGCACTCGACTTGAAAGTTGAAGTGGTGCCGGTGCTGAACAAAATGGATTTGCCGCAGGCCGACCCAGAAAACGCCAAACAAGAGATTGAAGAGGTCATTGGCATTGATGCAACTGATGCCATCCCTTGCAGTGCCAAAACCGGCATGGGCATCGACGAGATTCTTGAAGCTGTGGTGGCGCGAATTCCCGCTCCAAAGGGTAACCCCGACGCCGCGCTGCGCGCCATGATCATCGACAGCTGGTACGACGCTTATGTTGGTGTCGTCATGCTGGTGCGCGTGGTCGATGGACGTTTGGTCAAAGGTGACCGCATCAAACTGATGGCCAGTGAGGCGATGTACAACGCCGAGCAGTTGGGTGTGTTTACGCCGCACAACGAGCCGCGTCCGTCGCTGGAGGCTGGCGAAGTCGGTTTTGTGATTGCCGGCACCACTTCAACTTTCAAGTCGAGTGCGGTGTAGCAGTTGGCTACTGTTTGAGCTTCAACACCTTGTGATGCGTCGACTACTAGCAACGCGCCTTCA
>JAYURC010000198.1:0-2211 GCA_043756405.1 Polaromonas sp.
CAAAGGCTTGTCGAAAATGCGCGACAAAATGTCACCCGGACGCATACCGCCTCGAGCCAGACACAAAATCGTGTCGAACTGCCAGCCCGATTGGTGGATTTTGATGGCGAGCTTTTCAATCAGGTTGTGGTACTCATCGTAGCTCACGTACAGGTGTTTGCCGTCTTCAGTTAACATTGTTTGTCTCCACTTATTAAATTATTTTAAAGAATTAACTGCAGTTTTTACTACTAATTTTATAGCTGCTCAGGCAATAAATACGCCGGCTAGAGGCATATTTACACACCTATTTTCAAACTTCGAACGGATGTTTCATCATGATCGTATGGTCACGATCAGGGCTCGTCGAAATCACATCAATCGGCACGCCTGTCACCTCACCAATGCGCTCCAAATAGCGTTTGGCATTGGCGGGCAGCTTGGCATACTCAGTCACACCAACGCTGGTTTCAGTCCACCCTGGCAGGGTTTCGTAGATCGGCACGCAGCGCTCGATGTCGTCTGCGCCCATGGGCAAAATATCAATGGTCTGGCCGTCCAAGGTGTAGCCGACGCAGAGTTTCAACTCGGTCAAACCGTCTAAAACGTCCAATTTGGTGATACACAAACCGGTGATGCCGTTGACCTGGGCAGAACGCTTCAACAGTGCCGCGTCAAACCAACCGCAACGGCGGTAACGCCCTGTCACCACGCCGCGCTCGGCACCCACGGTGCTCATGTGGTAGCCAGGGGTGCCTTCTTTTTGCCATTCCAACTCGGTTGGGAACGGGCCGCCACCGACGCGGGTGCAATAGGCTTTGGTGATGCCCAGCATGTAGTGCAACAAGTTCGGTCCAACGCCAGAACCGGCCGCCGCATTGCCCGCCACGCAATTGCTGGAGGTGACGAAGGGATAGGTGCCGTGGTCAACATCTAAAAGTGTACCCTGCGCGCCTTCAAACAGCAGGTTCACGCCCGCTTTGTGGGCATCGTTCAGCTCGCGCGACACGTCCGCCATCATCGGTTTGATGAGTTCGGCTTGTTTCATCGCATCGGCGTAGATCGGCTCAAATTCCAGCGCGGGTGCGCCCAAATAGGTGGTCAGCACATGGTTGTGCAGGTCCAACAGTTCGCGCAGTTTGGAGGCAAAACGCTCGGGGTACTTCAAATCCTGCACACGCAGGGCGCGGCGGGCAATTTTGTCTTCGTACGCAGGGCCAATGCCTTTGCCGGTGGTGCCGATTTTCTCAGCGCCAGCATTGCCGCGTTTGACTTCACGCGCCACGTCAATGGCTTCGTGGAAAGGCAAAATCAGCGGGCAAGCCTCGCTGACGCGCAGACGCGAACGGACTTCCACGCCAATTGCCTCTAAACCGGCGATTTCCTTGAACAAATGCGCGCAGTTCAACACCACACCGTTGCCGATGTAGCACTTGACGCTCGGGCGCATGATGCCGCTGGGAATCAGGTTGAGCGCGGTTTTCACGCCATTGATCACCAAGGTGTGACCCGCATTGTGGCCGCCTTGGAAACGCACCACGCCGCCAGCGCTCTCGGTCAACCAATCGACCAATTTGCCTTTGCCTTCGTCACCCCATTGGGTACCGACGACGACCACATTGCGACCTACTTTGTTCATTGCATTCATCCTATCAATCCATCCCGTTCGGGCTGAGCTTGTCGAAGCCTCAGCGCCATCATTTCAATAAACCCTTCGACAGGCTCAGGGCGAACGGTGTTAGTCGTTCGCACACTTTTTATTTAGACCGCCTGAATGACCCATTGACCAGTCACCTCGACCAACTCGCGGTCGCAGTCAAACTCATCCACTTCGCTCTCATGGCCGGGCATGACGCAGACCACGGTTTCACCGCCTTGGCGCAAACGGGTGATCGCAGCACGCAAACTGGCCGACTCGCCCCAAGGCGCACGAATCGCGGCTTTGAGCGGGCGCGGCGCCACGGCGCTGACCAATTCTTTGATGTCCAAGCTGAAGCCCACTGCTGGGCGGTTGCGACCAAACACGGCGCCAACTTCGTCATAGCGACCACCACGCACCAACGAATCAGGTGCATTCTTCGCATAAATCGCAAAACGTGCACCACTGTAGTAGGCGTAACCGCTGAGTTCAGCCAGGTCAAACGTGACTTTGGCATCTGTCAACTGAGATGCCAGCCACTTCAAATTCAAAAGCGCTCGGCTAACGTCTACAGACGGCGGCAGCACCTTTTC
>JAYURC010000199.1:0-12905 GCA_043756405.1 Polaromonas sp.
CTAATGCTAACTTAGTTTAATCACCCCAATCACCAGCGCCGTGGCGGGCAGCTCTTTGGCCAGTTGAGTCATGAGCACCATGGGCAGTGGGTGCACGTCCGAGCTGGTGTGGACCACCTCAGCAGCCACGATGATGTGAGCCGTCCCGTCAACTGCTGTCTGTGCATTGAAGCTGTAAAAGCCGCTGCCCGAGCGCTTCATGATGCGCGACTCGGGGTCGGTCAAGCTGTTCCTGCGCTTTGGGCTCTACCTCAGCCGTTTGCAGCCGGGCGTAGCTCATGGCTTTGGGGCGGCTGGCGTTGGCCTTGATCTTTGGGCCATCGATGGCGGCCATCATGGTCAGCGCCGTGCAGCGCGGGATGCTGCGCCGTACTGAAGAAAAGATTGACTACCTTGGAATTGACGAAAAGAGCTCTGAGACGGGACACACTTACTGCACCATCCTGACAGACATTGGCCGCTTCAGGGTGCTTGACTTGGTGCGTGAGAGAAAACTTGAAGCGGCCGAGGGTTTGCTGCAAACGCTCACACCGGCGCAACGCACGTCGGTCAAGGCGGTGGCCGTGGACATGTGGCCGGCGTACATGAGTGCAGCGCGCAATTGCCTGCCTCAAGCAGACATCGTGCACGACAAGTTTCATGTCAGCAAGTATCTCGGTGAGGCCATGGAGGCAGTCAGGAAGCAAGCAAGCAAGAGCACCGCAAGTTGTCTCAAACCGGGAACTCGCCCTTGGCTGGCAGCAAGTGGCAGTGGCTGCGTAAGTACCCCGATGGCTGAAGCTCTGAGGCGGTTGCGTTCAGAGCGTTGAACCAGATCAACCTCAAGACCAGCAGAGCATGGTGTATCAAGGAGAACTTCACCCATTTCTGGAGCTACAGCTACAAGGGTTCCGCCCAACGCTTCTTTAAGACCTGGTCGAACAGCGCGCTGCGCAGCAAGTTGGAGTCCGTCAAAAAGGTAGTCAAGATGCTCAGGCGCCATGAAGAAGGGTTGCTGAACTTCAGTCAACACAAAATCAGTAACGCTTGTGCCGAAGGCTTCAATAGTGCCATTCAGCTTATCAAAGCCAACGCGCGCGGATTTCGCAACTTTACCAACTACCGGGCGAAAATTCTGTTCCATTGTGGGAAGTTGGACTTGACGATCGGCTAAGAAAAATTCACAGTGAAATTGACGGAGAACCATTTTTTTAGCAGCGGCTGCCTACACGCAAACTAAGTGCCGCAGGGCTTGAGGATTGCAATTTTCATAGCACTGAGGCATTTCTGGCCAAGGCCGTTGAACTGGCTCAAAATCCAAATGCGTTAAAAGCCTTGCGCAAACGCATGCAGCTTTCTGTTGCTCAATCGCCGCTATTCGACACCACGAGCAGATCAATTGAAAGGGCTGCGACCTGGATACTTATGTTTGATCTCTATCGCGTCGACATGCCGCCAGCGACGTTTGATGTGCCACTGGCCAGCACATCAGACTGAACATCAACGCGTGATGCGGTCGCGTATCTGTTGCAAAGCCGCCGGGTCGTCCATCGTCGTCAGGTCGCCAGCATCACGCCCTTCACACACAGCCTGTATGGCGCGGCGCAGCAGTTTGCCGCTGCGGGTTTTGGGCAGCGCTGATACAAATCGCACCCGCGATGGTCGGGCAACGGCACCCAGGTCACCATCAACCCGCTTCATGATTTCGCCTTCAAGCTTCAGGGCTGCCTGGTCGTCGCTAAGCACAGCAGAATCTCTGGGCACGACAAACGCCATCGCTACCTGGCCTTTCAGCGTGTCGGCTACGCCCACCACGGCAACTTCAGCAACTGAAAGGTGGCCAGAAATACTTTCTTCAATCTCGCGCGTGCCAAGACGGTGGCCTGCCACGTTGATCACGTCATCGGTCCGGCCCAAAATAAAGTAATAGCCATCCTCATCCCGAATACCCCAGTCAAAAGTGCTGTACACCATCTTGCCGGGCACGCTTTTCCAGTAGGTGTTGACAAAGCGGGTGTCGTCCCGCCAGATGGTTTGCATGAAACCGGGTGGCGTTGGGCCCGCAATAACCACCACACCTTTTTCATTCGGCTGGGTGAGTTCTTCGCCCGTGGTTTCATGCAATATCTTGACGCGGTAGCCATACATTGGCACGCCAGGGCTGCCAAACTTGGGCGTTTTTTTCTCGATCCCGCTGGTCGATGAGGTCATCAGGGTAATCAGTGGCCAGCCGGTTTCGGTTTGCCAGTAGTTGTCAATGATCGGCACATTCAGGCCCTCACTGATCCAGCGGGCTGTGGGCTCGTCAAGCGGCTCACCGGCCAGGAACAGAGCCCGCAGGCTGGACAAATCGTATTTTTTAAGCAGTGCCGGGTCTTGCTTTTTCAACACCCGCACTGCGGTAGGCGCGCTGAACATGGCCGTGACCTTGTACTTTTCAACCAGACTCCACCAGATACCGCCATTGGGCTGACCGTCCATGCCTTGGGTCGGCAAGCCTTCGTACATGATGGTGGCCATGCCAGCAATCAGCGGCCCGTACACGATGTAGCTGTGGCCCACAACCCAGCCAATGTCACTGGTAGAAAAATACGTTTCACCCGGCTGGCCATCAAAAATATGCTTCATGCTGGCTGCCAGCGCAACAGCGTAACCGCCCGTGTCACGCTGCACGCCTTTGGGTTTGCCCGTGGTGCCGCTGGTGTAGATGGTGTAGCTGATGGCAGTCGAATCAAGCGCCGCACACGGCACTTGCGCATGCATGTATTTGGCACGCAAATCTGCCCAGCGCAGGTCCCGGTCGGGCGTCATGCTCATGGGCGCAAGCCCACGGTCAACCAGCAGCACTGCTGCAGGTTTGTGACTTGACAGGGAAATGGCTTCGTCGAGCAGCGGTTTGTATGCCAGCGCCTTGCCACCGCGCGAGCCCGCATCGGCGCTGACAATAACTTTTGGCGTCGCGTCGTCAATCCTCGAGGCCAGCGAGCCACTGGCAAAGCCGCCAAACACGACACAATGAATCGCACCAATCCGTGCACACGCCAACATGGCAAAGGCAGCTTCAGCAATCATGGGCATGTAAATCAGCACCCTGTCGCCCTGCACTACGCCCATGGCCTGCAAGCTGGCAGCCATGCGCTGCACCTCAAGGTGCAGGTCATTGAAAGTGTAGGTTTTTTCAACACCGGTTTCGCTGGATACGTAAATCAAGGCGGCCTGATCGCCGCGAGTGGCCAGGTGCCGGTCTACAGCGTTGTGGCACAAATTGGTTTTACCGCCCTCAAACCAATGCGCAAACGGCGGGTTGTCGTTGTTACAAACACGGGTAAAAGGCGCAAACCAATCGATCAGCCTGGCTTGCTCAGTCCAAAAAGCGTCTGGCTGGTCAATCGACTGTTTGTAAAAATCGGCGTAGTTAACGGCAAGGGTTTGCATGCTTTGTCTCTGTGTTTTGTATGAATTTTGGGCTGAATTCACAATTATGGACAGGCGACTTGCAAGGCGCTGACGAAAGACAAACTGGTCTGCCCGACAGGGATCGAACCTGTGACCCTCAGCTTAGAAGGCTGATGCTCTATCCGACTGAGCTACGGGCAGAAATGGATGCTGCTGCAAATAACAATGCGCAGCACCCCTAAAACCTAAAAAAAAAGCCCACTTTTAAGTGAGCTTTTTTAAGTATTTGTGGTCGGAGTACAAGGATTCGAACCTTGGACCCCCTGGTCCCAAACCAGGTGCGCTACCAGACTGCGCCACACTCCGACAAGTTTTTGATTATAGCGCGTAAATCTGGCGCTGACCTCATACATGACGAGCTTACAGCTTCACGTCATAACTTGACGTATTGGTACTAGACCGGATTCGCGTTGATTCCAGCTGCGAGTCATCCAGGCGCGCCAGCAAAGCCTGTGCTACTGCCACTGCGGGGCGAGGCGAATCTTGCCGCAAATCAATCAGGGCGTCGTTCAAGGCTCTGACTATGGCTGCGGCCTCCATTGAGTTGATCGACACATTGCCTTTGCCGCCTTCAACATCGGCTAAAAACCGCTCGCTCAAGCCAGAATCTGCCACCAGCGCCTTCTGAGTCATACTGCGCCGGGCGCGCCAGGCGCGTGCACGGATACCCAGCTCGGCCAAGATGGCTGTGTCGTCTTGCTGCATGCCTGGCGCTACATTCGTACGTTGCAGTGTGCTCCACGCACTTAATCAACCAAGCGTTTTATTGCATTTTTAACTCGTTTGACATACCCAAGATGATCTGAAAATTATGAAATTAAAAATATTGGTAGGCACGATGACGAGCACCGTAGACTATGTGGCGCAAGCGATTCAAATGGATTGCGCTGACTTGATTGCTGATATTGACATTGAGATGATGGACCAGCTTGACATCAGCACATTCAGTTCTGACAACGCAAAAGACGCGATATATCTCATATGTACGTCCACCTATGGCCAAGGTGATGTGCCAGATAACGCCAGGGCTTTGTACGAATCCATGGCGGCTGCACCCCAGTTTTTAGGCCATGTGAAGTACGGTGTACTGGCCTTGGGCGACCGCAGTTACCTGCAGACATTTTGTTTTGGCGGCAAAAAGTTTGACGAGCGCCTGGCCGACCTGGGTGCACAGCGCATTGGCGAGGTGTACTGCCACGACGCCAGTACGGGCACCCTGCCTGAAGACGAGGGCACGGCATGGTGCAGGCAATGGCTTGCGCAGGCACTGCTGAGTACAGCCACAGCCTGACAACAGCTGACGCACAAGTGTTACCAGCCGACGAAAGATTCATCGCGTGGCGTAAAGCAATTACTTTAGGTTTAAACTATTTACCTGTAAAGCTCGGGTTTCACACTATGGCTGGTGTAACGCCCGCCGCTTAATATATGTGCAGCGCATTTTTCACTTAACCAGGAGTTTTCATGACCTCTCGCCGCCTTGTCTTGACCCGCAGTGCCGCCATTGTCGGTGCAGCGTCCACAGGCCTGTTGTTGCCTGAAATGGTGCGCGCCCAAAGCGCCAAGGTTCGCGTCGGTTTCATGCTGCCCTACACCGGCACGTTTGCCCAGCTCGGTGTGGCGATTGAGAACGGTTTTCGTATGGCGATCAATGAACAGGGCGGCAAACTTGGCGGACGCGAGATTGAGTATTTCAAGGTTGATGATGAGTCAGACCCGTCCAAAGGGATTGAAAACGCCAACAAGCTGGTACAGCGCGACAGGGTTGATGTCATCGTCGGTACCGTGCATTCAGGTGTGCAAATGGGTATTCAAAAAGTTGCACGCGACACCGGCGTTTTGAGCTTGATCCCGAACGCCGGTGTGCATGCAGCGACACGCGGCCTGTGCGCACCCAACGTCTTTCGCGCCAGCTTTGCCAACTCCCAGCCGACGCGCGCTTTGGGTAAAGTCATGGTCGATAAGGGGCATAAAAAGGCCGTGTGGATCACCTGGAAGTACGCCGCTGGCGACGAGGCTTTTGAAGGCTTTAAAGAAGGCTACACAGCGGCTGGCGGCACCATCATCAAAGAGTTGGGCTTGCCGTTTCCACAAGTCGAGTTTCAGGCTTTGCTGACTGAAATAGCCGCACTCAAGCCCGATGCGGTAGCTTGCTTTTGGGCCGGCGGTGGCGCAGCCAAGTTCATTCGGGACTACGCAGCTGCAGGCTTGAAAGGCAAAATTCCGCTGTACGGCTCTGGCTTTTTGACCGAGGGCGTGCTGGATGCTGCTGGCCCTGCAGCCGACGGCATCATCACGACCATGCATTACAGCGATTCGCTGGACACGCCGCGCAATAAAAACTTCCGCCTCGAATACGCCAAAGCTTTCCGTAGCCAGCCTGATGTGTATGCCGTGCAAGGCTATGACACCGGTTTGCTGCTGGTGCAAGGCGCAAACGCTGTCAAAGGTGACATTGCCAACAAGGCTGTGCTGTACAAAACCATGCGCGGCGCAGTGATTGACAGCCCACGCGGCAAGTGGACCATGAGCCCGTCGCAAAACCCGATTCAGGACATTTATGTTCGACGGGTGGAAAACAAAGAAAACAAGGTGATTGGGCTGGCGGCAAAGGCGCTTGCGGACTCGGGTGCCGGCTGCAAGATGGCTTGATGTGTTTGACTCCTTCCCCCGCTGGGGGAAGGCAGGGATGGGGGAACGCGCGATATGAACTGCGGTTCTGCACTTGCCCCCACCCTAACCCTTCCCCAAAGGGGCAGGAAATCAAGGCCCATCCGTACCCGGAGTGGGCGAGAATTTCAATCAGAAACGTTCCCTATGACCCTCACCACTTACCTGCTCTACCTGGCCGCCGTGGCACTGCTCGTGCTGTCCCCCGGCCCCACCATGTTGATGTGCATCACCACCGCGATACATCACGGCCCGCGAAAGGCGATGCTGTCAGCGGGCGGCAGCGTGACTGCAGTGTTGGGCGTGATGCTGTTGTCTGCACTTGGTCTGGGGGCGCTGCTGGCGGCGTCAGAGGCGGCATTTACTGTGGCCAAAGTCATTGGTGCGGCGTATTTAATCTGGCTGGGGATCAAAACCTTTCGCAGCCCGGGCACATTGCTTGCAAATGATTTAAGCGCGGGCACTACCTCGGTGACAGGCCGGGCCAGTTACTTGCGCGGGTTTTTAGTCGGTGCCAGCAACCCGAAAGCACTGCTGTTTTTTGCGGCGTTTTTTCCGCAATTTCTAAATCCTGGCTTTGCGTTTGCGCCGCAGTTTGCCATTCTGGCGCTAACCTTCATGGCGGTTGAACTGACTGTGCTAACAGCCTGCTCTCTGGGTGTGGCGCGCATTGCCCCAATGCTGCGCCAAAGTGATGCGATGCGCTGGGTCAACCGGGTGTGCGGCGGGTTGTTCACACTGATGGGCGCAGCCCTGCTTTTTACCAGACGACAGGCCTGAAACGTCGCCATGGACTTGGCTCAATTCCTCATCCAGCTGCTGAACAGTGTGCAGTACGGCTTGCTGCTGTTCATGCTGGCTGCGGGGTTGACGCTGATATTTGGCATCATGGGTGTGGTGAATCTGGCGCATGGCAGTTTTTACATGCTGGGGGCTTATCTGGCCTGGTCGCTCAGCGCTGCTTTTGGTAGCTTGACGCTGGCGATTCTTGTGGGTGCTGTGCTTGCTGTGGCATTTGGCTTGGCGCTTGAATGGCTGCTATTCAGGCACTTTTACAAACGCCCGCATCTTGACCAGGTACTGCTGACATTTGGCCTGATTTATATTTTTGAAGAATTGCGCTCCATCGTTTGGGGTGACGACGTACACGGCGTGCCGATTCCCGCGCTGCTCAGCGCATCAATTCCCCTGACTGACAACTTGTCTTACCCGGTGTACCGACTCTTCATGTCAGGTGTGTGCATTGCGCTGGCGATTGGTTTGTACCTTTTGATTTCAAAAACCCGTTTGGGCATGAAGATCCGAGCCGGTGCTTTTAATCGTGACATGGCCGAATCATTGGGCGTCAACATCAAGCTTATTCATGCGACGGTGTCTGCACTGGGTGTTGGACTCGCGGCAGTAGCGGGCATGATTGCCGCGCCAATTGCCAGCGTCTACCCCAACATGGGATCACAGGTACTCATCATGTGCTTTGTGGTGGTGGTGATTGGCGGCATCGGCTCGGTGCGCGGCGCGCTGATTGCGGCGCTGCTGGTGGGGCTGGTTGATACCTTTGGCAAGGTGCTGTTGCCGCAAGTGGCGGGCATGCTGGTTTATATATTGATGGCGGTGGTACTGCTCTGGAAGCCTGAAGGGCTCTTCAAGCAATGAGCGCGCAGCTGGCTAACCTTGAAGTGCTGCCAGTCAGCATCAAGCTGGTGCTTGGCATGGGTCTGGTCGCCCTGCTCGCCTTCCCCTTCGTCGGCACGCCGTTTTACACCGAGATGGTCACGCGCATGATGATCATGGCGATTTTTGCCATGAGTCTGGACTTGCTGCAAGGTGTGACTGGCCTGGTGTCGCTGGGTCACGCGGCTTACTTTGGGCTGGCGGGTTATGCACTGGCCTTCCTCACACCGCAAGGTGAGGCGGTCAGCCTGTGGTGGACGCTGCCTGTTGCCGTGCTTGTCTCTGGTTTAGCTGCGCTCATCGTTGGTTTTTTCGTCGTGCGCACGCACGGCATTTACTTCATCATGGTCACCATGGCGTTTGCGCAGATGGTGTATTACCTTTTCTTCGACAACAAAATGTTGGGCGGCTCCGACGGGCTGTACATCAACTTCAAACCCAGCGCCGCCATTTTTGGCTGGCTGCCGTTTGATTTGGACAGCAAACGAACGCTGTATTACTTCACGCTTGGCGCGATGCTGGTCACCTACGTCTTTCTGCGCCGCCTGCTGTTCAGCCCCTTTGGCCGCACGCTTAGCGGAATCCGCGTTAACGAGCACCGAATGCGCGCCATGGGTTACGGCGTGTTTGGTTACAAGCTGGCAGCGTTTACTGTGGCGGGCGCTCTGGCTGGCCTGGCGGGCTACTTGTGGGGCGCGCAAACCGGTTACATCAACCCGGAGCTCATGGGTTTTCACATGAGCGCACACGCCATCATGATGGTGATTTTGGGCGGTATGGGCAACTTTGCAGGCGCGATTGTGGGCGCGTTTGTGTTTGAGTATTTGCTGCATGTGTTCAAAGATCTACCCGCCATTGGCAAAGTCAATCTGGGCAAACACTGGCAGTTGTGGATGGGCTTGTTTATCGTGCTGCTGGTGGTGTTTGCGCCGCGCGGTATTTTGGGCTTGGTTGAGAAGTTGATGAAACGCAAGAAGGCAGATCATGAGTGAACTCCTGCTTTCAGCAAAGAACCTGATCAAAAAATTCGGTGGTTTGGCGGCTGTTGACAACGTGTCGATTGACTTGTACCGCAATCACATTCATGCGGTGATTGGCCCCAACGGCGCTGGCAAGTCCACGCTGACCAATTTACTGTCGGGCGATTTGCCGCCGACATCGGGAACAGTCGCTATCGGCAATGTTGATGTGACAGGCTGGACGCCTGAGAAAATCTCGCGTCAAGGCCTGGGCCGCAGCTATCAGAAGACCAATATCTTTTTACCCTTCACAGTCTGGGACAACGTACACCTGGCCGCCCAGTCGCGCGCGCCACAGGCTCACAAGTGGCTGACAAACGCTTCTGATTTCATAGCTACTCGCGCACGTATTGAAAGGGCTATCGAGCTTTCTGGTCTTAAAAATCGGGTTAAAAGCATTGCTGGCACCATCAGCCACGGCGAGCAGCGCCAGCTTGAAATCGCCATGACACTGGCCACCGAACCGCAGGTTATTTTGCTCGACGAGCCGCTGGCCGGCATGGGCGCTGTTGAAGCTGAACGCATGGTGGCGTTGCTGCTTGCAATTAAAAAAGACCACGGCATTTTGTTGGTGGAGCATGACATGGATGCGGTATTTCAGCTTGCAGACAAGCTGACGGTAATGGTCAATGGGCAGGTGATTGCGAGTGGAACGCCTTTAGAAATCCGCTCTGATGCGGGTGTGCAAGCTGCCTATCTGGGCGAGGAGCACTGAAGATGGTGCCCCCACGCTTTTCACTTCGTGTGATGCGCTGCCCCCGAGGGGGCGTTGCGCCTGCGGCCTGGCAAAGCCAGTTCCGCGGCCCCTGCTGGTAAAGACAATCCCATGAGCGATTTAATGATTGACGCAAAGGACCTCCAAACCTACTACGGCGCCAGCCATATCCTGCGCGGCGTCAACTTCGCCGTGGCACGCGGGCAAACCGTTGGCCTGATGGGTCGCAACGGCATGGGCAAAAGCACGCTGCTCAAAAGCATCATGGGGCTGGTCAAACCGCGCGGTGGCTCGATTGAAATTGCGGGCAAGGTTATGACGGGGCGCGCACCGCATGAAATAGCCCAACTCGGAATCGCCTACGTGCCTGAGGGCCGCGGCATCTTTGGCAACCTTAGCGTGGTTGAAAATTTGAAAATGGCTGCCAGAGCAGGAACGCGAGGTCAACGCGACTGGACTTACGACCGCGTGCTGGAGACTTTTCCCCGACTCAAAGAACGCTTGATGCACGGCGGCCAGCAACTCAGCGGTGGTGAGCAGCAAATGCTGACCATTGGCCGCGCACTGATGACCAACCCCGATGTGCTGATCCTCGACGAAGCTACCGAAGGTTTGGCACCACTGATTGCCAAAGACATCTGGCGCATTTGCCAGCTGATCAAGACCACCGGCATCAGCACCGTCATCGTCGATAAAAACCACAAACACGTCACCCAAATCACCGACCGCAATGTGATTCTGGTCAAGGGTGAGGTGATGTTTGAGGGCACATCACAAGCGCTTAACGCCCAGCCTGAGTTGCTGCAGCGGTACCTGGGTGTTTAGCAGCGCAAAAACCATGTGCACCCAGGTAGCCATCATCGGTGCCGGCCCTGCGGGCCTGTTACTGGGCGCGCTTCTACACAAGGCTGGCATAGACAACATCATCATTGAGCGGCAGAGCGCTGACTACGTGCTGGGCCGTATTCGTGCTGGCATTCTTGAGCAAGGTACTGTCGATATGCTGCACAGCGTGGGTGCTGGCCAGCGTTTGTCAGTTGAGGGAACTGTTCATCACTCAACTGAGCTGGTGTTTAAAAGCCAGCGCCACAGCATTGACGTAACGTGCCTGACAGGGGGTAAAGTTGTAACTGCCTGCGGACAGACTGAACTGACGCCATAGGATGCAGGAAGCAGGGAGCAGGAAGCAGAGCTCGAGTATCTGGTGCACTCAAATGCGGTATCCACCGCGCTGGCTGAAAATTATGTGGGTTCACCACTTTAAATGCCGAAAATGCCGAAAATGCCGAAAATGCTGTAAATGCTGTAAATGCTGTAAGTGCTGTAAGTGCTGTAAGTGCTGTAAACATGCAAAACAGTGCATCAATTGTGCCTCCAGCCCAATGAACACGGGAGCAAAAAGCTCCTGATAAGATAGCACTTAATGACCCCTGCCAGCCGCCACCTTCGCCCCCTGAAAGGCATACGAATCCTCAGTCTGGCACTTAACCTGCCGGGCCCGGCGGCGCTGGTGCGTTTGCGCCTGATGGGTGCGCGCTGCGTGAAGCTTCACCCCCCTACTGGCGACCCGATGCAAAACTACAGCCCCGCGGCCTATGCTGCCCTTCACCAGGGTATTCGCATCACCACTGCCGACCTAAAAACCGACGCGGGCCAAAAAGCCCTGCACCGCGAGCTGGCCAAAGCCGATGTGCTGCTCACCTCGTTTCGCCCTTCTGCACTTGTCAAACTGGGTATGACGTGGAAGGCGCTGCACAAACAGTACTTGCAACGCAGCCAGGTCGCCATCGTCGGCAGCCAGGGCGCGCTGGCTGAAGCGCCGGGCCATGACCTGACTTACCTGGCTGAAAACGGCTTGGTCACGGGCCTGGACTTGCCCGCCACGCTTTACGCGGACATGGGTGGGGCCTTGATGGCCAGCGAGGCGGTGTTGCAGGCGATCCTAAACCGCAACGCCAGCGGCAAGGGCGTTTACCTAGAAGTTGCGTTGGCAAGTGCTGCCAGCCACCTGGCACTCCCCCGCACTTGGGGATTGACCACGCCGGGCGCAGCTGTAGGCGGCGGCCATACAGGCTACCAAGTCTACCCCTACAAAAACGGCCGTGTAGCAGTTGCAGCACTTGAGCCGCACTTTGCCGCACGCCTGTGTAACGCCGCCGGGCTGGGTGCGGTCAACATGCATTTGCCATCAACCCACCATGCCGTTGCCGCCTGGATGTTTGGCAAAACCCGCGCGCAGCTCGACCAACTGGCCATTACCGGAGATATTCCGTTGCATACCTTGGAGCGACAAGCCTAGCCCATTAGGCCGCCCTCACTAGGGTAAGCCCTTAATTTTAGGTAATCTGCGTACGTACCAACCTAACTCTAAGGAATCACCATGACCGCCAAAAACCTATCTACTGTTGCAACCGACCTGATCGAGTGCTACGGCAACACCGCTAAAAACGTGATTGACGCCTACCGCGCAGGCGGCGAGCGTGTGGTGACTGTGCTGGAGCAGCGCTGGAATGCCGCATTCAAAGAGTCCCGCTCACAACTGACCAAAGACGTGGCTCAAAATGCATCGGCTGCCCAACTGGCCTTCAGCGTGTACTACACCAAGGGCTTGACGCAAACCACCAAAGGAGCCGAACTGGTGGTGAGCCAGTTGGTCAAATTGGCAGAAGCAGGCGTAGAACGCGTCGCCGCCAACGCCAGCCTGTTTGAAGAAAAGACCGGTATAAGCACACTAAACACCATAGCTGACGTGACCAAGCCAGGCGCTGTGATGTTCAGTCAATTTGCAGCCAAGCTTGAGGAAAAATCAGCCGGCCTGGCCAGCAAAATCGCAGGTGACAACATCGCAACCGCCACCGTCAAGCGCACATCGGCTTTCGGTCAACGTCGCGCTGCCAAAGCTGCATAACGAGCATTAATTGTGAGCTACGTTTTTAGTAGCTGTATAGGCAAGCGTTGATTGAGCTATTTGGCTATTTGGCTATTTGGCTATGGAAATATTAACCTGTTGAACTGGTAAAAAATCAGGCGGTCTAAGACCCACGCTGTGTTCATAGCGTGGTATTTTTCGCCGACCCAATCAAGTGGGTTCAAATCCTTCACCGGTCTAGCGAGCCGCATCCTACTCGCTCGCAAGCTGCCCTAGTCTCAGTTACGTTTTATTTAGAACAAAAACCGCTGGCTTCCTAGCCAAATCCAACGAACGAGAGAACGGCGCGAAAGGGATCAGCAGCTCCAATCCACGCCCGTCATTGCTGACGGGCGAACCTTACACAACAGCTATTGATCCGGCCTTGCGAACTATGAACCGTTCGCCCTGAGCTTGTCGAAGGGTTTCGACAAGCTCAACCCGAACGGAAATTGAGGCATCAGCGGGCCGAATCAATAAGTACATA
>JAYURC010000200.1:0-12898 GCA_043756405.1 Polaromonas sp.
GTGATGGGGACACGGGCTGAACGCGGGCGGCGGTCTTGCCGGGCGTAGCCAAAGTAGGGGATGACGGCTGAAATGCGCTCGGCCGATGCACGCTTGAGGGCATCAACCATGATGAGCAATTCCATCAGGTTTTCATTGGTGGGGGCGCAGGTGGACTGCACCACAAACACGTCACGCGCCCGCACGTTTTGCTGGATTTCAACCGTTACTTCTCCGTCTGAAAAGCGGCCCACGTGGGCGGCGCCCAAACTGATGCCCAGGTGCTGTGCAATTTCAAGCGCCATGCTGGGGTTGGCGTTACCCGTGAAGAGCATGAAGTCTGAGTGATTTGTGGAATGAGGCGTTTGCATGTGAGGCCCAGCAGTTTTCTAGTGTGGCGTAGCTAAAAGAGAGGCAGACAAAACGCTTTTCAGAGGGTTCACGGACTCACGCCATGCATGAGCCCGTGATTGAATTTTGGCAGGGGTGGAAGGAGTCGAACCTGCGAATGCCGGAATCAAAATCCGGTGCCTTAACCAACTTGGCGACACCCCTACACGGGACAAATGCCTTAAGAAACCCAAAGCATCCAACCCATAACCATTTATTTGCTACCAACCCAAAAACTACCAGCGTTCCAAAGGATGGCTTTGCAAATTACTGCATTTTCGGACAATAAAACCATCGGGATGGTTTGAAGTGTCTACCTGATGCGGTAAATGCGCAAACACCGCACTTCCTGAGCCAGTCATACGGCCTTTGAGTTGCTTGCTGACCAGCCAGTCGAGTGACTGGGAAATCTGCGGACAAAGCTCTTGGGCAACTGGCTGCAAGTCGTTGTGACCAAACCCAAATATCTCTAGTCGATCTTCAAGTTTGTCGTTCGCAGCAAAGCCTAATATTGTAGCAGTTTCAGTATCGCGTTTAAGGGTCGGCGACATGAAAATAGACGGCGTTGACACGCCCAGTGGCGGTTTGACAACCAAAAAGTCAGCGTGTGGCAGCGTAATGGGCGTCATTTTTTCACCCACACCCTCAACCCAGGCGTTGCCGCCGAACAGAAAAAACGGCACATCTGCCCCCAGGCTCAAGGCAATCGCCAGTAGCTCGCTGCGCGGCAATTTGACACCCCACAGCCGCTGTAAAGCCAGCAAACAACTGGCTGCATCCGACGAGCCGCCGCCCATGCCCGCTTGCGAAGGGATGCGTTTTTCAAGGCGGATATGCGCGCCTAGCGTTGTGCCGCAGGCTTTTTGCAAGGCTTTGGCGGCTCGCACCGTCAAATCCTCAGTGGGCAACGTCTCTGAGCTGTCGGGGTTGATGTCGTCTCGGCTGATCTGCCCGTCGGTGCGCAATTCAAAATGCAGGGTGTCGCACCAGTCAATCAGCATGAAGACGGATTGCAGCAGGTGGTAACCGTCAGCGCGTCGCCCGGTGATGTGCAAAAACAAATTTAGCTTGGCGGGAGCCAGAATGTCGTAGATAGCTTTCATGATTATTTGTCCAGCACAATGCGCAAATTGGCTGACGGTAGCGGGTTTGTTCTTTGCGCGCTGATGCGGCCATTGCCCTGCTGGGTTAAGTCAGCCGCCCAGCCTGGCGCGCTTGTGTTTTTGCCGATAAGCCAGTCAAAGAGGGCTGAAATGGGTACCGCCGCTCCTGTGGTTTGCGCCAGCAACTCGTCGGTGGATGCGAAACGCCTGATATTGCCGCCTTGCTCCAACGTAGCGTCCAGCGGCGTCCAGCGCATGATGCCCAAAATATTGCCCAGCGGGCTAATCAAAGTCAATTCGCCAGTATCGGCTTGGCCTTTGAGTTCAAATCCGGCAAAAAAAGCCTGCGCCGGCTCGCTTTGCACCTGCAGGCTGATACGGCCTGTCCAAAAGCCGGTTTTTTCTTCAAATTTAACATTGTTTATGCCTGTAGCGCCTATTTTATGTGCGCAACCAGCTATGAAAAACATAGCAATTAACAGCCCAAACGCTAGCGCTCGTGATGCCGTCATCAAAGCTTGACCTTCAGCCGCCTGAGCGTTTCAACCAGCGTTTCATTTTCAGGGTTTAACAGCTGGCCCTGTCGCCAAATACCCAGTGCTTTGTCGCGCTGCCCCAGGGTCCACAGTACTTCACCATAATGCGCGGCAATTTCGGCGTCTGGTTTGGCTTGAAATGCACCAGCAAAAATTTTGGCTGCCTCAGTATTGTTACCCATGCGAAATTCAACCCACGCCAGGCTGTCCTGAATGTACGGGTCGTCAGGCACAAACTCCAGCGCTTTTTGTATGAGCTGTTTGGCTTCAGCAAGGCGTACATTACGGTCTGCAAACGAGTAGCCCAAGGCGTTGTAGGCGTTGTAAGCATCGGGCTTGATAGAAATGACGCGGCGCAGCAGGCGCTCCATGTCCGGCAATTGGCCCAGTTTTTCAGCCATCATGGCCTGGTCGTAAATCAGGTCTGTGTCTTGCGGGCTCGCTGCGCTTGTTTGACCAAGCAAATCGTACGCCAGTTGATATTGTTTCAAATCACGCAGCAAACCGATTTCAGCCAGCACCTTCAGACGTGCATCGCCGGGGTTGCGTTCCGGCAGGCTACGAATCAATTGCCTGCCTTCAGCCAATTGGCCGCGGCTTGCCAGAATGGAGGCGCGGCGGGTTTGCGCCTGCATCATGTCGGCGGAATTTTCAATTTTGTTGATCCAGGCCTCTGCACCTGCGAAGTCTTTGCGTTTTTCTGCGATTTGCGCCAACGACAAATAAGCCTGAGTCAAGCCGCGGTTGGGCTCATCTTCTTCGCCTTGCAGATTGGAAGCAAGGCTTAACGCAACGTAGCGCTCAAGCGAAGTTTGAGCCAGTGCCAGCTGGTTGTCCTGCAATTGCAAAGAGCCGAGTACCAGCCAAGCGGGCGCGTAACCGGGCTTGTCTTTGATGACGATTTGAAGCTGCGTTGTTGCCTCTGAATATCGCTGCGCGTCCAGCAAGCTGCGTGCATAGCCCATGCGAATTTCAGGCATTAGCGTCGGGTTGTCTGACAAATACTTTTTGACAACCGCCTCGGCAGCAGGCAGCTTGGGACTCATGATGTCGAGCGCAACCAGCGCCGGGCTTTCGGCTTTGCCGTCTGCAGCTTGACCTTTTTGCACGGCATCCAGCGCCTCAGCGGCATCACCAGCGGCCAAGCGCATGCGTGCCACCGTTGTCCAGGCTGCAGCCGCTGTTGCAGGGTTGATCACGTAAGCGCTCAAAGCGTTCTGAACCACGCTGGCGGCCATTTTTTTGTCCCCAACGCGTGCAAAAGCTCGGGGAATGGCAGAAATCGCGCGCGTGCGCTCGGCATCAGGCGTCAACTCAAGGCCTCTTCTTAACGGCACCAGGGTGTCTTGAATGCGGTTTAGCGCAATCAGTATTTGCAATACATAACGGTTGGCATCCTGCGCATTGGGCTGTGCCTGTCGCCATGCCTGTGCTGCTTGCAGCGCTGCGTCACCCGAGCGTGATTGCAACGCAATTTCAACCGCACGCTGATAAAGCTGTGCATCGTTTGTTTTGCGGGCAGAGTCGAGTATCAAGGCAAAGCCAGCGCCAGCGTCACCCTCATGGGCCGTGATTTCGCCCACCAAAAGTCGGTAAAAAAGGGCAGCATCCAGCGCCGATACAGTGACGTTGGGTATTGATGCCGAAGCAGTCTGGGCTGCCGGTAACGTGGCTTGAGCAATACCGACTTGTGCCCATGACAAAGGGGCGCCAAGCCAAAAACAACAAAAAGCCCAGAGAATTTTTTTCTTCATCAGGCCATGATAATTGATGCTTCATCCACGCAAGGCCGACGAGCCTATCCCCCATGCCAGAACTCCCTGAAGTAGAAGTCACCCGGCTGAGTTTTGCCAGCCGCATCGCGTCGGCGCTGATTTTGTCGGTTGATATGGGCAAACCGCTCAGGTGGCCGCTGGGTTGCGCGCCCGCTGACCTGCACGGGCAGCAAGTGTTGGGCGTGCGTCGGCGCGGCAAGTATCTGCTGCTAGATTTATCAGCTGGCCTGCTGCTGGTGCACTTGGGCATGTCGGGCAGCATCAGCTTTGGCCACGATTTGCCAGCACTTGGCAAGCATGATCATTTTGAAATGCTCACCAGTTTGGGGGCTTTGCGCTTGCATGACCCCAGACGTTTTGGCGCGGTGGTTTATGCAGTGGATGAAAACGACCCGGCCGCCTGCAAACTGCTGGGCCGGTTGGGTGTTGAGCCCTTGACAGAGGCATTTACCGCTGCTGCTTTTCATGCGGCTTTAAAGTTGAAAAAAGCCGCCATCAAGCAGGTGCTGCTAGCGGGAAATATTGTGGTGGGCGTGGGTAATATTTATGCATCTGAAGCCCTGTTTTTGGCCGGTATCCGGCCTACTACATCGGCTGCCAAATTGAGCAAGCCACGCAGCGCACGCCTGCACACCGCCATACGGCAAGTGCTGGCGCAAGCCGTTGCCAAGGGGGGCAGCACGTTAAAAGACTTCCGCAATGCGGACGGGCAGGGCGGCTATTTTCAACTGGAGGCCATGGTGTACGACCGCACCGGATTGCCGTGCCGGGTATGCACCGCCCCTGTCAAAAGCTTGCGCCAGGGACAGCGCTCAACCTTTTATTGCGCAACATGCCAAAAGCCATAAAGCTCAGCGCCGGTCTGAATGATCTAATTCGCAGGGCAATGCTATATTGAATGACCAAACTTGATCCCGAAAACATGTCCTTCAACGAACAATTCGACCAGCATGGTGCATGGCGACGCGAATTTGCCCTTCGGCTCAAACTGCTGGCCGAATGGATGCGCAGCCATGACCTGCTCAATGCCGCGGTCGAAGAACGTTTGCGAAGGCTTGAAACGCAGGTTCGGTCTGACAAGGTCATGGTTGCCTTTGTGGCGGAGTTTTCACGCGGCAAGTCCGAGCTGATCAATGCCATTTTCTTTGCAGGTTACGGCCGGCGAATCATGCCGGCCAGCGCAGGTCGCACCACGATGTGCCCGACTGAATTGGGTTACGACGCCGATGTGCCGCCTTGCCTGAGGTTGCTGCCTATTGAAACGCGGCTGCACACCCAGGCGCTGATGGAATGGCGCGCGGTGCCTGAAAAATGGACGCGCATAGACCTTGACGTCAATGACCCCAAGCAGCTCGCCCAAGCGCTGGAAAAAGTTGCTGAAGTGCGGCATGTGACCAAAGATGACGCGCGGGCCTTGGGGTTTTGGCATGACGAAAATATTGACGACAACCCGCTGGTTGGCTCTGATGGTCTGATCGAGGTGCCCAAATGGCGCCACGCACTGATCAACATCGCGCACCCGCTGCTCAAGCAAGGGCTGGTGATTCTGGATACGCCGGGCCTGAATGCGATTGGCGCCGAGCCTGAGCTCACAGTCAGCCTGATCCCGCAAGCGCACGCGGTTGTGTTTATTTTGGCTGCTGATACTGGCGTGACCAAGTCAGATTTGGCCATCTGGCGCGAGCACCTGATCACCGAAGACGACGAAAACATTTCGCGGCTGGTGGTGCTGAACAAAATTGACACACTGTGGGACGCCTTGAGCTCACCCCAGCAAGTACAGGCGCAAATCGAGCGTCAGCGCACCAACTCTGCCGACATATTGGGTTTGCCTGTTGAACAGGTTATTCCCGTGTCAGCGCAAAAAGGATTGGTTGCCAAAGTCACTCGCGACGATGCCCTGCTTGAGGCCAGTTGCCTGCCCAACCTGGAGCTGGCGTTGGCTGAAGGCATCATGGGCAAACGGCAAAGAATTTTGCGCACGGCTGTTGCGGGTGGCATAACCGAACTGCGTATTGAAGCGGGCAGGTCCATTCATGTTCGCCGCAGGGACTTGGCTGAACAGATGGACGAATTACGCGGATTAAAGGGTAAAAACGTGTCGGTCATCAGGCATATGCGTACCCGCATTGAGCAGGAGCAAAGCGAGTTTGACGCCAGCGGCGCGAAAATTCATGCGGTACGTTCAGTCCACCTGAAACTGTTGCGCGAAGTGTTTGATTTGCTGGGCACGCCAACGCTCAAAACTGAATTGATTGAATTGACCGCAACCCTCAAGCAGCCAGGTATCAAGTTTGGTGTCAAAAAAGCTTACGGACAAACTTTTTCGCGCCTGCGAGATGCGCTGCGTCTGGCCGAAAAGACCAGCATGGAAATCTACAGCATGTTGATGGCATCTTTCAAGCAGCTCAACGCAGAATTTGGGTTTTCCCTTCAGGCGCCCAAAGCGCCCGAGCTGACGCGTTACGAAAATGATCTGAATCTGATCGAACGCAGTCATTTGCAATATCTCGGCGTGACAAACGTCATCAAGTTGTCGCAAGCTGATTTTTCTGAACGATTGGTGCGGGCTTTGTCGACCCGACTACGGGTTGTTTACGAAACAGCGTTGGGCGAGATCGAATTGTGGAACAAATCAGCGGCGGCACAGCTTGATGCGCAATTGCGTGAACGCCGCCGTACTTTTGGACGCCGGTTAGAAGCCATTGAACGCATTCAAAACGCTGCAACGGGTCTGGATGAACGCATCGGCGAAATTGATGTGCAAGAAGTTGCCCTGAATGTGCTGGATACCAAATTGATGGAGCTCACATCACACCTGGCTGGTACGCCTGTTGCTGACAACGAATCTGACACGCCAAAAACGGTGCTTGATGCTCTGGACATTGCTGTTGCTTGACGTATTTGTGATTTCGGTTTGGTGACATCAGTGCTTGCCGGTCGTTTCGCTCAAGATGTTGTTGAGTGGCAAAAAAAACATGGCCGCAACACTTTGCCCTGGCAAAATACGCGTGACCCGTACCGCGTTTGGCTGTCTGAAATCATGCTGCAGCAAACGCAGGTCACCACGGTGCTCGACTACTACGCACGATTTTTACAGCGTTTCCCTGAAGTAGCTGATTTGGCAGTCGCCCAGCCCGATGATGTTTTGGCATTGTGGAGCGGCCTGGGTTACTACAGCCGTGCACGCAACATGCATCGCTGCGCACAAGATGTGGTGGCGCTTCATGGTGGGCAGTTTCCGCAGTCTGCGCAAATACTGCAAACTTTGCCTGGCATTGGGCCGTCTACAGCTGCTGCCATAGCGTCGTTTTGCTTTTCAGAGCGTGTGGCTATTCTTGACGGCAACGTCAAGCGGGTTTTAACCCGCGTGCTGGCTTTCTCAAGCGACTTGGCATCAAGCAAAAACGAAAAGCAGTTGTGGGCTATTGCAAGCAGCTTATTGCCAGAAAAAAACCTGACGCAAACCATGCCGCGATACAGTCAGGGCGTGATGGATTTGGGTGCCACGGTTTGTACCAGCCGCAAACCGCAATGTCTGATCTGCCCGGTTCAGGGCATTTGCCTGGGTTATGCGCAAGGTGAACCCGAAAAGTATCCGGTTAAAACCAAAAAATTAAAGCGCACCGTGGAACACCTGAGTCTGCTTTGGGCGCAAAAGCCCGATGGCTCGGTGTGGCTAGAGCGCAGGCCCGCGCAGGGGATTTGGGGCGGCCTTTACTGCGTACCGGTTTTTACGAGTGAACAAGCATTGCTTGATTTTTTACCAGCGCACAGTCGCTCGCAACTCCAGTTTTTGTCGTCTTTCAAGCATGTTTTGACTAACAAGGACATGCATCTGAGCCCGGTTATTGCCAAGTTTTCTGCAACCCCCAAAATGCTGTCACATAGTGCAACTGAGGCAGGGCGCTGGTTTTTGCCTGACGAGTGGCCGCAGCTGGGATTGCCAGCACCGATTCGCAAGTTGCTTGAAACCGAGCCAGATCAATGAATATCAGCGCGCGTCCAGCTCGCGGTGCCGCTTGAGAGTTTGCCAGCTGTGACCAAAGCTGCGCGCCAACATCTCAACCAAATATACCGAGCGGTGCTGCCCTCCGGTGCAACCAATCGCCACGGTCACATAACTGCGGTGGTCTCGTACCAAAGTCTTTAGCCAGCGCACGATAAATTTTTCAATGTCAGTGAACATGTCATCGACCTCCTGGTGCGACCGCAGGTAGCTGGCGACTGATTCATCTTTGCCTGTCAGTTCACGCAGCTCAGACTCGTAGTGTGGATTGGGCAACATGCGCACATCAAAAACATAGTCTGCATCCAGGGGTATGCCGCGCTTGAAAGCAAATGACTGAAACACCAAAGTCAGTTGCGTAGCAGGTGCAGAAATCAATGACTTGACATAACCCTGCAATTGGGACGAGCGAATCATGCTCGTGTCCAGCACATGCGACTGGTCGCGGATGTCGCCAAGTAATTCACGCTCCAGTTCAATCGCATCGACCAGCGCGCGGTGCTGGTCTGATGCTTCCATGCGCGACAGCGGGTGCAGGCGGCGAGTTTCTGAAAAGCGTCTGACCAACGTGTCGGTACTGGCATCCAGAAACAGCGATTGCATAGCAACGCCTTCTGCGCGCAGTTGTTCAAGTTGTTTGGGTACCAGTGGCAGCGATGTGGCGCTGCGTACGTCCATGGCAATGGCCACCTTGCTGGCTCCGTGCTGACGCTCCAGGGCAACAAACGGGCTTAAAAGCTCAGGCGGCAGGTTGTCAACGCAGTAATAACCAGCATCTTCGAGTGCATGCAGCGCCACCGATTTGCCAGAGCCTGACATGCCGGTGATCAACACCATGGCGAGTGAAGGTTTCATTGCCCCAACATTTCCTTGGCATGCGCCATCGTGGTGTTTGACAGCCTTTCGCCGCCCAACATGCGCGCGATTTCTGCCACGCGTGCTTCGCCGACAACAGCCTCGACGGTGCTGTAGGTTTTGCCTTTTTCTGTCAGTTTGGCAACAACAAGATGCTGGTCAGAACAAGCTGCAACCTGCGGCAAGTGCGTGACTGCCATGACCTGTCGGTCTTTACCAAGCTGCTTCATCAGGCGCCCCACCGTTTCAGCCACTGCCCCGCCCACACCTGAATCAACTTCGTCAAATATCAGGGTTTGCGCTTGACCTAACTGGCTGGTAGTCACTGCTATAGCCAGTGCAATGCGCGACAACTCGCCGCCCGAAGCGACTTTGCCCACCGGGCGCGGCGTGCTGCCGCTATGTCCAGCCACCAAAAATTCAGCTTGCTCAAGCCCGTGTTGCGCAGGGTGTTCCAGCGGGTTAAGGGCTACTGCAAACTGCCCCCCCTGCATGCCAAGGCCTTGCATGGCCTGCGTGATGGCTTTGGCCAGCGCTGGCGCAGCTTTGAACCTCAGCTTTGTAATGGCTTTGGCTTCGTCAAGATAAATGCTGTGTGCCTTCTTTTCAAGCTTTTCCAGCGCTGCAAGGTCAGCGGCTTCGTCCAGCTTTTGCAACTCCTGACGCCAAAGGGCCAACAACTCGGGCAGTTGCGCAGGCTGGCGCTTGTAGCGCCGGGCCAGGCTGATCCACAGGCTCAAACGCTCATCAAGTTGGCTCAAGCGTTGAGGCTCCAGCTCAGCATGGCGGGCATAGTTATTCAATGAATGCACAGCGTCCTCAGTTTGCGCAAGGGCGCTGCTGAGAACCTCGACGAGCGCGTTGAACTGCGGCTCAATGTGCGACTGGTTGAGCAGAACGCTTTGTGCCCGTCCTAGCAAGCTGGTTGCGTTTTGATCCGATTCCGCCAACGCGTCTAGCGCGGTCTGCACAGCATCACGCAAGGTTTGCGCATTTGACAGGCGGCTGTGCTGTGCATTGAGTTCGTTCCACTCATCTTGTGCGGGCGCAAGCTTGTCCAGCTCGCCAATCTGCCAGGCCAGGCGCTCTCGTTCGCGTTGCAGGCTGTCTTGGGCGGCACGGGCGTCAACCAGCGCCCTTTGTGCTTGCCGCCAGTCGTGCCAAAGCACACTTAGGCGGTCGGTACTCAAACCACTGTAAGAGTCCAGCAGTCCACGTACTGATTCGAGCCGCGTGAGACTTTGCCAGGCGTGCTGGCCATGAATGTCAACCAGCTTGTCGGCAATGTCTTTAAGCTGCGATGCGGTTGCCGCACTGCCGTTAATCCACGCTCGACTTTTACCTTGGGTGTCTATCGTGCGCCGTACCAGTAAAGAGTCACTGACTGCGAAACCTGCTTGCTCCAACCAGGCAGCAAGTGATGTCGGGCTGTCAAATTCAGCACTTATCTCACAGCGCTGCGCACCCTCACGCACGACACCCGCATCAGCCCGCGCACCGAGCGCTAATTGCAGCGCATCAATTAATATCGACTTGCCCGCACCGGTTTCACCCGTCAAAACGGTAAAGCCGTCCGCCAGATCAAGATCCAGCGAGTGAACGATCACGAAATCGCGCAGCGATATGCTTTTCAAGCTCATAAATTAACGGCTTTTAAAGCGTTCATACCGCGCCTTCGTTCCAGTGCAGCTTTTTGCGCAGCGTGTCAAAGTAGCTCCAGCCTTTGGGGTGCAAAAAGCGCATTTGATAGTCTGACCGCTTGACGACGATGCGGTCTCCCAGCATCAGGCTGGCGAGGGACTGCATATCAAAGTTGGCGCTGGCGTCGCGGCCTGCTACTATTTCAATAGCTACTTCCCCGCTGTCTGAAAGCACAATAGGCCTGTTTGACAAGGTATGGGGTGCAATTGGCACCAAAATCCAGCCCGCGATGGACGGGTGCAGCAATGGCCCACCTGCGGACAGTGCGTAAGCCGTAGACCCGGTGGGCGACGCAATTATCAAGCCGTCAGCGCGCTGGTTGGCAACAAAACGCCCGTCGACTTCGACCCGCAGCTCGACCATGCCCGACGTTGCCCCCCGATTGACCACCACATCATTCATGGCCGTGGCGTTAAACACGCAGCGCCCATCACGCATGACGCGCGCCTGCATCATCCAGCGGCGGTCTTCTTCAAAATCGCCGCGAAGCATCGGCCCCAAGACGGTTTGGTAGTCGTCAAAAGCAATATCAGTGATAAAGCCTAGCCGGCCCTGGTTGATGCCGATCAGGGGCACACCAAATTTTGCCAAAACGCGCCCAATGCCCAACATGGTGCCGTCACCACCTACGACAAGCGCCAGATCGCATTGCGCGCCTATGGCGGCAACATCCAGAATTGGGTATTGCGTCATGCCGGTGTTGCTGGCGGTGTCTTTTTCAAGGGCTACATCGCAGCCTTGCGCATTTAAAAATTGTGCGATATTGTCCAACGCCAAACGCGAGCCTTGCGCGTGGTATTTGCCGATGAGGGCGACATGACGGAATTGCGACTTCATCTCCAAATTACATCACAAGATGCATAACAAGCTCCTTAGAATGACAAGATGTTGGACGATCGTGCGCGACTGTTGTTGAAAGCTCTTGTTGAGCGCTACATTGCTGATGGACAGCCGGTGGGCTCACGCACGCTGTCAAAGGCTTCAGGCTTGGAGTTATCGCCTGCGACCATTCGCAATGTGATGAGTGACCTTGAGGAACTGGGCTTGATTGTCAGCCCGCACACATCGGCAGGGCGCATCCCTACGGCGCTTGGGTATCGGCTTTTTGTCGACACCATGCTGACCATGCAGACCGACCCGTTCATGCATGCGTCTGGTCTGGGTGCGCAACGCCTGGCACCTGACCAGCCGTTAAAAGTTTTAAACAGCGCTGCGCACATGCTGTCAAGTCTGTCGCAATTTGTAGGGGTGGTGATGGCGCCCCGGCGCAGTTCGGTGTTCAAGCATATTGAGTTTTTACGATTGTCGGATCGCCGCTTTTTGGTCATCATCGTCTCGCCAGACGGTGATGTGCAAAACCGGGTTATCTTTACTGAAGCTGATTACACCCAGTCGCAATTGATTGAAGCGGCAAATTTTTTAAATTCACACTACGCCGGCATGGCGATTGAAGAAGTGCGTGAAAGGCTGAAGAACGAGGTTGAGGCCTTGCGTGGAGAAATTGCCACCTTGATGCAAACCGCTGTACAGGTCAGCTCTGAAGCCATTGAATCAAGAGATGAAGTCGTCGTTTCTGGCGAACGAAATTTGCTGACGGTTAGCGACTTTTCAAGCAACATGGGCAATTTGCGCAAACTGTTTGACTTGTTTGAACAAAAAGCCCAGCTCATGAAGCTGCTAGACGTATCCAGCCGGGCTGAAGGCGTGCGCATCTATATCGGCGGCGAAAGTCAGGTCATCCCCTACCAGGAGCTGTCAGTTGTGACGGCCCCGTATGAAGTCGATGGCAAGGTGGTTGGCACGCTAGGCGTGATAGGCCCCATGCGCATGCCGTATGAAAAAATGATTCAGATTGTTGACATCACATCCAAGCTGGTCAGCACCGCATTAAGCCATAGCAAGTAACTGCAGTATGCAGGCACTTACAATAGCTGTTGGTTCGGGCCGTTAGCTCAGTTGGTTAGAGCAGAGGACTCATAATCCTTTGGTCCACAGTTCAAGTCTGTGACGGCCCACCATTTCATGAGATTGAATAAGCTATAATTTAAAGCTCAGCGGCTGTAGCTCAGTTGGATAGAGTACTTGGCTACGAACCAAGGGGTCGTGGGTTCAATTCCTGCCAGCCGCACCAGAATGTATGTTCTAGACCGATAGCTTAGAGGCTTAACCCTCTAGGCTATTTTTCTTTACAGCATTGAATTTATTTGCTGCAATCGAGTGTGTTGCCGAAAAGCTTGGAACCGCGTTTGTTTTCGGGCTATAATTCAAGGCTTGACGGAATTTGCAGTAATGTTTTTTCCAGAGGGGGTATAGCTCAGCTGGGAGAGCGCTTGCATGGCATGCAAGAGGTCATCGGTTCGATCCCGTTTACCTCCACCAATCTGATTGGTGTTTGTTGAGAATTTTTTAGAGGTTTTGTCAGGTTGATGTGTGAAAGCACAAAGATGTTTGACAAGTTCCAAGGCTTTGACCCCATCGTCTAGAGGCCTAGGACATCACCCTTTCACGGTGAGTACCGGGGTTCGAATCCCCGTGGGGTCGCCAAGTTTT
>JAYURC010000201.1:0-12883 GCA_043756405.1 Polaromonas sp.
GCCACACAGCGGGCGTGACTTGCTATGGCCAATGCTTTACCGCAGCGATTGCACGCGATAATATTTTTGCGACCCAGTTTCACCCCGAAAAAAGTGCCGACCAAGGGCTGGCGCTGTACCGCAATTTTCTGCACTGGAATCCCTGATCCGTTCTGAAAGTGTCGTGTGAGAGCGTCGTGTAGGAGCCTCGTGCCGAATTGCTGATTTTCTCTGGTCGATGTTGTTCGCCCTATTTTTCAGTTCACTTTTTCGTTTTTAACCGCAACATGCTACTTATCCCCGCGATTGACCTGAAAGACGGTCACTGCGTTCGCCTCAAACAAGGCGACATGGATCAATCAGCCGTCTTTAGCGAGGACCCGGCGGCCATGGCCAGACGCTGGGTCGACAAAGGCGCGCGCCGCCTGCACCTTGTTGACTTGAACGGTGCGTTTGCGGGCAAACCCAAAAACGACCTGGCGATCAAAAAAATACTGGCTGAAGTAGGACTGGAAATTGATGTGCAGCTGGGCGGCGGCATCCGCGACCTGGACACCATTGAACGCTATCTGGATGCCGGTTTGCGCTACGTCATCATTGGCACAGCGGCGGTGAAAAATCCGGGTTTTTTAAAAGATGCTTGCAACGCATTTGGCGGCCACATCATCGTTGGACTGGACGCCAAGGACGGCATGGTTGCCACCGACGGCTGGAGCAAAATCACCAGTCACAACGTCATTGAACTGGCCAAAAAGTTTGAGGATTTCGGTGTTGAGTCAGTGATCTACACCGACATTGGCCGCGACGGCATGCTCAGCGGCATCAACATGGACGCCACCGTCAAGCTGGCGCAAGCGTTGACGATTCCTGTTATTGCATCTGGCGGTTTGTCGAACATGTCTGACATTGAAGCACTTTGTGCGGTGGAAGACGAGGGTGTTGAGGGCGTGATCTGCGGCCGTGCCATTTACAGCGGCGATCTGGACTTTGAAGCTGCGCAGGCGCGCGCCGATGAGCTGGCGACATGACGGCAGGCAGCGCCGCGGCCGAATTCGATTTTCACGGTCAGCGCTGCATCCAGATTGATTTGCCGCAAGGCGACCGCGCCATCATCTCGCTGTATGGCGCGCAAGTTTTGTCCTGGCAAACTGCCGAGGGCCGCGAGCATTTCTACCTGAGTCCGAAGGCTGTCATGAACGGCAGCAGCGCCATTCGTGGTGGTGTGCCGGTGTGCTTTCCGCAGTTCAACCAGCGCTGGCTGGCCGGGCGGCAGCTGCCCAAGCACGGTTTTGCGCGTAACCAGACGTGGACGGTCACAACTGTTAACCAATCAATCGGGGCTACTCAGGCCCATTTCGAGCTGTCCGACAGCGACTCCACCCGCGCTGTCTGGCCGCATGCTTTTAAAGCTAATCTGACTGTGGACCTCAAGCCCCAATATCTTCGCGTCACCTTTGAAGTCGCCAACCTGGGCTCAGTGCCCTGGCCTTTTGCGCTGGCATTGCATAGCTACCTGGCCGTTGCAGATGTCCGTTTGACGACTGTCGCAGGACTGGCTGGCCTCAGCTACTGGGACGGTGTCAAGAACCTTGAACAGCCCCAGCATCGGGACATTCAGCCGGCGGATCTGCTGTCGTTTCGGGGCGAGACCGATCGGGTCTATGAAAACGTCAACGCGCCGCTTGAGCTCGCGCATGGCTCTGGACGCCTCAAGATCACCCAGTCTAGGGGCCTGCCGGACGCCGTGGTCTGGAACCCTGGTGCCAAGCTTTGCGCCACACTTGCGGACATGCCCGCCAATGGCTGGGAAAAGATGGTCTGTATTGAAGCCGCACGTATCAATACCCCCGAGGTGCTGGCGGCGGGACAATCGTGGACTGGTTGGCAGCAGCTTGAAGCCCTTTAACATTCAGTCATTGGCCGCTTAACTTTTCCTCACTTCCTCACTTCCTCACTTCCTAACAACGCTTTCATATGCTCGCCAAAAGAATCATTCCGTGCCTGGACGTGACGGACGGCCGCGTCGTCAAAGGCGTGAACTTCACGCAACTGCGCGATGCCGGTGACCCGGTAGAGATTGCGGCCCGCTACAACGATCAGGGCGCTGACGAGCTGACCTTTTTAGACATCACCGCCACCAGTGATGGGCGTGACCTGATCTTGCACATCATCGAAGCTGTGGCGTCTCAAGTGTTCATTCCGCTGACCGTTGGTGGTGGTGTGCGGACGGTTGATGATGTGCGGCGGCTGCTTAATGCGGGCGCTGACAAAACGAGTTTTAATTCCGCTGCCATCGCTAACCCGCAGGTGATTGAAGACGCATCTGCCAAATATGGCGCGCAGTGCATCGTGGTGGCGATTGATGCAAAACGCCGCAGCGACGAAGAGGCTCAAACACGCGGCCCCGGCTGGGACGTGTACAGCCACGGCGGCCGCAAAAACACCGGGCTTGACGCTGTGGCTTGGGCGCTAGAGATGGCACAGCGCGGCGCTGGCGAAATTCTGCTGACCAGCATGGACCGCGACGGCACCAAATCCGGCTTTGACCTGGCCCTGACCCGCGCCGTGAGCGACGCGGTTAGCGTGCCGGTGATTGCCTCGGGCGGCGTGGGCAGTCTCGCTCATCTGGCCGATGGCATTCAAATTGGCGGTGCTGATGCGGTGCTGGCGGCGAGTATTTTTCACTACGGCGAATACACAGTGCAACAGGCCAAGCAATTCATGGCGGGGCGGGGCATACCTGTGAGAATGTGACCATGAACTGGTTAGACACAATCCAATGGGACAACAAAGGCCTCGTGCCTGTCATTGCGCAGGAGGCATCAACCGGCGACGTGCTGATGTTTGCCTGGATGAACCGCGAGGCGCTGCAAAAAACGGCTGAACTTGGCCGCGCCGTGTACTTCAGCCGGTCAAGGGGCAAGCTGTGGTTTAAGGGGGAAGAGTCGGGTCATGTGCAAACGGTGCATGAAATTCGTCTGGACTGTGACAGCGACGTGGTGCTGCTCAAAGTAACGCAACTCGGGCATGAACCTGGCATTGCTTGCCACACGGGTCGTCACAGTTGTTTTTTCAGTTTGTACGAAAATGGGCGCTGGATAAGCACCGACCCAGTCTTGAAAGACCCGGCAAGCATCTATAAGTAACTGTCATGACCTCAAACGATTCCCTAGCCCGTTTGGCGCTGATCATTGAAAGCCGCAAAGTGGCCAATGGAGGCGATCCTGACACCAGTTACGTTGCGCGCTTGCTGCACAAAGGCCCGAACGCGTTTTTGAAAAAAATCGGTGAAGAGGCCACTGAAGCTGTGATGGCCGCCAAAGACCTTGACTACAACCCGGCAACACCCGAGCTGAAAGCCAATCTGGTCGGCGAGGTTGCAGACTTGTGGTTTCACTCGATGATTGCACTCGCACACTACAACTTGAATCCAGCTGACGTCATAGTAGAACTCGAGCGACGTGCGGGCACCAGCGGCATCGAAGAAAAAGCGTTGCGCAAAGCTGTACAGCGCGAATCTGATAGCAAGCTATAAACCTTAGACAAGGAGAACCAGAACATGAGTGAAACCAATCTTGCTGAATTTGACGCCAAAAGTAGCGGCGACCGCACCGTGATGCACGTGCTTTACGGTATGCATACGCTGGCGTGGTTCAGCGGTGGCGTGTTTGCCATCATTGCGCTTTTTATCAACTACCTGCGCAGAGCCGACGAATCGGATGCGATTTACATTGACCACCACAATTACATGATCAGTACCTTTTGGTGGACGCTGCTTTGGCTGGTGTTACTGTCGCCGCTGTGGTTGCTGCTGTTCTTACCCGGTGCCATTGCCTACGGTATCGTGTGGCTGTGGTACTTGTACCGCTGCATACGTGGTTGGATGCGTTTTGCCAGCCTGCGTCCGGCAACTAACCAGCCTTTGCCTTGATGGATATGAGCCAGCCTGACAACTGTATCTTTTGCAAAATCGCCGCGGGTCAAATACCCAGCCGCAAGGTGTACGAAGACGACGAGATCTTCGCCTTTCATGACATCAATCCTTGGGCGCCCGTTCATTTTTTGATAATTCCCAAGCTGCACATTGCCTCAATGGCGCAGGCGGGGCCAGAGCACGCTGCGTTGCTGGGCCGCATGATGGTGCTGGCGCCCATACTGGCCATCGAGCAAGGGTGCAAGCCGTACCCTGAGGGCGGATTCCGGATTGTGGCGAATACGGGTGCAGAAGGCGGCCAGGAAGTGCATCACCTGCATATTCATGTCATGGGCGGGCCAAGACCTTGGCTAAAAGGATAAATGCGACCCCCACGCTGGTCACTTCGTGTACTTTGCTGCCCCCCCCAAGGGGGCAGTCGCTTTGCTTGGGGCGGCCGGTCGCTTCGCAGCTTGATTGGCGTTTCACGATATACGGTATTGCAACCCCTTTAGAATCAAACGATTATTAGCAAACCTTCAACTGAAGTATTAGGAGCAAATCATGGGTGGATTTTCTATTTGGCACTGGCTGATCGTGTTGTTGATCGTCGTCATGGTGTTCGGCACCAAAAAACTGCGCAACATGGGTGGTGACCTGGGCGGCGCGGTCAAGGGCTTCAAAGACGGCATGAAAGACGGCGGCGCTACACCCGCTGACGACAAAACAGCTGCAGTTACAAACTCGCAAGCGGCTGACAAGCCTGCGGACAAAACGACCATCGACGTCGAAGCTAAAAAATTGTGAACCCCCTCGCTTGTCGCTTTGCGTACTTCACTGCCCCCCGCCGGGGCGTGCCTTTCTTGGGGCGGCCCTGCGCTGCGGCGTGTAATCGGTGATTGATCTCGGCGTCTCCAAAATCGCATTGATAGGCGCAGTCGCGCTGATCGTGATTGGCCCTGAAAAGCTGCCACGCCTGGCGCGCACCATTGGCACCATGTTGGGCAAAGCGCAGCGTTACGTGGCAGATATCAAGCAAGAGGTCAGCCGGTCAATGGAACTCGATGAGTTGAAAAAGATGAAAGAGACGGTCGAGGGCGCTGCCCGCGACGTTGAAAATTCGATTCAAACCAACGCCAGTGATTTTGAAAAGTCGTGGTCTGAAACGACTGGACAGGCAGGCGACAGCAGCTCGTCGTCAAGCTTGCCGGGCATGGAAGTTTTTCCTGAATACAAGCATCCCAAAAAGAAGTGGCGACTGAAAAAAGGCGCCACACCCCAGTGGTACAAAGTCCGTTCGGGCACGCGCACACGTACACAGTCAGGTGCGGCGCGCGTGGCGCGCTTCAGGCCTGTTAAATCGACTTAAATTTTTGCCGCTGGTAATAGCAATACCCGGCGTTTAGTGACCTCAATACCACCTCATGTCAGAACCCAAGCAAGACAAACCTGATGAACTGGCAGGTACTGAACAGCCCTTTGTGCAGCACCTGATGGAACTGCGCAACCGCATGATATGGGCAGTGCTGGCCATTGGTATTGCAGCGGCTGGCTTGGCTATTTACCCTGGCCCCGGGACGCTCTACGACATCATGGCTGCACCGCTGGTGGCCACATTGCCCAAGGGCGCTACGCTGATTGCCACCAACGTGATTTCGCCGTTTGTGGTGCCCATCAAGATTTTGTTCATGGCTGCGTTCATGGTTGCCCTACCGGTGGTGCTGTACCAGGTGTGGGCGTTTGTAGCACCTGGTTTGTATTCGCATGAAAAAAAGCTCGTCATGCCGCTGGTGGTGTCCAGCACGCTGCTGTTTTTCATCGGTGTGGCATTCAGCTATTTTGTTGTGTTTGGCCAGGTTTTTACTTTTATTCAGAGCTTCGCGCCCAAGTCGATCACGGCCGCGCCAGATATTGAAGAGTATTTAAACTTTGTACTGGGCATGTTCCTGGCCTTCGGCCTGGCTTTTGAAGTACCGATTGCCGTGATCTTGCTGGTTCGCATGGGCGTACTCAGCGTGGCACAACTGCGTGAATACCGGGGCTACTTCTGGGTCATTGCCGCTGTGGTCACGGCACTGGTAACACCACCCGATGCAGGTTCGATGCTCATGCTGCTAGCCGTGGTGGGTGGCTTGTACGAAGTCGGCATCATTGCCGCGCAACTGTTTATCAAAAACACCAAGGCGCCAGATGAAACCGCCACCACTGACGCTGCGGAATCTTAAACAGGTAAAGCTGGATTCAAAAGCCTTTTCAGGCCTTTTTTCATAAGTTTTAGTGTTATAGCCCAACAAATACGTGCGCTAGTAGCTATTAAAAATATAGCAATACTATTTGCTGCTTTCGTGTCCCGTCGGGCTCTTTGTAATCTGTTCGAAAACTCGCTGCTGAACAAGGTTGCGGTTAGCCCAACTTTGGGGCATGACCGTGTCCTGCCAAACGTCGTCGTTTGCGCCGAAAAACCCTGACGCACTGCCGCACCGCTGTCTGACCGACGCTGGGAGACAGTCAAACACAATGGCGTAGTAATTGATGGCAGTTGTCAGCTTGAGTTGGCTGCATGACTGCACGGTTTGTGTTTTTGCCTCAAAAAATTAAAAAGGTTTTAAACCCTATGACGAATTGAAAACCCGCCTTGCAGTCATCACCGGTTCATCGTCAGGCATTGGTTTTCACCTCGCCAAATGCGCTGCGACGCAAGGGTACGACCTGATGCTTGTGGCTGATTTGCCTTTGCTGGATGCTGTTGAGCATCTGGGCGCAACGGGCGTGAAAGTGGAAACACTTCAGACCGACTTGTCTGATTTGGCCAATATAGATCGACTTCTGGATGCGATTGGTGATCGAGCCGTGGACGCCTTGATGGCCAATGCCGGATTGGGGTTGGGCGGTTATTTTCTTGACCAGAACTTCAGCGATATTCAGCATGTCATCAATACCAATGTGACGGGAACCCTGTACCTTGTGCAAAAAATAGCTCAGTCAATGGTAAGTAATGGCAAGGGACGTATATTGGTCACAGGCTCTATCGTGGGGTTTCAGCCGGGGCCTTTTCACGCTGTGTACAACGCAAGCAAGGCTTTCATCAATTCATTGGCGGCAGCTTTGCGCAATGAACTTAAAGATACATCGGTCACCGTCACCTGCCTGATACCCGGCGCTACCCGAACGAATGCTTTTGCCAGGGCTGGCATGCTCACTACCTTTATCGGATCAAGAAAAGAATTACAGATGGATCCGGCAAAAGTCGCTGAGGCAGGCTTCAAGGCAATGCAGAACGGCCAGGCCTATGTTGTCGCCGGGTGGTTAAACAAGGTTATTGTGCTGGGGTCAAAAAATCTTGCCCGCGCAGTTGGCAGCAGAAATACATCGGCAAGTTGCCAAGCCGCGTTAACGTAGACCAAGTAATTCCATTTCCATATCATCCGTGCACTTTGTCGGCTTCGCTAGTCGTACGTTTGTACTGTCGTCGCTTCGCCTTCGCGCGCACGAATGATATGGAAATGGAAAAACACCGACAACTGACCTAGGCTGCTGTAGCTAAAAAGCCAAAGCCGCCCCGTACGCCAGCGTTCACGGCAGCAGCACCACTTTTCGGCATTCTTCTTCTTTCTTTTCAAATATTTCATAGCCTCGCACTGCCTCGTCAAGGGGCATGCGGTGGGTGATGATCACTTCTGGTTTCATCTTTCCATTGCCAATATGCTCAAGCAATTCCGGCATGTAACGCTGCGCATGGGTTTGCCCCATTTTAAAAATCAAACCTTTTTCAAAGGCATCGCCAAACAAAAAGCCGTGAATGAAACCGGCATACACCCCAGGCACGCTGACGACCCCGCCGCGGCGTGTTGCCGCCATGCACTGTCTTAATGCCTTTCCGCTAGACCCTTCAAGCCTCAAGGTGGTCAGGGCTGTTTCCAGTGCGCTGCCCTTGGCTTCAAAACCGACAGAGTCAATGGTGGCGTCCACGCCGCGAAATTCCGTGGCTTTCAAAATCGTATCCGCCGGGTCGTCATCGTCATCAAAATTGATGGGAATCACACCATATGTTTGCCGTGCAAACTCAAGCCGATAGGCGTTGTGATCAACCATAAAAATCTTCTCTGCCCCTAAGAATCGTGCGGACAAGGCCGCCATCAGGCCAACTGGCCCAGCGCCAAAAATCGCTACTGATGATCCAGGACCAAGCTGCGCATTGACAGCAGCCTGGTAGCCTGTGGGCAAAATGTCAGATAGAAAAAGCACCTGCTCGTCTGACAGCACGTCGGGTATTTTCAAAGGCCCCACATTAGCCTTGGGTACTCGCACATATTCGGCCTGTCCGCCGGCGTAGCCGCCGTACAAATGGCTATAGCCAAAAAGCCCAGCACCCGCAGTGGAAGACTTTTTATTCATGATCGCGCCGCGTCCGGGGTTGGTGGTTTCGCAGGCAGCAAACAGCGTCTTGTTGCAATAAAAGCATTGGCCACAGGCAATGACAAACGGGATAACGACCCGGTCTCCTTTTTTGAGTTGGGTGACTCCAGCGCCTGTTTCTTCCACAATGCCCATGAATTCATGCCCCAGGATGTCGCCATCCTTCATGGCGGGAATTTTGCCGCGGTAGATGTGCAGGTCTGACCCGCAAATCGCCGTCGCAGTCACCTTCAAAATCAGGTCATCGTCTGCCAGCAGGATCGGGTCGGGGACTGACTCGACACGTACGTCCTTAAAGCCCTGGTAGGTCAACGCTTTCATGATTTCGTCCTTAAAGCAATGGTTTGAACACACAGCCCGGTCTGGCATAGCAATAACAAGCCACTTAAAAAGTGCCTTCACTGGGTTCAAGTCAGCGTAGGCAAAAGCCAAAGTGCGTTTTGTAGGGTGATGCGAGGGTTGTGTGTCAGGTGTCAGGCACTTGGTTTAAACCGGTTTGAATCTTTGGCTGGACGGTCAAACCCATCATGCGGAAATCACTGACAAGGTTTTTAGCGCAATGCTGCGGCAAGCGCTTAAAAAGAAATCGGACGATTCTTTTGCGTGTTTCAAACCAAGCCAATTTTTGGAAAAACTTGATTCGGACACGTTCTCATCCCGCATCGAATAGCCTGCTCGCCTTGCGTTGCAATCACTGTATTACCGCTGACCCACTATGAAAAAACTCAACACGTATCAACAGCTCAAACAATATGATCAAACTCGTTCTGGCATACCCGGCGAGCACTGGCTGACTCTTGGTTTAGGGCTCTCCGCATGGTGGCTGACCCGCAGAAATCCTTCATTTATCGTACGCACTGCCGGGCTTGGCGTCGGCACAGCTCTGGTGGGCCGCGCTGCCAGTGGCCGGGACGGCCTTACTAAGGTTCTGCGCTTGCTGCCTATTGGTAGACGTGTGTAAGGCGCTGCGTTTTTAGTAGCGCATTGCAAGCTTAATTTTGCGCTTTGGGCCGCTGCCGTTTGGCTGGCGTGACTGAAATATCAGTTGTTTTGCCCGCCCGCTGCACGCTCAGTGGTGCAGCCACACCGGGCTTAAGCGCTGCCACCGCACCCAGCAGTTCAGTCACGTTGGCTACCGCTTTTCCATCAACGGCTGTGATCACGTCACCGGGCTTGATGCCAGCTTGCCCGGCAGGGCCGTTTTGCAACACGCCGGTAATGATCACGCCTTCTTTGGTTTTGACGTTAAAGGTTTCCATCAGCTCTGCGTTGAGCTCTTGCGGCTCCACGCCAATCCAGCCGCGCGTGACCTGGCCGTCTTTCACAATGCTCTCCAGCACTAGCCGGGCGGTAGACACGGGGATGGCAAAACCAATACCCATCGAGCCGCCCGAGCGGGAATAAATAGCGGTGTTGATGCCCATCAGCGCGCCCGTGGTGTCGACCAGCGCGCCGCCTGAATTGCCCGGGTTAATGGCTGCGTCGGTCTGGATGAAATTTTCAAAAGTGTTGATACCCAGCTTGCTGCGGCCTAAGGCGCTGACGATGCCGCCCGTCACAGTCTGGCCCACGCCAAATGGGTTGCCAATGGCCAGCACCGGGTCGCCGACGAGCAACGCGTCGGAATTGCCCAGCACAATCACAGGCAGTTTGTCGAGTTCAATTTTAAGAATGGCCAGATCGGTTTCGGGGTCGGTACCAATCACTTTGGCTTTGGCTTTGCGCGCGTCAAGCAACACCACTTCAATCTCGTCTGCACCTTCAATCACGTGATTGTTCGTCAAAATATAGCCGCTGGCGCTGATGATGACGCCGCTGCCCAAGCCAGCCTGCGGCTCTTCGCGGCCTTGGTCACCGTAAAAAAACTTGAACCATGGGTCACCCGCGTGTGTGTTTCTGGCAGCGGCTTTGCTGGTGTTGATACTGACGACCGCAGCTGAGGCCAATTTGGCCGCAGCGCTAAAACTACCGCCAGAGATTGCACTGCGCGGCCCACTGCTGGCGGGTGCTTCTATCACCGATATGGCACCCAAGGACGGGCGGCGGTCAATCCACTGCGGCTTGAGTGTGGCCACCACAAAAAATGCGGCCACCAGCACGGTGACAGTTTGAGAAAATAAAAGCCAGATTTTGCGCATGGGGTGCCGGGTGTGTGAAAGCAGATGTGGAGATGGGGTAATTAACGCCAAATCCAAGGTGAACTCATTTTGTCTCATTGCGCCTGAAAATTCAAAAAGGGATAATTCCGGCACATCCCAAGGATCCCTGCATGACCGCCCCGAACCCCGCCGCAGCCAACATCCACCGGGCCGGCCTGACAGCCGCCTTTGACACACTGCTACAGCCTGAACGCTTTAAAGATCACGGCCCCAACGGTTTGCAGGTGGAGGGCAAGGCGGGCGTGTGCAAAATCGTGTCGGGCGTCACTGCCAGCCTGGCGTTGATTGAAGCGGCAGTGGCGGCACAAGCCGATGCCATTTTTGTACATCATGGCTTATTCTGGCGCGGCCAGTCTGGCACGGTGACCGGCTGGATGAAGCAGCGCTTGGCGTTACTGCTCAAGCACGACATCAATTTGTACGCCTACCACTTGCCATTGGACGCGCACCCCGAGCTGGGCAACAACGCGCAACTGGGTCTGCAATTAGGACTGACGGCTACGTCGCGCTTTGGCGATCAAAGCCTGGGTTTTCTGGGCGTTAAAACTGATGGCGGCAGCTTTAAAAGCGCTTTTGAACTGTCAGAACACATCAAAAATGTATTAAACAGGCCTGTTACCCTTGTGAGTAAAGCGCAAACAGCTATTAAAAAAATAGCGTGGTGCAGTGGCGGCGCGCAGGGTTACTTTGAAGCGGCGATTGCCCTAGGAGCCGATGCTTTTATTACCGGCGAGATTTCAGAACCCCAAGCGCACTACGCACGGGAAATGAACGTGGCCTTCATGGCCTGCGGGCATCATGCGTCTGAGCGTTATGGCGCGCCCGCCGTTGCCGCACACGTGGCGGCTCAGTTTGGCTTGGCGCATGAATTTATAGACATAGACAACCCCGCTTGAGAGTTCTGGCCAGTACCTGCAGCAGTCAGAGTCCGATGCACAGCGCGAACTGAAGCCATGGCCAACAAACTTTTTTGTAACAGGCATTCACGCTTTTGTACCGTCCGCCAAACATGCCGGCTTAAGTCTTAAAACCGTTGCAGGTACGATTTGACGCTTCAACTCAGTAAACCGGCATGACTCAAAAACTTCTTGTCACCATGGGTGATGCGGCGGGCATCGGCCCTGAAATCATTGCTAAGGTCTTTCAAAACCATCCGGCAGATGTCGTGGGCTGTGTCGTCGTGGGCGATGTGCGCACCATGCGCCGCGCTGCCGCCTTGGTGGCCAGCTCCGTGCCGCTGCCTGTGGCGCAGCTGGACCCGCTTGATGAGTGGCCTTTGCCCCAATGTATACCGGTACTTCAAAAATGTGAGCTGCCAGCGCAAGTATCTATTGGTTCAGTGAGTGGTTTGGTGGGTCAGGCAGCAGCTGATTGCATTGTTTGGGCGGCTCGGGCCGTGCTGGCTGGCCAAGCCGCCGGTATGGTCACAGCACCGATTCACAAGGAAGCCATCTGCGCTGCTGGCGGCTGGGCATCAGCGTTCCCGGGGCATACTGAAATGCTGCAGTTTGAAGCGGCCAGGTTTTTAGGCAAATCCGTGCAAGAGTTGCCCGTTCGTATGCTGCTGGCCAACGACGAGCTGAAAACCGTCCTGGTCAGCATTCACCTGTCGTTAAGGCAAGCGATTGAAGCAGTGACGTTTGACAGTGTTTTGCAAACCTTGCGCATCACCCATGCGGCTTTAAGCAAAAGTCTGGGCCGCCCGCCACGCATGGGCGTAGCGGGCCTGAACCCGCATGCCGGTGAGGGCGGATTATTTGGTACTGAAGAGCAATCCATCATTACCCCGGCAATTGCAGCGGCGCGGGCTGAAGGCATGCATGTGAGCGGCCCGTTTGCGCCAGACACCGTGTTCATGCGGGCTCGCAACCCATCAGGTGTGCCGGGAGAGTTTGACGTTGTGGTGGCGATGTACCACGACCAAGGTTTGATTCCCGTCAAATACCTGGGCGTAGAGCAGGGCGTGAACGTAACGCTAGGCCTGCCGCTGGTACGTACCAGCCCGGACCACGGCACCGCGTTTGACATTGCCGGAACGGGCAAAGCGGATGAGGCCAGCTTGCTGGCAGCAATCCGCATGGCGCGTCAGCTGGCGAGGGTCGAAAGCTAGCCTGTTGAACCATGTTTGCCTGGCCACTAACCAAACCCACTCGGGAGCCAGAGGTTACATGCAGTGAGCGCCCGTGTGGTCTACTTTTTCAGACTGTCCCTGATCTCACGAAGCAACACCACATCTTCTGGCGTAGCGGCAGGTGCGGCCGCTGGCGCTTCGTTTTTCATGCGGTTGATCTGCTTGACCATCAGAAAAATAATGAACGCAAGGATGGCAAAGTTCACTGCTACGGTGATGAAATTGCCATAAGCCAGCACCGGTACGCCCGCTTTTTTCAGGGCGTCCAGTGTGTTGGCTGTGCCT
>JAYURC010000202.1:0-5026 GCA_043756405.1 Polaromonas sp.
TTACCGTCGCTGCCAACACCTGTCGCTATTGCTGCACCGGCGTTGGCACGCCACAGGTCAGCACCAGTACGCCCGTCAATAGCTGCTACAGAACCGTCACCGCCCGATACAAAAACTGCATTACCCGCCACCTGAAGATCAAACGGGAAATTAATAGCACCAACACGGTTGCTCCACACCTGTTTGGCAGACACTGCGCCACTAACGGGCTGTAATTCTGCAGGCTTCGGCTTGTCAGGCCCAGTCAATGACGAAAGTGCTGAACAACCGGTCAACGAAGCTACTAAGATGATAGCGACTTGCGTACGTAAAGCATGGGCTAGAGGCTTAAATGATGTAGAAAAGCTCATTTTTTGATCTCCAAATCAGTCGCAGGAGCGGTTGTGGGCACGGTGTTGGCAAGAAGCGCGACAGGATCAACTCCCAAAGCATTGAGTTTGACTTCCACAAGCTGGCGGTACTCAGTGCGCTCATCAAAACCTTTAAAGGCTTTTTCGTACTCTGCTGTAGCTTGAGCCTTTTTATTTTGCAAAACCAAAATATCTCCGCGTCGGTCACTGACCAAAGGCTCAAAATTCTTTGGAAAAGTACCCGCCAATATTTTCAGCGCTTCATCAAAGGCTTTGGCTTCCATTAAGATGCCGGCCAGACGCAATTTAGCGATCGATTGATAGCCTTCGTCTTTGGTTTTGTCAGCCACAGACGTCAACGCAGCTTTGGCGGCATCCGTGTTGCCTTTTTCATAATAGGACTTTGCCACTAAAAGACCGGCCTGATCTGCGTAAACTGTGCCGCCAAACCGATCCTTCATGTCTGCCAAGGAACGTTCAACCCGAGCCATGTCACCAGACAGCACAGCACGATCAACCTCGTCGTACATCACGGATGCTTGCGACAACTGCCGATCCTGCCAATATTGGTAGCCATTCCAGGCGGCAACTGAGCCAAAAACGGCGATTAACACCCAGCTAATCAGGTTGCCGTACTGTTTCCAGAAATGCTTAAACTCGGCAAGTTGTTCCTGTTCTTCCAGATCGAGATGTTTTGCCATAAAAGTCTGTTTGAAAATCGAAAGACAGCGCTAGAAGCAGCGCTGAGAGGTGCGTTATTGTAGGGTGCCAGCAGATGGCAAAAATGCGGCCTTAGCTAAAGAGCTTGTGCGCCCAAGAAGCCACGTCGCTCAGCGAATGCAGCGTTTGAACCTGCGCCGGCTCATTTTTATCGCTGTCTATCGACAAGCGAAGGGGCTTGAGAGCAACACAGCCCTGCTCAAGCTCAGCGCTACCAAAAATCAGTGCGAAGCGCGCGCTACTGGCATCAGCTTTTTTAAATTGGGACTTCATGCTACCCATGCCGTCCTGACTGGCGCTAGCATGCATTTGCACGCTGACTCCAGCGGCGCGAAGCTGCTGCAAGACCTTCAGGGCAATTGGCAAGCCAGACGCATCTGGAATAACAGCATAAGCATCAGGCGTCGGCATGGGAATCTGCGTACCCTGCCCCTTGATCAGCTCCAAAACCCGTTCGACCCCAAGCGCCCAACCGACAGCAGGTGCTGGTTTGCCACCAATTTGCTCAATCAGGTAATCGTATCGACCTCCACCGCAGATCGTGCCCTGCGAGCCCAGGCTTTGGGTCACAAACTCAAACACGGTCAGGTTGTAGTAGTCCATGCCGCGCACCAGACGCGGGTTGATACGATAAGCCACGCCATTGGCATCCAGCATTGCCTTGACGCTGTTGAAATGCTTAAGCGACGCTTCACCCAAAAAGTCCATCAGTCTGGGGGCAGATTCGAGCATGACTTGCATAGCCGGATTTTTACTGTCCAGCAAGCGCAACGGGTTGCTGTGCAGGCGACGTTTGGCCTCCTCGTCCAGTACGTCGCTATGCGATTCAAAATAAGCGATCAGTGCTGTTCTGTGCAGCTTGCGTTCATCCGGTTGACCCAGGCTGTTCAATTCCAGCTGCACATCCAATAAACCCAACTCTTTCCAGAGCGCGTCGGCCAGCAAAATCAGTTCAGCATCGACCTCAGCGCCCGGGAAACCCAGCGCTTCAGCGCCGATTTGGTGAAACTGTCGGTAACGGCCACGCTGTGGACGCTCATGGCGAAACATCGGGCCCATGTAGTACAGGCGTTTTCCGCCTTCGTACAACATCGAGTGCTCAGCCACCGCACGCACCACACCTGCGGTGTTTTCAGGCCTCAAGGTCAATGCTTCACCGTTGAGCTTGTCGTCAAAAGAGTACATCTCTTTTTCAACAATGTCGGTGACTTCGCCCAGCCCGCGTACAAACAGCGGGGTCGGCTCGACGATTGGCGTACGAATGTTGCGGTAAGCGTAGCGCGCCATCAGCGTGCGCACAATACCCTCCAGCCATTCCCAGCGCGCCGAGTCGGGCGGCAAGATGTCGTTCATGCCTTTGACGGCAACCAGTTTGTCAGCCATCTGTTCCTAAATGACTTCGGCAACGCTGTTGCCAAAGCGTTTTTCAATGTAGTTTTCGACAATCGCGTGAAACTCTCGGGCAATGTTGTCACCGCGCAGAGTCACGCTTTTTTCGCCATCTATGTAGACCGGAGCCGCTGGCGCTTCGCCTGACCCTGGCAAGCTGATGCCAATGTCAGCGTGCTTGCTTTCACCGGGGCCGTTGACGATGCAACCCATCACAGCAACTTTCAATTTTTCAATGCCAGGGTATCGGGTGCGCCAAACCGGCATTTGCGCACGTAAAAAATCGTCGATTTGCTGGGTCAACTCTTGAAATGTGGTGCTGGTGGTGCGGCCACAACCAGGGCATGCAGTCACACTCGGGTTAAAACTGCGCATGCCCAACGCCTGCAAAATTTCAGACGCGACCACCACTTCTTGCGTACGTGCTTCGCCCGGTTGAGGCGTTAATGACACGCGAATCGTGTCGCCGATGCCCTCTTGCAGCAGTACAGCCAAGGCAACGCTGGATGCTACTGTCCCTTTCGTACCCATGCCCGCCTCGGTCAGACCCAGGTGCAAAGCGTAGGTGTCGCGCTTGGCCAGTTCACGATAAACGGATATTAAATCTTGCACGCCACTGACCTTGCATGACAAGATGATCTGCTCACGTTTCATCCCCATCTTTTCGGCCAACCGTGCGGAATCCAGCGCTGAGGTAATCAGCGCCTCGTACATCACCTGTTTTGCATCCCAAGGTTGCGCGCGGGCGTTGTTTTCATCCATGAGACTCGCGAGCAGTTCTTGATCAAGGCTGCCCCAGTTGACACCGATACGCACAGCTTTGTTCCACCGCACTGCTGCTTCAATCATCAAGCCGAATTGCTTGTCGTGTTTGTCGCCTTTACCCACATTACCGGGGTTAATGCGGTATTTGGACAGTGCTTGGGCGCATGCAGGAAAGTCAGTCAACAAGCGATGGCCGTTGTAGTGAAAGTCTCCCACCAAAGGCACATCAATGCCCATGCGGTCCAGCTGCTCGCGCACGTAGGGAACAGCCTCGGCCGCTTCAGGCGTATTGACCGTGATGCGCACCATCTCGGAGCCTGCAATAGCCAGCTCCTTGACCTGAATCGCAGTGCCAATGGCGTCAACGGTATCGGTGTTGGTCATGGACTGTATGCGCACCGGCGCATCGCCGCCCACCGTGACGATACGTGTGCCCCATACAACTTTCGCCTGGCTAGATTTGCGTGGTTTTGGTTGGGCGACTTCAATAGGATTGCAAGCGGTCATTACTTCACCTCAAATCGGGCAACATTATCTTTGGCAATCGCTGTGACATCAAACGCTTTGCCACGAATTTCTACCTGGGTCGCATTGGCACGTCCTACGATAACCTTGAGCGGCAAAGCGCCAGACGCCCCGACGACTTCACCCGCCGCAAGAATGCGCCGCAGAACCACCTGCCCCTTCGCATCGGTGGCTTCTACCCAAGACTCTGTTTTGGCGGTGAACAAGACGATATCGTTTGCCATCGGGGCGTTTCCCGTGACTACAGACGCAGGGGAAGACGTGTTTGCATTCAGGGCTGTTGACGCCAATGCTGGCAACTGAGCTGGCGCAGCTGCGCTGACTGCCCCCACGGCCGCCATTGCAGCACCTGCTTTTGCCGTGTTTGTGGTTGGAACCTGGACAGGTCCAGGCGCAAGAACTGCAGCGCTTGAGGATGGCAGCGTAGCAGGTGGAGATTCGGCCAAAGTAACGGCTGCTGTCGCTTTTTCAGTAGTTGTGTTTTTAGCCTTTAGTTCAGGCAACTTTGACCCGATATCTGGAAGACCGGTTTTGATGTTTGGTAAAAAAATAAGCACCAAAGCGCCAACCAACAAAAACACACCAGAAAACACTGAAGGCCGTGAAACCCGAGCCCATATCGACGGACCGGGTCCGTCGCCAGGAGAACGAAAGGGTTCATTGATCCCCGTGCCTTGATAAGTAAACTTGGGCGCATCGTTTCGGGGCAAGCGGGCGAGTATGGTTGATGAGTCAACCTTGAGGGTACGGCAAACGCTAGATGCCAATGCACGCACAAAAACCGCGTCGGGCAACAAATCAAACCGATCGGATTCAAGTGCCTCAAGTTTTTTGACGGGTACTTTGAGCAAAACAGCCAGCGCCGCAATGTGCAAGCCTGAAGCCTCGCGAGCCTGTTTAAGTAGTGCTCCCGCCTTGGGCTGAGCTGTTGCCTCTAAGTCTTGACCATCCTGAAGAGTCTGCGCATCACTCATTGAAAGCACCCCGGTCAAAGGCAGCCGCTTCACGCGACTGACCGTAACGCCTTTTAAGCTGGCTGGCCAATTGCTGCACCACTTGCTGATTGTTCAGTTTCTGTTCAATCTTGATACCTAGCCAGAGAGTCTCGGCATTCGCCAGCTCGCTGTTGTTAAGACGTCGGATGTAAAACTGGGACCGCACCATTTCACCGCGTTCAAACAAGAGCAATGACAGGTTGTAGCCAGTCAGTGGATTGCCAGCATCCAGCTCATACGATTTGGTCAGGCTTTGTTCAGCCTCTACGCGCTGGCCGGCAC